>CP021375.1 GCA_002600635.1 Rhizobium sp. ACO-34A | reverse complement strand
TCATTGCGGTCTCGGCCTGCTGAGGCTTCTCAGCAATGCGTCAGAGGCGCGCAGTCCCGAGCTGCTTCCCGCGGCATCGTCCGGGGTGGGCGGTCGGTCGCCCCTCACGTTCTGAGCCTCAAGCTTGGCTCGCAAAAGCGCCATGACCATCGGCCAAGTCGAGAATTTGCCCTCGCGCGCTCGATCCGTCAGGCTGCGCAGGTATCCGCCGGCCGATCCGATCTGGTCAGCCCGCTGGTAGATAGCAGCAAGCGTGATCGCGGCATGCTGCTCGCCCAGAACCTCGCAGGCCTCCCGCCAGGCGCTCGGGCTGATCCCCAGCATCGGCCGGGCGAGCTCCGCCGCCGCCACAAAATCGCGCCAGTGGCGGATTTCGCCGCCCTGCGCCAGTTCCCGCACGCCAGGGCAAGCATCCAGAACGATCCCCAAGGGCAGTTCCCGCTTCGGCAAGCTCCGTACGTTGTCGATTTCCTCGACCGTGCCACCCGCTTCGTCTTTGTTTCCAAAGCCATGTTCAGATTCAGAAATAGAGTCTGGTTTTGAATTCTGTATGTGACGACCGGAATGGGACTCATTGGCGTCCAGAATCTGAGCTTTTGTGAAAGATTCCAATACGTCACGGATTTCCGTGTAGAGCGCGTGGAGATCGAGGCAAATATCGTCCACCAACTGACGGGGCGCCGAGCGCGGCAGCCTGCCAATGATCGCCTGATACGCCTGTTGTATTCGGTCCCAATTACCCGGAACACGTTCGTCAATCCCCGCATCGATCAGCTTAACGATATCGCGGCGCAGCAGCGTCAGCCGTTCCTTTGCAACACGAAAGGCCTTTTTCTCAGCCTGGATCGCCCCGGCCATGTCTCTGAATTCTTCGGCCCGCGCCACGATCGGGGACAGATCAAAGCCGTAGGCCTGCTCGATCTCACCACCCCTGCCCTTACGAGCGAAGCGTTTCCCGTTTGGGCTATCACGTCGAATAACCAGGCCGCACTCCACAAGCACCGCAATGTGCCGGCGCAGCGTCGTGGCCGGCATGCCGTTGGCTCGCGCGGCAAGCTGCTCGTTCGACGGCCACACAACAAGTTCGGCATCGCCCGTCAATGTGGTTTCCGGATGAAACGTCAGCAAGGCGTTGAGGATCGCAAGCGAGCGATCCGTCGCACCGAGCAGTTCCCTCGCCTCGCGGATATTCTGGAACACATGCCATTTGTTTGCGGTCGCGTCAGGCTTCACGGCCTTTGCTGCCATTTGACTTGAAATCTGGCCAAGCGACATTGGCCGCCGCCCAAAGGGCGTCGTTGATAAATGCGTCTGCATTTCCTTCTACCTTCGTTTAGGCAAAAGAAATTTGCACACCGCCTCGACGTTTCCTTATGGGACTCTTGACTGAGATTCCAGGAAGTGCGATTCTCTAAGCTGCGAGACTAAAGAGAAGGTCTTCCGGAACGCCGTTTCGGGGGCCTTTTTCTTTTGCGGTTGTGGTTTATCATCCTAGCCGAGCGAGACCCGACGCCGATGAACCGCTTTCTTTCATTCTATCTTTTCTCCTTCGGTTGCTTCGAGGAATTGTGAATACAAGCTATCGAGTTGGCTCGCGACGAATTCGCCGAACTCAGGCACGCGCTTTTCGTCGAAGATCAAGGCAGTTCGATCCTTGTGCTTCTGGATTTTTGCAGCCTTCCTCCCTTTCGGAGTGCTCCAGGCTCTTTCTCGCTTGTCAGCCTGCCCGGACGGTTTGGATACGGCTTTGAGGACTAATCCAAATCTCGCATCACTGTCAGAAATTCGAAACTCGTCAGATGAGACTACTCGTTCTACGATATCGGTCGATGGTGTAGTCCGAAGAGCCTCGGAGAGAGCGACCCACCGTGACCTCCCAGCCTTGGGTGCTGGACCAATCTGGGAGGCGATATCGAGAGGAATTCCGCGAGCTACCGATATGTAGCGGCTGAGGTCTGCTTTGTCCGTAGAAAGCGCAGCGATGATCGTTGCACGGTCGTAGCCAGCATCTTCCAATCGAAGCGCGAACAATGCTTTCTCAATGAAAGATAGGTCAGCGCGATCAAGATTCTCCCGACCTTGGGCAATGACCAATTCTCGGTCGGTTAGATTTCGGACGATTGCGGAGACTTCCCGGCCCAACTGAACCGCCGCCCGTAGACGCCGCCGACCATAGACGATTTGGTATTTGCCGGCGATTTCAGGGTGAGGACGAACTAGGATCGGGACCTGTTGCCCCTCTTCCAGAATGCTCGTTACAAGTTGATCAAACTTTGGATCGATCGGAGTAAGTAACCGGTCCGCGATCGCTGAGCCTTCAATCGAAGAAGGTGCCAACGTAACGACGGCTTCTCCTTGCGCTAGCTGATCTTGTAGGCGAGCAGCAGCTTTCGCGCCCTCTGCCATTTCTTGCAGAGACGACCCCATGGCTGAGATCGCTCCAGTGCGGACTCGGGTCGCCGATTTCTCCGCAGTTAGTTTTTCGCCGGCGGCAGGTTTCTTCAGGAACAGGCTGTCTATTGCATCCTTGCGGCTCATGGAAATTGTCTCCCAGGAAATCGGAGAGGACGTCGATTCCCCGTATGAATTAAAGCTTGGTTGGGAGCTCCCAACACGGTCTGACCGTTAGGCCCCCACGACGTAGAGACGCGAGAACCCGAGCGACATAGGGGAATCTTCTGCGCGTTGGGAGCTCCCAACAGCGTTTCCAAGCAATGCGTTCGCATCACACCCGTCCCCAAGCCGTTTCGATCAACGACTCGATTTCAGAATTTACGGCGTCCAGTGCCTCCATTGCACGATCGTAGGTGGAGCGGGTTAGGTTCTCGCGGCCAATTTCATAAAGCGTCTGCTTCGTCAGCCCAGCGTCGGATACTGCTGCCGACTTTACCATAGGATTAGTCAGAACATGATCGTCAAACATATTGCGCAAAAGCGCAGCCACCTTCGTCTGCGGCGCGTCTTGTGGTTCAAATCGCGTCAAAAGATATCGAATGAAATCATACTGTAGATTTCCACCGGCCTCCTTGACGACCCCTAGAAGGTCTCGCGTCATCAACAGAAATTGGCTCATAGATGCGATATCAAGCATTTGAGGATGCACTGTAACTATCATTGAGGTCGCAGCGCAGAGACCACTCAATGTCAGAAATCCGAGCTGTGGCGGGCAGTCTATGACTACAACGTCGTAGTCGTCGGCAACGTCATCGAAAGCTTGCGCGATACGAGTAAAGAATAGCCCATCGCGACCGCCCCGGTCGGTGAGTGCTTTTGGGGTTGTATGCTCGAACTCCATGAGCTCCAAATTGCCTGGAACGAGATGAAGACCATCGAAGTAAGTCTGCCGAATAACTTCGCGCAGCGGACGCTTCAAGTCGTCGTAACGAATGGCAGAATACAATGTCTCATTCGCACCGACGTCCGTCTCAGGAAG
Source organism: Rhizobium sp. ACO-34A (assembly GCA_002600635.1). Taxonomy (NCBI): domain Bacteria; kingdom Pseudomonadati; phylum Pseudomonadota; class Alphaproteobacteria; order Hyphomicrobiales; family Rhizobiaceae; genus Rhizobium; species Rhizobium sp. ACO-34A. The sequence goes on along the minus strand of CP021375.1, from coordinate 209,840 downwards.
AACCCCTAAAAGGGCCGAAAGACTCGCTTGTGGATCGAGGTCGACAGCGAGAACCCTGTATCCCTGAAGAGCCAGGTATTGAGCGAGGTGAGCTGAGGTAGTAGTCTTGCCAGAGCCACCCTTGAAGTTCGTGACCGCGACCACCTGTAAGTGTTCGGAACCGCGCCTGTGAGGAACAAACTCGATGCTCTCACGACCACGTGTCGACCGCGCTAACATGTGACGGATTTCATTGATCTGACCAAGTGTATAGAAACGCCGGCCGTTGCTCGCCAGTTCCGGTTGGGGGCCCTCCCCAGCCAACGTCATCTTTCGTAGCGTGGAGTCCGAGATGTTCATGAGCCTGGCAGCCTCGCCAGATGTAAACTTCCGCAGAGTCTTGTGAGACGTTGGCGGGAAGAGGGCTTCGCTCATAGCCTGAAGCTGGGAGCTGAGTTGTTCGGCGTGGTCGCCAATGGTCACATCGACCGAAGGACGATCGTTTCGCGATATCATGGCGGGTTTGCTCACGGTATAATCTCTCGTCACGGTTAATTGGCGCGTATAGCCATTTTTCCGTGACGATTACCCAATGCAGGTGAGCTTGCAAGACGTTTTTGGTTAACGAAAGGTTAACGCGTTATGAGGCGAAATCTTAGGGCCTCCGATTTCCGCCATGTTTACCGTGGCTTAACCTGAATTTTAGATTTTTCGCGAGTATCCCCGGTCTGCAGATCTGCAGAAATCCGAAGACGTTTTGCACACCGTTCCTGCTCGATTCTCGCACCGATGACCCCGACTCACCAGAATCACTGCCTGCAGATCTGCAGATGGCCAACCGTGGATTGAGGTGATCTTCATTCCGCCTGATCAGATCAAGCGGAGATCACGATGCAGATTCTTTCAATCCCACCCGACCGATATGTCGAGCATCAAAACCTTCTGAAACAGATGCACCGACTGCGCGCGGCGGTCTTCGGTGACCGCCTCGAATGGGACGTCGCGATCACGAAGGACGGAGAACGGGACCAATACGACGATCTGAACCCAACCTACATCCTTGCTACCTTTGGCAATCGAAAGGTCGTTGCGTGCGCACGCCTTTTACCCGCGCTCGGTCCGACCATGCTGGAAAGGACCTTCCCGCAACTGCTGTCGGAGGGCTCGCTCGCCGCCACCGGCAAGATGGTGGAAAGTTCTCGCTTCTGCGTCGACACCTCGCTGTCGGCGGGAAGGGCAGAGGGCCAGTTGCACGCTGCGACGTTGACCATGTTCGCCGGCATCATCGAATGGTCGATGGCGAATGGCTACGACGAGATCGTCACGGCGACGGACCTTCGCTTCGAGCGAATCCTGAAGAGAGCCGGCTGGCCGATGGCGCGGCTGGGCCAATCCACACAAATCGGTAACACCATTGCTGTTGCCGGACGTCTGCCAGCCGATCGAAAGAGTTTTGAGCGAGTATCCCCGCCAGGATACCGCTCGATGTTTGCCGATCAAGACCGGACGATCAGGAGCGCGGCGTGACTCAGCTCCGTTCTCATCCCAGACTTGTCCGCAAGCTTCAGGACGCACTGGGCGACCAGCTCTGCGTCGCTCTCGACGATACGACAGTCGTCGAGATCATGCTCAACCCCGACGGCCGCTTGTTCATCGAGCGGCTCGGGCATGGCGTTGCTCCAGCTGGCGCCATGACACCCGCGGCTGCGGAAGTCGTGATCGGCAGTGTCGCTCATGCGCTGCAGTCGGAGGCCGATGACGAGCGCCCGATTATCTCTGGCGAACTGCCGATCGGCGGGCATCGGTTCGAGGGGCTATTGCCGCCTGTCGTATCCGGCCCTGCCTTCACGATCCGTCGGCGCGCCTCGCGGCTCATCCCGCTCGACGACTATGTGACCTCGAAGGTGATGACAGAGGCCCAGGCCTCCGCCATTCGCAGCGCCATCGATGCCCGGATGAACATTGTGATCTCCGGAGGTACCGGTTCGGGAAAGACGACGCTCGCCAACGCGATCATCGCCGAGATCGTTACCGCCGCACCCGACGATCGCATGGTCATCCTCGAGGACACTGCCGAAATCCAGTGCGCGGCCGAAAACGCGGTCAGCCTGCATACCAGCGATACCATCGATATGGCGCGATTGCTGAAGAGCACCATGAGACTTCGCCCGGACCGCATCATCGTCGGTGAGGTCCGTGATGGTGCAGCACTCACTCTCCTGAAGGCCTGGAACACTGGGCATCCAGGCGGGGTCACCACGATCCATTCCAACACCGCAATGTCGGCGCTGCGCCGGCTTGAACAACTGACCGCAGAAGCGAGCCAGCAGCCAATGCAGGAGGTGATCGGCGAGGCGGTCGATCTCGTCGTCTCCATCGAGCGGACGGGGAAGGGGAGGCGGGTCCGCGAGGTGATCCACATCGAGGGATACCGCAACAACCACTACCAGACCGAACACTATGCCCAGATCGATGAGGACAGCCATGTCGCGTAAGACCTATCCCGTTTTCGCACCAATCACGGTCGCCGCCATCACCTTCACTATCTCAGCGCCCGCATTCGCGGGCTCCGGCGGCGGTGGTCTTCCGTGGGAGTCGCCACTGCAGCAGATCCAGCAGTCGATCACCGGTCCCGTCGCCGGGTTCATTGCCCTTGCCGCAGTCGCGATCGCCGGCGCCATGCTTATTTTCGGCGGAGAACTCAACGATTTTGCTCGTCGCCTTTGCTATGTCGCCCTGGTCGGCGGCGTACTGCTCGGCGCCACCCAGATCGTCGCGTTGTTCGGCGCAACCGGTGCGTCCATCGGCGAGCGCCACGCCGATCTAGATGTCGGTCCTATTGTCTCTGTGCCCGAAGCCATGCTGTCCGCGGCAGGGGAGGGGGCTCGTGGCTGAAGTCGGCTCAAACCTCATTCGGTCCCGGGTGCATCGGGCGCTGTCGCGGCCGAACCTTCTGATGGGCGCCGATCGCGAGCTTGTCCTGATGACGGCGTTGGCAGCCATCATCCTGATCTTCGTTGTGCTCACCTGGTATGCGGCCCTGTTCGGCGTTGCGATCTGGCTGGTTGCGTTGGCTGCCCTTCGCATGATGGCCAAGGCCGACCCGCTGATGCGAAGGGTCTATATCCGGCATATCTCCTACAAGACCTTCTACCGCGCGACGTCGTCGCCGTGGCGCCGGTATTGAGGGAGCGCGGCATGGTTGCCCTCAAATCCTTTCGCCATTCCGGACCATCCTTTGCCGATCTCGTTCCCTATGCCGGGTTGGTCGATAACGGCGTCATTCTCCTGAAGGACGGCTCGCTGATGGCAGGGTGGTACTTTGCCGGACCCGATAGCGAGAGCTCGACCGACGCCGAGCGAAACGAGGTGTCGCGGCAGATCAATGCAATCCTGTCGCGCCTTGGTTCCGGCTGGATGATCCAGGTCGAGGCTGTCCGGGTGCCGACGGGAGATTATCCAACGGAGGAGGCCAGCCATTTCCCCGATCCGGTGACCCGCGCCATCGATGCGGAGCGGCGGGCGCACTTTGAGAAGGAGAGGGGGCATTACGAAAGCCGTCATGCCCTGGTCCTGACCTGGCGCCCACCGGAGCCGAGGCGGTCCGGATTGACGCGCTATGTCTATTCGGACGTTGGCAGCCGGTCCGCCACCTATGCCGACAAGGCGCTCGAAACCTTTCTGACGTCGATCCGCGAGGTCGAACAGTATCTTGCCAATGTCGTTTCGATCCGACGGATGATGACACGCGAAACGCCGGAGCGCGGCGGTCATCGTGTCGCCCGCTACGACGAACTTTTCCAGTTTATCCGCTTTTGCATCACCGGGGAAAATCATCCGGTGCGCCTGCCAGAGATCCCAATGTATCTCGACTGGCTGGTCACGGCCGAGCTGCAGCACGGTTTGACGCCACTTGTCGAGAACCGGTTCCTTGGCGTGGTGGCGATCGACGGCCTGCCCGCCGAAAGCTGGCCGGGAATACTCAATAGTCTTGACCTGATGCCGCTGACCTATCGCTGGTCGTCCCGCTTCGTATTCCTTGACGCCGAAGAAGCTCGCGCCAGGCTGGAGCGCACGCGTAAGAAATGGCAACAGAAGGTCCGGCCATTCTTCGATCAGCTCTTCCAGACGCAGTCGCGGTCGCTCGACCAGGACGCCATGCTCATGGTGGCAGAGACCGAGGACGCGATCGCCGAAGCCACTTCGCAGCTCGTGGCCTACGGCTACTATACGCCGGTCATCGTTCTCTTTAATGAGGACCAGCCGAGCCTGCAGGAGAAATGTGAGGGAGTCCGCCGCCTGATCCAGGCCGAAGGTTTTGGCGCACGCATCGAGACGATCAACGCGACCGATGCGTTTCTTGGCAGCCTGCCGGGCGTGTCCTATGCCAATATCCGTGAGCCGCTGATCAACACGCGCAATCTCGCCGACCTCATCCCGCTTAATTCGATCTGGTCCGGAAGCCCGGTGGCTCCTTGCCCGTATTATCCGCCGGCCTCGCCTCCGCTGATGCAGGTTGCTAGCGGATCGACACCCTTCCGGCTGAACCTGCATGTCGACGATGTCGGCCACACGCTGATCTTCGGCCCGACAGGGTCCGGCAAATCAACGCTGCTCTCACTGATCGCAGCCCAGTTCCGACGCTACGGCGATGCGCAGATCTTCGCCTTCGACAAGGGCGGATCGATGCTGCCGCTGACACTTGGCATCGACGGTGATCATTACCAGATTGGCGGCGACGCGCCGGAATTAGGGGAGGGGAGGGCACTCTCTTTCTGCCCGCTGGCCGATCTCTCGTCGGACGCCGATCGCGCCTGGGCGTCCGAGTGGATCGAGATGCTGGTCGCCCTGCAGGGTGTGACAATCACTCCCGATTATCGCAATGCGATTTCACGGCAGATCGGCCTGATGGCCGAGTCCCGCGGCCGCTCCCTTTCCGACTTCGTCTCCGGCGTCCAGATGCGCGAAATCAAGCACGCCCTGCATCACTATTCCGTCGATGGTCCGATGGGCCAGCTTCTCGACGCCGAGGAAGACGGTCTGGCGCTTGGCGCCTTCCAGTGTTTCGAGATCGAGGAACTGATGAACATGGGCGAGCGCAACCTCGTGCCCGTGCTCACCTATCTCTTCCGACGCATCGAAAAACGCCTCACCGGTGCACCCAGCCTCATCATCCTCGACGAGGCCTGGCTGATGCTCGGCCACCCGGTGTTCCGGGACAAGATCCGGGAATGGCTGAAGGTCCTTCGAAAAGCCAATTGCGCCGTGGTGCTCGCTACCCAGTCGATCTCTGATGCGGAGCGGTCAGGCATCATCGATGTGCTGAAGGAATCCTGCCCGACCAAAATTTGTCTCCCGAACGGGGCGGCCCGCGAACCCGGCACGCGGGAGTTCTACGAACGTATCGGCTTCAACGAGCGGCAGATCGAGATCGTTGCGACCGCGATCCCGAAGCGGGACTACTACGTCGTCTCGCCCGAGGGGCGTCGACTGTTCGACATGGGGCTTGGACCGGTGGCGCTCTCCTTTGTCGGAGCATCCGGAAAGGAAGACCTCAAGCGCATCCGCGCTCTGCATCTCGAACACGGGGCCGCCTGGCCTCTCCATTGGCTCCAGCAAAGGGGGATCGCCCATGCCCAAACGCTCTTCCCAATCCGGTAGGACATTGCGCGCCGCGCTTGGCGTGGCTCTCATACTCTTGCCTGCTCTTTCGCTTCCTGCGCAAGCAGGAGGCGTCACGGGACAAGCGACCGAATGGACTCAGCTTGCCAACAATACTGAACTGATCAGCCTGGTCGGCAAGTCCGCCGAGCAGGTGAACAACCAGATCACCCAGATCTCGCAACTGGCCGAGCAGATCCAGAACCAGCTCAACATCTACAGGAACATGCTGCAGAATACCGCGCAGCTCCCGAACCATATCTGGGGTCAGGTCGAAAACGACCTGAAGAACCTCCAGAATGTCGTCAACCAGGGCCAAGGCGTCGCCTTCTCCATGGGCAATGTCGACGACGTGCTCAAGCAGCGTTTTCAGAGCTTTGCCGACATGAAGAGCAATCTGCCTGACGGAGCGAGCTTCTCCACGACCTATCAGAGCTGGTCCGACACCAATCGCGACACGATCGCCGGCACGTTGAAGGCTGCCAATCTGACGGCCGAGCAATTCTCCAACGAGGAAAGCACCATGTCGCAGCTCAGGTCGATGTCGGAATCGGCCGATGGCCAGATGAAGGCGCTGCAGGTCGGGCACGACATCGCCGCGCAGCAGGTCGCGCAGATGCAGAAGCTGCGCGGTCTGGTCTCACAGCAGATGACCATGATGGGCACCTGGTATCAGTCCGAGCAAGCGCAAAAGGATCTGGCGCAGGCGCGGCGCGAACAGTTCTTCAGCGGAACCGAGCGTGACATCCATGGCGGCCAGACGATGGAGCCCCGCTGGTGAGCCCGCGTCTGATCGTCATTGTTGCTCTCGTCGCGATCGGTTCCGCGGCCGGCGCGAGCGTCATCACCTGGCTCGTTGTCCAGCCACAGACCACCCCAATCTCCGGATCGGGCACAGCCGCAATCAATTCGTCCTCCGATGAAGAACAGCGCCGACATCGCGAACAGTTCTTTGGCGGAAATTCCGACCGCGACATCCGCGGCGGCCAGGAGATGAAGCCCCGATGGTAGCCATTCCTTCTTCCCGCGCGCTCGAACGGGTGTTTGTCGCGATGGCGGTCGTTCTTCTGGCGACCACGCCCGCGCTGGCGCAACAGGGCCAGGTGCTGACCACACTCGAAAATTCCGTCGTCACCGCCGCAAAGGGCTGGGAAACGACGGTGATGAATGCCGCCCGCTCGTTGTTCTGGATTCTTGCCGGCATCGAGGTCGGGATCGCTGCCGTATGGCTGGCGATTAACGCCGCCTCGCTCGACAGCTGGTTCGCCGAACTCGTCAAGCGCATCATGTTCATCGGCCTGTTTGCCTTCATCCTCGACAGGGGGCCGGAGTTCGCCAAGGCTGTTGTCGACAGTCTCTACCAGATCGGCGCCGGTGGCGGCTCGGCATCTCCCGCCAATATCTTTGACGCCGGCATTCGTGTCGCGACGAAAATGTCGGAACAGGCGAAGTTCGGCCTCTGGGAGGATAATGCACTGGCGATCGCTGCCGTCTTCGCCATGGTCGTGGTCGTGGTGTCGTTCAGCCTGGTCGCTGCGATCTTCGTCGCCGTGATGGTCGAGATGTATGTCGGCCTCTGTCGGACATCAGCGCCCTTGAGACAGAACTGGTTTAATTGAGAAGAGAGGATTTTCAGCTCATCGTAGCTCATTCAAAGGAAGCGAAGATGAGACAGAAAACCGGGCCGCAAACATCAGCGGCCGAAAAGACGATCAAGGACATCCGCCGTGCCACGCGCAAGCATCATTCGTCGGAGGAGAAGATCCGCATCGTGCTTGAAGGGCTGCGTGGCGAAGACAGCATCGCTGCGATCTGCCGCCGCGAGGGGATCACCGAAAGCCTGTATTATAGCTGGTCGAAGGAATTCCTCGAAGCGGGCAAGAAGCGCCTTGCAGGCGACACCGCCCGCTCGGCGACCAGTGACGAGGTAAAGGCTCTGCGCAAGGAGAGCCGCGACCTGAAAGAGGCGCTGGCCGATCTCACCCTGGAGAACCGCCTGCTCAAAAAAAGCATGATCGGGGATGGGGGCGACGAGGAATGAGATATCCCGCTACCGAAAAGCTTGAGATCATCCGGCTCGTTGAGCAGGCGCACCTGTCGGCCAGGCAAACCCTCGACAAGCTCGGCATCCCAAGGCCGACCTTCTACCGCTGGTATGATCGCTTCCAGACCCATGGCGTCGAAGGTCTGGAAGACCGGACGTCTGCGCCATCACGGGTGTGGAACCGCATTCCCGACGATGTCAGGGACCGGATCATCACCATGGCGCTGGATCATGCCGATCTTTCGCCACGCGAACTGGCGGTGAAGTTCACCGACACGGAAAGCTATTTTGTGTCAGAGGCTTCGGTCTATCGCCTGCTCAAGGCCCATGACCTGATTACGTCGCCTGCCTATATCGTCATCAAGGCCAACGACGAGTTCAAGGACAAGACCACGCGGCCGAACGAGATATGGCAAACCGACTTCACCTATCTGAAGGTCATTGGCTGGGGATGGTTCTACCTGTCTACCATTCTCGACGACTATTCCCGTTACGTCATCGCCTGGAAGCTGTGCACCGGCATGAAAGTCGATGACGTCACCGACACGCTCGATCTGGCATTGGCCGCATCAGGCTGCGACAAGGTCAAGGTCGAGCACCGGCCACGCCTGCTGTCCGACAACGGCCCGTGTTACGTCGCCTCCGATCTCGGTGAATGGCTGGAGAAATACAAGATCGACCAGGTCCACGGTGCTCCCGGCCATCCGCAAACGCAGGGCAAGATCGAGCGTTGGCACCAAACACTCAAGAACCGCATCCTGCTCGAAAACTACTTCTTCCAGGAAGACCTAGAAGCGCAGATCGCGGCCTTCGTCGAGCACTACAATCATCGCCGATATCACGAGAGCCTCGACAATCTCACCCCGGCCGAAGTCTACTTCGGGCGCGGTCAGACCATCCTGCTCGAACGCGAAAGGATCAAACGAGACACCATCAAACAGCGCCGCTTGAACCACCAGGCCAAAGCAGCTTAAATCAACCCGCAGACCGAGCCGGAAACTCCATTCTTCCAAAGCCCAAAAAGTCTCAAATCATTCGACGACGGACATGTCGGCCTCCTCGCCGGCATGGTCATGCTTGGGCTCGGCGGCTCCTCCTACACCAAGGATTTCGCGATCAAGTATCTTGTCTATGCCTTCTCCGTTGGCATGAAGCTGATGGCGCTTGTCATGATCGCCAAGATCGGCTCGGACATTCTTCTCGGTCTGGCAGAGGCGCCGACTGCAACCTCGGAACAGTTCATCACGACGCTCGCAATTGCCGGCATCTCCGTGGTCGTCTTCGTCATCGCCATGTATGTGCCTCCCATCCTGCAGGGCGTGGTCCAGGGTGCATCGGTCGGCGGCGGCATGGAAGCCATTCGTCATGGCGGACAGGCCGCGTCCTTTGCGGCGGGCGCCGGCTTTTTGGCAACAGCAGCGGCCAACAGAGGCTTCGGTGCGGCGAGTGCCGCAAGGGCAGGGGGCGCGTCTCTGGCCAGTGCGACGCTACGCGGCATGCAGGCTGGGATTGGCGGCGCGGCAGGGGCCGTCGGCTCCGCAGCAAAGGAAAAGGCGATCGGTTCGCCCGGCGCTTATGCCGGATCGATGCTCGGCCTTGCCAACGCCAAACTCGATCAAACCTCCGGCCGGCCCGGCACACCGCCTTCACCACCGCCGATTAACGACAGCAAGTGACGGGACGCTGAAAGAATGGCCGGACACAATATCCCAGATAATCCCTACATCGCTGCGCGCACCGAATGGAACGAGCGCTACGGTTCCTATGTAAAAGCCGCCGCCGCATGGCGCATTGTCGGCATTGCCAGCATGACCATGGCCGTCATCGGTTTTGGCTACGCGCTCTACCAGAGCACCCAGGTGAAGTTGATCCCTTATATCGTCGAGGTCGACAAGCTTGGCACGGCTGTCAATTCGGGCTTTCCGCAGCAGATCGAATATGCCGATCAGCGCGTGGTGCGGGCGACACTTGGCAGTTTCGTGTCGAACTTCCGATCCGTCACGCCGGATGCGGTCGTACAGAAGCAGTACATCGACCGGACCTACGGGCTGCTGCGCACCTCCGATCCAGCAACGGAAAAGGTCAATGCCTGGTTTCGCTCGAATTCGCCCTTCGAGAAGGCGAAGAATTCCACGGTCGCGATCGAGGTCAACAACATCGTCGCGCTTTCGAACCAGACCTACCAGATCGACTGGACCGAGTTCGAACGGGATCGCCGCGGCAAGGAGACCGCCATCCGCCGCTTCCGCGGGATCGCCACCGTGACACTAACGCCGCCCCAGGACGAGGGTGTGATCCGTCTTAATCCCATCGGTCTCTATCTCCGCGACTTTGACTGGACCGCGCAGCTTTGAAAGGCATGGCCCCGAACATGAACAGATCATACACACCATCTCGGGTCACGATGAGCGCCGGCATCATTGCTATCGCCGTTGCAGCCTCCTCCGCCTTCCCGTCTACTTCTCTCGCCACCGACGGTGTGACTGCCAACGAGGCGAAAGGCATGGGTATTTCGACACAATGGCGCGGAAGCCGTGGCCTGGTCACGAAAGGCGCCGATGGGAAGGTGATCTTCCTTTATGGCGAAGTGCAGCCATCCGTCGTCTGCTCGCCTCTGCAGGTCTGCGACATCGAGCTTCAGGGCGGCGAGGTGGTTCGTGACGTGCTCGTTGGCGACACGGTACGCTGGAAGGTGGAGCCAGCGACATCGGGTGCCGCCGCTGGGCAGGCGATCCATCTGATCGTCAAGCCATCGGAGCCGGGTCTGGTCACGTCGATGGTCGTGACCACGTCGCGGCGGACCTATCATATCCAGCTCAAGTCGCACGCGACGCAATACATGGCGCGCGTCGGGTTCGAATATCCCGAGGACGTTTCGGCAAAGCTTGCCGACGTCAACGCGCGGCTGGAAGCCAGCACGATCCCGGGCGCCGGCGTTCCCGCCGAGCAATTGAGCTTTGCCTATTCCGTCTCCGGCAGCGCCGGCTGGCGGCCGACGCGAGTTTACTCGGATGGACAAAAGACCTACATCCAGTTTCCGCGATCAATCTCCGGTCAGGATGCCCCGGTTCTCTTCGTCGTCTCCGGCGGACAGAACCGCATCGTCAACTATCGTATGAAAAGCAATATGATGGTGGTCGATTACAATATCGATCGTGCAGTGCTTGTCTCAGGCGTCGGCTGGAAACAGCAGAAGGTGACGATCAGCAGGGGAGGGCGGTGATGCAAAACCTCCTTCGCGACAGCCTGAACCGCCTTGGCTATCTCCGCTGTCTAGCCGCGGTCTGCGTTCTGGTCATCCTCCTTTCCGGATGCCAAACGATGGACTCCGGCGGTCTCGTTACCAGCGCAGCACCGACTGAGGTCTCCGGACCAGCCGCCGGCGCCATCGCGGGCGATATGGTCAGCCGTCTTGCCGAACAGATCGGACCAGGGAAGGCGACCGTTGCGCTCAAGCAGGATGGTTCTCCCTTCGGACAGGCGATTGAGGCGGCATTGAAGGGATGGGGCTATGCCGTTGTTACCGACCAGAAGACAGATAGTGGCGCGTCCGTCATTCCACTCGCCTATGTGATCATGCCCTATGAAGGCCAGATGTTCGCACGGCTCTCGACGAGCAATGTCGAGCTTGGTCGGGCCTATACCGTGACGACATCGGGTGCGACACCCGCAAGCGCCCTTTCGCTCATGCGGCGAGGGTGAGGGAGAAACATCATGGTGCAGTCTCTCAAGCTTGGTGGGGCCGCCAACAGTCAGGCCACTTCCGGCATCAAGCGCGTGAACCGCGTGCCGATCATCGTCGTGATTGTGCTGCTGGTCGCCTTTCTCGGCATCATCTTCTTTGGGCTCGCCTCGCGCGGGCTTTACTTCGGTAAGGGTAGCGGTCCGGACACCAGTTCGGGCAATCCGGCCTCGACCTATGCCGACCAGATCAAACGGGGCGTCACCGACGGCATCATTGGCGAGCCACAGCCGCAGGAGACATTCCAGCCGACGCCGGTCGAGACCAAAAAGGCGGAAGAGAAGGTAGCCAATCCCTTCGCACAGCAGCCTGAGCAGAGGCCGGAACGACGCGCCTCGGAGCTGGAGCCGGAGGAGGTGTGGCGGGCGCGTCTCGCCCGTGAACAACAGGAGCAGGTTCTTCGCGAGCAGCAGCGTCAGCGGATGGCCCGGATGCAGGCGCGGGACTCCGCCTATGACGCGCCGCTCGCCATCGATCGCGGCAAGCTGGAAGCGCGGTTAGAAAAAGATGAGAGCGCCTCGCCCCGAATGACGATGACAGCCGCGAACGGAAACGCGTCCGACCTTTACGCCGCGGCCTTGCGCGCCGGTCTGGGCGGACAGAATGCCGATCCGAATGGACAGAGTTCCAAGGAGGATTTCTTCAATGCCGACCTCAAGGATCTCGGCTATCTGGCGAACCGCGTCGTGCCGCCGCAGTCCCTATACGAACTAAAAAGAGGCTCGGTTATTCCGGCAACGTTGATAACAGGCATCAATTCCGACCTGCCAGGTCGCATCACCGCGCAGGTCAGCCAGAATGTCTATGACAGCGCGACAGGCCATCGCCTGCTAATCCCGCAGGGCACGAAACTGTTCGGTCGCTATGACAGCAAGGTCTCGTTCGGCCAGAGCCGGGTTCTCGTCGTCTGGTCCGATATCATCTTCCCGAACGGATCGACGCTGCAGATCGGCGGGATGGCCGGCACGGATGCGGAAGGCTATGGCGGCTTCAATGACAAGGTGAACAACCACTATCTCAAAACATTCGGCTCAGCGGTCATGATTGCCCTGATCGGAACGGGCATCGATATGGCCGTGCCGCAGAGCTCCACGCTCGCCACTCAGGACACGGCTTCCGATGCGGCGAGGCGGAACTTCGCCGAGACCTTCGGGCGAGTGGCCGACCGGACGATCCAGCGGAACATGGACGTACAGCCGACGTTGCAGATCCGACCGGGCTACAAGTTCAACGTTCTCGTTGAACAGGACATTGTGTTTCCTGGCAGGTATCGGAATTGAAGAACGTCCCGATTTCACTTCGCTAGCATCGGTTCTTCGTCTATAGCAGGTGACAAGCCAGCCAGCCGTGCAGTGTCGGACGCGGGCGGCGCGCCAAACATTCGCTTATAGTCGCGGCTAAATTGGGACTGGCTGTCGTAGCCGACTTCCATTCCGGCAGTACCGGCCGCAAGGCGGTCCGCGATCAGCATTCGTCGCGCTTCTTGCAACCGGATCTGCGTCCGGTATTGGAACGGCGTCATGAGCGTCGTTGCCTTAAAGTGGCGATGGAAAGACGTGACGCTCATTCCTGCAAGCTGCGCGAGTACCTTGATGCGCATTGGCTCCTTGTAGTTCGCTTTTATCCAAGCGGTGGCCTTACCGATCTGCCAAAGATGGGAACCACGCATCGCGAACTGTACGATGGCGTCGGCCAGACCGCTGCTTAAAAGTCGATAGTGGATCTCCTGCAATATCAGTGGCCGCACGAACTCGACGTCTTTGGGGTGGTCGAGCAGGTTCAGCAGCCGCGCAAATGGCTCGAGGAGCGCCGGCTGCATAGCCGCGGCGATCAGCCCTGACGGTGCTGCCGATGACATCGGACGTGCCTGAAGGCGCTGAAGCACTTCCGCGAGCAGCGCCCGGTCTAGATCTAGGGTGAGGGCGAGATGCGAGCGGCCGTTATCCGCCGCGACGACACGCGACATGACGGGGAGGTCGACAGTCACTACCAGGAAGGTCGATGAGTCGGCAGTAAAAGTCGCACCGCCCAGGCTAACAGTTTTCCCGCCCCGTAAGATGATGCAAACTCGGGGGTTGTATAGAGCGTGAATAGACTGGACGCTTTTCGTCATCTGGTAGAGGGTCAAGCCAGGAACGATGGTTGGCTGGCGGGTCTGGCGTGCATGACGCTCGACCACTTCACACATGGCTTCCACCAAATTGCGCATGGACACCTCCTTTCATCACATCCGGGCGGCTGGCAATGCGAAGGAACTGTTACCTACCGCCTTTGGTAGGATCATGCAAAGTTTTGGCACGATGTCCATAGTTTCGGACCGCTGGAATGGGCAAATTGCTATTACATGGTCTCGCAGACCACCGGCTCAACTAACTACCGCCAGACGTCGTCGCCGTTCGTCCAGAGTCTCCAGACGACCGCTGCCGTGTGCTTAACCGAAAGGACATTCCCCATGTCGGAGAAGATTTGGTTCATCACTGGATGCTCAACGGGATTTGGCTATGAACTTGCTCGACAGGTCTTGGAGCGCGGGGATCACGCTGTGTTGACTGCTCGAGCTACCGGACGGCTCGAGGAACTCGCTGCAGGGCACGGCGGCACCGCCAAGGTGCTTCCGCTAGATGTCACGGATGAATCCGCGATCTCGGGCGCGGTCACAGACGCCGAGGCGCATTTCGGCCGCATCGACGCCCTCGTGAATAACGCCGGTTATGGTTACTTCTCCGCCATCAAAGAGGGAGAAGATGCGGAAATCCGGCGGCAGTTCGAATCGAACGTGTTCGGCCTTTTTGCGCTTAGCAGGCACGTCCGAGGCATGCGCGCCCGCCGCAATGGCCATATCATCAACGTCTCGTCGCTAAGCGGTCTGATGGCATACCCCGCGACGGGTTACTACCACGCCAGCAAATTTGCGGTCGAAGGCTTCACAGAATCTCTGGCGATGGAGGTGGAGCCGCTTGGGATTAAGGTCACGATCGTCGAGCCTGGCCGTTTCCGGACTGATTGGGCCGGTCGCTCGATGATCACGTCGAGGATTAGAATCGAGGACTATGCGGATACGGCCGGCGCTCGTATCGCTGCTGCGCAGGGGTATTCGGGGAAGCAACCTGGCGATCCGGCCCGCGGCGCTGCCGCTATCATCAAAGCGGTCGATTCACCGAAGCCGCCATTGCGGCTGCTGTTGGGCTCTGACGCCTATCAGCTTGCTCTTTCTCACCTCGACGCACTGCGGAAGAACTTCGATGATTGGAAAGACCTGACGCTGAGCACGGATTACCCACAGTAATAGTTCTGCGCAAATTGTTCCCGCGTAGAAAAGGAGCCGATGTCTTCATGTCGCCAGTAAAACCTAAGCCTTTCCAGTTTCATGCGAATGATCGGGCGCTAGAGGATTTAAGAGGTCGCCTTGCCCGCACCGTTTGGCCGGACGAGGTGGCGGCGGACGCGTGGCAATTCGGTCCGCCAGTTTCTTATATGAAGGACTTTGTTGATTACTGGCTCAACCGGTACAATTGGCGCGAACAGGAGCGCTGGATCAACAGCTTCCCTAACTACATCACGGAAATCCGCGGCAACCAGGTTCATTTCATCCACCAGATCGGCAAAGGTCCGAACCCGGTACCACTCGTGATGATACATGGTTGGCCCGGCCGCTTCTTCGAGATGTTGAAGATCATCCCGATGCTCACCGATCCGCTCGCGCACGGCGGGCGGGCGGAAGATGCATTCACGGTTGTTGCGCCGTCTATCCCTGGATATGGCTTCTCGAGCCGTCCAGAGAAACGTGGAATGAACTTCTTCGCTGTCGCCGACCTTTGGGCCGAGTTGATGGAAGCCCTGGGATATGAGGAGTTCGGTGTCCAAGGCGGCGACTGGGGGTCCTGGATTAGTGCAAGCACCGGTCTACGCCATCCCACCCGGGTCACTGGGATACACCTGAACTATCTCTCGGCGCGCATCAGACCCGCCATACAGGAGAGCGATCGACCTCTATCCCCGTCCGAAAGTAAGTATCTTGCGGAAGCGGCGAAGTGGGCCGATGCCGAAGCAGCCTACTTCGCACTTCAAGCCACTAAGCCGCTTACCCTGGCATACGCGCTGTCCGACTCGCCGGTGGGACTCGCTGCTTGGCACGTCGAGAAATTTCGCAGCTGGACACATAATCTTGGTGAGCCGGACGACGCTCTTACCAAGGACGAAATGATCACGAACATCATGCTCTATTGGCTGACTGGAACCACTCATTCCGCCATGCGCTTCTATAGCGAGGCGTGCGAGCAACCGTTCCACTTCGCCCCAGAGCAGAAAGTCGAGTCGCCGACAGGCGTCGTCATTCTGCCCGCGGAAATCCCGATGCCGCCCCGCGAGTGGGTAGAGCGTGCGTTCAACGTCGTTCACTGGACGGAACTCCCGAAGGGTGGTCACTTCGCAGCATAGGAGGTGCCCGATCTGCTCGCCGAGGACATACGGGTGTTCTTCAGGCCCCTCAGGCGCCCATCAAGACAGCGCCTTTCGCAGGGAAGGCTGTCAAAACCCCCAAAGCAAGATCCATACTCCTAAAAGGATTTTGCAGGAAATCGACACAAACCGCGCAGTTTCCCCCGCATCTGAACAAAAGGTGCACCCAGCGAGCAATCGCCGTTATCCAACGAAAGGAAGAACCATGCCAGTCTTCAACGCACAACTGCCGAGCGGCCGGTTTACGAAAGATCAGAAGCGGAAACTTGCCGACGCACTGAATCAGTCGCTCGTGCAGGCGCTCAACCTTCCGCAGGAAGACAGATTCATCGCAATCACTGAGCACGCTGACGGTGAACTATACCTGCATCCAACCTACATGGATATGCAGCGCACGGAAAGCGCCATCATTGTGTCGGTGATGTTAGGGCCGCACCATCCGTCAGAAAATAAGAAGCGACTGGCGGCAACCATCAATAAGTTGGTTGTAGAGGCAGTCGGGTTATCTCCCGATGACATTTTCATAGCGATCATCCCGGTACCAAGGGAGAATTTTTCATTCGGGCGCGGCGAGCTGCAGTTGGAACCAGCAGGGGCAAGTTCATAAACCCGCCTGACCGCGTAGGCTCAGGCAAGATAGCTCGATGGGCACCGACAGCCGCTGTTCTGGCCATTAGCTATCGCGCCGAGATCTATCCGACGGCTTATTGGAAGCGGCAGAAGTACGGCTGAATGCCCTGGCGCCGTGGTTTATTTCATTGATCGTCTACCCTATAGCGTTTCCGGCCTTCTGCAGAAGGCTGGAGACGCTTTGCACAAACGAAACCGCAAATCGTAAAGGCGATGAGTGAGTGGAAACACCGAAGGAGTCAGATCTTCACTTCAGTTCACAGAGCCCTCGCCGCTGCGCCCTATTGACACCGATCGACGATAAAGCCGGCCTAACTAAATCCAAGAGCAGGGACTTATCTGGACGCACTCTTGCCAAGACACGCAGGCCGAGCAAGACCGCGAGAAATTGACGAGCGTATTGCAGAGCGGGATGATCACGGGGTACGTCACCGGCCTTCTGACCAGCAGCAATACAGCGCAAGAAAAAGTTCTCGATCAGGAGTGTCTCGGACGCGACACGCTTCTGGATCTCCGGGTCTTCAGGCGTAGCTTCCAGAGCGGAATTAACGAGGAGGCAACCACGGTGCTGGGCATCAGCAAGCGACCGGTCGATGATTTCATCAAAGAAGCCCGAAATGGCATCCCGAGGCGGTAGCGTCGTCTCTAGCCTGCGAATTCGTTCTCTGAGGATGCGCTCCAGATAATGATCTAGCGCTTGCAGGAAAATTCCCCGCTTGTCGCCATATGCAGCATAGAGGCTGCTATGGGACAAGCCTGTCGCCTCAGTCAGATCACGGGTTGTGGTTGCCTCGTAGCCTCTGGACCAGAAAGCGTCCGCCGCAGCAATCAAGACTTTATCCTCGTCAAACTCTCTCAATCGCGCCATACCTACAACTCTCATTGTCGTACCCTTACGGCACGCACACACACGGAATGCTGATATTTAGAGCGGTCTGCTGGGATTTACAAACAGTGCAGTTGGCTCATCCCGGGACGCCCTGTTCCCGCCATTGCGAGGTGATGACACTCGAGCCGGGCGACTTGATCGTCACCGGAACGCCGGCGGAGTGGGCATGTCCCACGAATCGCCGCTCTACATGAAGCCAAGTGACATCTACGAGATCGAGATCGAACGGATCGGAACGTTGCGCATCCCATAGCCTGACCCGCTGAGCCGCGTAAAGCGCAAACCTGCTATCCCTTATCGCCTTCGAAAGAATGAGCTTGGGGAGCAAGATTGTATTGTTTCTTTAAATTCTGGAGCATATGATCCATTATGATAGCAGCGATGAATGCCAAGGAGAAACAATGACGAAGAAAACATTCCTCATCACTGGCGCGAGCAAGGGAATAGGGCGCGCGCTATCTGAAAGGCTGGCGCGCGAGGGTCATCACATTGTCGGTATTGCTCGCGATGCCACAGATAAAGGCTTTCCGGGCACACTAGTGTCTGTTGACCTCGCTGACCGCGCTGCAACAGACGAGGCGTTGGCGACGCTGGCGAAGAACTACGATTTTGACGGCGTCGTTAACAATGTCGGCTACATCAAGTTAGGTGCCATTGGCGAGATTAACATAGACGATCTGGAGGAATCATTTCGGCGTAATCTGACACCCTCTGTGCAGGCGGTACAAGCGGCTCTTCCGGCCATGAAGGCGAAACGCTGGGGGCGCGTCGTCAACGTGTCAAGTCTGACTGTTCTTGGAGTTCGTGACCGTACAGGTTATGCCGGCTCAAAGGCTGCGTACGCCGCGTTCACGCGCATCTGGGGGTTGGAACTCGCACCCTTCAACATAACCGTCAACACGGTCGCTCCAGGTCCTACCGGGACTGAGATGTTGAGAAAGAACAGCCCAGTTGGCAGCGAAGCTGAGGCACGCTTCATATCGATGGTCCCACTTCGACGGCTGGGAGAACCCCAAGAAGTCGCCGCGGCGATCGCATTCTTCTTGTCTGAGGACGCCGGCTTCGTCACTGGGCAAACGCTCTTCGTGGATGGCGGCGGCTCTATAGGCAAGTCGCCCGCCTAAAATCGCCGTCACGGCGGCATCTGTTCACAGCGATGGAGACGGGGAGAGACCAGCGTCCTCTGCCCTTCTCTTGATGCAAGTAATGCACCGGCCCGGGTGGGCGCAAAGCAGTTTTCAATCATAAGAGTTTTTCGAGACATGACCCCCAGAATACAATTGTCGCGACGGGCATTTCTGTTCTCCTCGCTATCTACGACTGTCAGCCTCACAAGTTGTGCGGCCACATCCTCAGTACACAAGGTGTCTGTTACTCAGAACGATTCCCCGGCACGCGAGCCAGAAACTGATCCAGAACTGCAGGAGAGATACGGCCCTGTTGAGGATGGTGGTCATCATATTCCGGCGATCCCGTATCAAAAGATGGATCGAGCGTACCTACGTCAGCGCGTGGCAGATCCAACAGGGGAGGCACCAGGTACGGTGGTCGTCGATACGCCGAAGCGGTTTCTGTATCTAGTGGAGCCGGGTGGTACCGCGATGCGGTACGGGGTAGGGATAGGCCGTGACGGATTTGCATGGGAAGGTGAGGGAGTTATTCACTGGCGTCAGCCCTGGCCACGATGGAAGCCTCCAGAAGAGATGATTGCGAGGCAGCCACATCTTGCGCAATACTCTGTTGCGAATGGGGGTATGGAGCCGGGTATACAAAATCCTCTTGGAGCCCGCGCACTTTATATTTTCAAAAACAATGAAGATACGCTTTATCGGCTGCACGGCGCGCCCGAGTGGACATCGATCGGTAAAGCGATGTCATCTGGATGTGTGAGGTTGCTTAATCAGGACGTTATCGACCTTTACGATCGGGTTCCCTACCACGCGCGCATTGTGGTGCACCAATTGCCCTCCGAATCTACTGCTTCGAATTCTCATAGAACTGCACCCGTTGCGGTTGGCTGAGCCGGCTTGTGACGTGTGCTTCTGGTCGCTTACTGGTCCGCCACCTCACGCTACAGCGATAGGTGACGGACCCTCAACGAACACAGCTGTTACATCTGCAGCCCTGGTGTGGGGTGACAAAGAGGCTGTCAATGAGGGATGGGAAGCAACTGTTAATTGGCGGGGAAGCGGAGCCGTTGGCGCCTCTTTGCTAGTTGCGCCGCTTCGCCGCGTAACCGCAGTCCGACAACATTATCGCGGAGCATACCTTGTGAAGCCCTAGGAAATCATCTCCGCGGCTATCGCGATTCCCTGTCCGCCGCCGATGCAGAGCGACACGACGCCCCGCTTCAAGCCGTCGCGCTGCATCGAATGAAGCAGGCGGGTCGTCAGGATCGCGCCAGTCGCTCCTATAGGGTGGCCATGCGCGACTGCGCCCCCTTCTACGTTGACCACATCCTCGGGTAATCCGAGCGACTTCGCTACTGCGATCGGTACGACCGCATAGGCCTCGTTGATCTCGAAGCGGTCGACTTCCGCCAGGCTCCATCCGGCGCGCTCCAGCGCGAGACCGATGGCAAAGACGGGTGCGAGGGCAAACTCTTCAGGCTTCAGTGCAGAGACGGCGTGGGCTACTACCCTCGCTGTCGGTACAAGGCCCCTGTCGTCAGCGAACTGGCGATCGGCGACGATCATCGCCGCCGCACCCGAATTCAGGCCCGGCGCGTTGCCGGCGGTGATGGTGCCCCCGGGCCTGAACACGGGGCGCAATTTGGCCAGACCTTCGAGGGTCGTGTCCGGGCGGGGCGTTTCGTCGCTGGCGAAGCAGATAGCCCCCTCCTTCGACTGCACCTCGACGGAAGCGATTTCCTGAGCGAACTTTCCGGCGGCCTGCGCTTCGCTGAAGCGTGTCTGGGACCTATGAGCCCAGCGGTCCTGGTCTTCGCGGCTGATCCGCCAATCCCGCGCGACATCCTCGGTATGCCAGCCCGAATGCTGCCCCGAAAAGGCGTCGTGGAGGCCATCGAGGAGCATGCTGTCGAGTACCTGCGCGTCTCCCATCCTAAGTCCGGCTCTCGCGCCGGGAAGGAGGTATGGAGCCCTATCCATGTTCTCCATTCCTCCCGCGACTATTGCCTTGCCTTGCCCCAGCCATACCTGGTTGACGGCGGAGGCGATCGCCTCGGCACCAGATCCGCAGACGCGGTTGACCGTGACGGCCGGCGTGGTGACGTGGAGGCCGCTGTGGAGCGTCGCCTGTCTCGCCGGGTTCATGCGGTTGCCAGCCTGCACGACGTTTCCCATGACCACGGCGGCAACGTCCCCGGCGTCTAGCTGGCCCCTGTTCAGCGTCTCCCGGATCGCCGCCGCTCCAAGTTCCACTGCAGAGACGCCCGTGAGGCTTCCGCCGAACTTTCCGATCGCCGTCCGGACCGGCGCGATGATGACTGCTTCAACCACTTTGTTCCTCCAGGTTAGATTTCCAGCGATGGTTCCCACCGTCCAAGCACGACGCTGGCGTTGACACCGCCGAACCCAAACCCGTTCGACAGCGCGAACTCGACGGCTTTTTCGCGCGAACGGCCGCCTATGAGATCTAGTCCTTCAGCAGCCGGATCGGGATTTTCCAGATTCAGGGTCGGAGGGAGAATGCCGTCGCGAAGCGCGAGAGCCGTTATGATGGCTTGGAGCCCGCCCGCCGCGCCAAGAAGGTGTCCCGTCGCAGACCTGGTCGATGATATCGCAGGCCCCCCGACCGATCCGAATATCGCTTTGATAGCGGTCAGTTCGCCCGCGTCCCCGACGGATGTCGAGGTGGCGTGGGCGTTGAGGTAGCCGATCCGGTCGGGTGCCAGCCCGGCCATATCGAGCGCCCGCTGCATCGCCCGGCGCGCGCCGTCTCCGTCCGGAGCTCCCGCGGTCAGGTGATCCGCTCGTCTCATCCGGGAATTATGAGCGCCAAACGATGGTTCCATGCCTCTGCCGTCGTGTGGGGGTTGTGTTAACCTATCTCAGCTGCGTGGATCATATCCGCAGCTACGCCTCGCCGAACCCAAAGAAAGCGTCCATCTCAGCATGCCATGGCCAGCATTGATGTAGACGCCCCGCAGTCGTCGGCATGGGGCGATGGGGTGCGAGGAGGGCGTCATAGGTCCCTTACCGGACCCTCGCCCTGATAGTGACGAAGTGCGGGTTCAAGGCTCTACCCCTCGAGCGAGAGGCTTGCGCTTTTAGTTTGCCTAGGCCATCTGCAGGCGCGGGTAGTCCGTGTATCCGGCCTCACCTCCCCCATAGAAGGTGGATCGGTCCCAAGGGTTGAGGGGAGCGCCGACCCTGATTCTCTCGACCAGATCGGGATTTGCGATAAATGAACGCCCGAACGCGACAGCGTCAGCAAAGCCGCCGGACACGGCTCTCGCTGCCGTCTGCGGCTCGTATCCGTCCGCGGCAATGAGAATACCGGGCCAGGCCCTGCGAAGCACCTCGCGGTCCTTCCATCTCCGTGTCTCATCCCCAGGCCTGCCTTCGATCCTCGGTTCGATCAGGTGCAGATAGGCAGGTCCAAGTTCTGCCAGAGAAGCGATGGCGTGCTGATAGAGCGGCACAGGGTCTTCCTCGCCGCTATCATTCGTCGTTCCGAACGGAGACAGACGAACCCCCACTCGGGCAGAGCCCACTGTCTCGATCAAAGCTGCGACGACCTCCTGAAGCAAACGTGTACGATTGGAAATGGAGCCGCCGTAAATATCGTCACGCCGGTTTGTGCGCGATTGGAGAAACTGCTCAATCAAGTAGCCGTTTGCGCCGTGCAGTTCCACGCCGTCGAAGCCCGCGGCGAGCGCATTCCGCGCCCCATTGCGGTAGGCATCAATGATGCCGCGGATCTCATCGATTTTAAGAGCCCGGGGCGTTTGGAACGGCGCTTGTGCCCATGACGCTGTAAAATGATCTCCGGTCGCGGCCACGGCAGATGGGGCTACAGGCTGCGCACCGTTCGGCTGGAAGCTTGAATGGGAAATCCGACCGACGTGCCAAAGCTGCAGAAATATGACGCCGCCCCGCGCATGGACGGCACTTGTTACACGCATCCAGCCTTCAATTTGCGCGTCCGAGTAAATGCCGGGCGTAGCGGGATAGCCCTGCCCCGTTGGCATAACTTGTGATCCCTCGGCGATAATCAGTCCACCCTCGGTGGAACGCTGACCGTAGTAATCCGCAGTCAGCGCGTGGGCCGCATTAGTCGGCGTTTCGGCGCGCATGCGGGTAAGTGGCGCCATGACGACGCGATGTCTCAGATCGAAGGCGCCAAGACGCAAGGGAGAAATGAGTGAGATCGTATCCATGCCACCCCCCTTAAGCAACTTCAATGTTGAGAAGATCAATTGACACGGCTACCCGTTCAAGGTTCGGGCGGTTGTCCGGCCCGGTTGAATAGACCCGGCGCTTTGTCGGAAAGACGATACCGCCGAACTCCTTGTGCTCGGTCGCATAATTAGCACTGGCAGTCCCGCCCATGATCTCGACGCTGTAGTCGTGTCGTCGCAGGAGGCCGTCACCGCCAAAATAAAAAGTCTGCTCCTTCGAATGGCTTGGCACGGAGGCCGGAAAGGTAACCTTCAGCCTTCGCCAAGTCTCCTCCCCTTCATCCCACGGCTCAACCTCGCGACTTTCGAACCCGGGCATTGCGAACAGAAATGGAGTGGTCAGATAGGTCCACATAGCGTAGCCAGTGAAATAGACGAGCTGTTGCTCGTTCCACTGGGTCATCAATGAATGTCCGGCAAATGATGCACGAGGCTCTTCAAGCTTGCTGAGGAACTCGCCGCTGTCAGATGCCACCGACGTCTGAGCCGGTTCCCACACGCAGTATTGCCCCTCCTTCAGGAACGGCGCGAACTCCGTGTGAGCCTGTTTCGTGTTTATGGTCGCGTGTATGTCCGCGTAAGCGTCCGGCCAGCCCTTCACCTGCCAGACTGCGCCGCCAACGTTCGCGTGCGCCCTCAGTTCACTAAGTTCATCCCAGCGCTGCTGGCCACCATGTGCCGCGATGGCCAGGTCCAAAAGGTCACTCATCGGTCTTCTCCATGGAACATCGGATATTGGTTTAACTTTGAAACCATTTCGATATATGCCCATTCGGTTTAACTTTGCAACCTAAAACTGGCGTGACGCCGGCCTCGGTGAATTGGACGACCGAGCTTCTATCGGGCGATCAGCCGTCCAATGCCACGATCCATCGCCAACGGGCTTGCTGGCGGATCACGGCCCGCGCGGCGAGCGTCCAGGCGATCGGCGACGGCATGCGGCTTCTGCGCTCCGGCGAGGCGGACGTCGCGGTTTGCGGCGGAGCCGAGGCTTGCATCAACCGCGTTTCGCTCGGCGGGTCCGCCGCCGCGCGCAGCCTCTCCACGGGCTTCAACGGCTCCCCTGAGCGAGCGTCGCGCCCCTTTGACCGCGACCGGGACGGCTTCGTGATGGGAGAGGGAGCGGGCGTGGTCATACTCGAGACGCTCGAACACGCTCAGCGTCGTGGGGCGCGGCCACTAGCGGTAGTGCTTGGCTACGGGACGAGCGCGGATGCCTATCAACTGTCGCAGCTGTTGCCAGCGTCGAACCTCGAGCTATCGCGGCGGCGTATCGTGCAATTTGAACGTTGGTGAGTGGCGAGGCCTCACACTCGGCTATCTTTAAGGGCTTCATCTGGGTTGCCTCTCCTCCACCTCTCGCACGCAGCGATCACTCAATGAGCCAAATTTCTCACCGCGAATGACGATCAGGCGGAAGCCAATGGCCGCCTTCCACTACCCGACAAAAAACTGTCTGAGCTAGCCATCGGACCTGTCGCTCGCATTGGCAACGAGAGCCTGCCGCCCGGCGCGCACGAGTATCGAACTTCCTTCGCCGCCAGCGATCCGCGAGAGAAAACAGTTGCAAACTTAAACCTCTTCTGCTTTGGTTGCAAATATAAACCAAACTGGCGCCTCGTGTTGATAAGCAGCACAGAGGGATAAGGAGACTTCCTATGAATGACGCAACACGCGGACTGGCCGTTATCACTGGCGCGTCCACTGGCCTCGGAGCGATCTACGCGGATCGCCTAGCGCGCCGGGGTTACGATCTGTTGCTGGTTGCTCGCGACAAGGCGCGCCTTGCAGCGGTTGCCGAAAAACTTACGCAGAGCACAAACCAGTCTGTCGAAATCCTTAAGGTCGATTTGACCAATAGCGTCCAAGTCGCGGAACTCGCGCGCAGGATCGAAGATGATAGCTCTCTCTCGCTGCTGGTGAATAATGCTGGAATGAGCCTGCACGGGACCCTTGCCACCTCCGAGGCCGACGAAGTGAGCCGACTTCTTGCGCTCAACGTTGTCGCGCCCACCTTGTTGGCGCAAGCGGCGGTCAAGGCGCTCACCAAGCGGGGAAGGGGTGGCATCATCAATCTGTCGTCGGTTCTGGCTCTGGCGCCCGAAAGGTTCGAAGGCACCTACAGCGCCAGCAAGGCTTTCCTGCTCAACCTGAGCCAGAGCCTCACCGCTCAATTCAAGGATACCGAGGTGCGCGTCCAGGCAGTTCTTCCCGGGGCGACCCGTACAGAAATCTGGGAGCGCTCGGGAAAGGACATCAACGCTTTCCCGGCGGACTGGGTGATGGAGGCGGATAATCTGGTCGACGCCGCGCTCGCAGGTTTCGATGCGGGCGAGACGATTACCATCCCGCCTCTCGCTGATGAGGGCCAATGGAACACATTCCAGGCAGCAAGGCTGGCGATGGGACCAAATCTATCCCGCCGCGACGTCGCAGAACGCTACCTAGTCAAGGCCACCTTGTGAGGGTAGCCCGCTCGCTGAGCCCGAGCCTTGATCACTCACCGGATCAACGCGTTGCCTCTCTATGACTTCGCGACCTGGCCGCAACCCATACCGGCAGATGGTCGCGGGTTTAAGCCCAATGAATATTCAACACGCATCTGGAAAGGAAGCTGATGTCTCAACCCGAAAAAGAAGGGCCTGTCCTTGTGACGGGGGCTACGGGACGCCATGGGGGAACGTCCGCATATGTCGTCAGATCGCTGATCGACAAGGGAAAGGCAGTCCGTGTGCTGGCTCGAACGCGAAGCGAACGGACGGAGGCGCTGGCGGCGCTTGGAGCCGAGATTGTGCTGGGTGACTATAACGACCAATCAAGCCTACTTGCTGCTTTGGATGGGGTTGACACAGCGACGTTTACCTACCCGATAGCGGACGGCATCATTCCCGCAGCTGCATCGTTTGCGGCGGCAGCCCGGGCACAGAATAAACGACCTCGTATCGTCGTAATGTCAATGGCGGTTTCTCATTCTGCCAGCCCGAGCCATCTCGGCCGCGCCCAGTGGTTGGCGGAGGAGGTCCTTATGTGGTCCGGCCTCGATGTCTGTATTTTGCGCGTGGCCGCCCTCTTCTTCGAAAATATCGTAGCGCTTCATGCTCACTCTATTCGAGAGAACGATTCCTTCGGCAATAGTTTCGCCGATGCGCCGGTACCGTGGATTAGCGGCCTGGATGCCGCACGATTGGTACTTGCCGCCGTGCTTCAACCGGATGTGTTCAGCAGCCCGGCAGTCCATTATCCGCCTGGTGCTGAGCTTCGAACGCACCGTGAGATTGCCGCGCTACTCTCTGAAACCTTGGGACGACCGATCCGGTTCGACTCGCTTCCACAGCAAGAGTGGACGGCTTCGTTGCTGGCTCTCGCGTCTCGCGATCAATCCGGCGTTGTCAATCCAGACATGGCCAAACATATCTCCGCTGTAGGCGCAGCGCTAGCTTCGGTCAAGGCGCCTATTCGCCCGCCGGACGCTGCTGAACTCCAGCGCCTGACGGGCGAGCCCCCGCTTTCGCTCCACGCGTTCCTGGCCAATCACCGGAAGGCCTTCGAGCCGTTAGCGTTCACGCAGGCGGAAGGACCAGCCTGACAGCTTCATCGACTT
This sequence comes from Rhizobium sp. ACO-34A, assembly GCA_002600635.1. NCBI lineage: Bacteria > Pseudomonadati > Pseudomonadota > Alphaproteobacteria > Hyphomicrobiales > Rhizobiaceae > Rhizobium > Rhizobium sp. ACO-34A. The sequence continues at coordinate 183,471 of CP021375.1, read as the reverse complement.
GCCTTTTCCCACCATCAATGACAGCGATGCCATGGACAATCGTCAGCCCCAAGCGTCCCAGCCCGACGCGCCAACAGCCGGGAACAGCGTGACAGGCACGGCCATCACGCCGCCCGGACCAGCCAAACCCAGCGTGCCACCGCTCACGCCAGCCGGACTCTGTATGCTCGCGGTAAGCCTCTCGGGGTCGTTTCTGGTGAGCCTGTCAGCCCAGTTTTCATCCACAAACATTGCCGATCTTCAGGCGGCCTTCGGTTCGACGCCAGACGAGGCCTCGTGGATATCGACGGTGTATACCATGGCCAGCTTTGCCGGCATCGTTGTGTCCGGTCCGCTGATCAAAGCGATCGGCATGGGCCGATATATGGTCGCCAATTCTCTGATTGTGGCAGTAACGGCTCTGGTCTGTTCCCATGTCGTCCCGCTTTCGTGGGTCCTAGCGCTCCGGACACTGCAGGGCTTTGCCGCAGGTGGATTCGGTCCTGTCGCGTTCATCGCCGTGTTCATGGTCTGTGGAGGAGCACGCCTCCCGCATGGCTTGAGTGTCCTGGCGTTTGTACTGCTGTTTCCGGTAACCCTCGGGCCGATTGTTTCCGCTCTGGTGGAGGAGTATTTCGGCTGGAGCGGACTCTTTCAACTCCAGGCGATGTTTGGGGCCTTGCTGGCGTTTGCATCGTCGAAATGGTTACCGCAGAACCCTGGCGATCGCACGGCGCTAAGGACGGACTGGTTGGCAACCGCGGTGCTCATCCTCGGGCTGTCCATGCTCATGCTGGTTCTTAGCCAAGGTACGAGACGGTTCTGGTTCGAAAGCGACATGATCATTTCATGCACGGCGATCAGCGCGGGCGCTTGGGCGGCGTTTGTGTTCCTGTCCTGCGTTTCACCGGCGCCGATCATAACGCCGGGCACGCTGTTGCTCAGGAAGTTCTCGGTTCCTATCGTTTTGAATCTTGTTTTCCGCGCCGGATTCGTCGTGACGAGCTATCTTATTCCCCAGTTTCTGGGACTCGCTCAGGGTTATCGGCCTATGCAGATGGCAGGGCTCCTTTCTTGGGCTGCGCTTCCGCAAGCTGCGGCGTTTCCCCTCGTCTGGTTTCTGCTTCACAAGCTGGACAGCCGGTGGATCATGGGCCTCGGGCTATTCTTCTGTGGTGCCGGGACAGCGCTCGTCACGGATACGACAGCGCAGTTCGCGGCCGATCAGTTCCAATGGGCGATTGCCGCGTTTGCCATCGGCCAGATGTTCTTTCTGGTGCCCAATCTCGTCGTTGGGGCAAGTTCGCTCAGGCCATCGGATCTGCCTACCGCCTCATTGGCGTTCAATATGACGACGTTGGGAGGTACCACGCTTGGCGTTGCGATCGTATCGAACCTGGTTACCGAGCGCGAGAAATTCCACTCAAATGTTTTGGTGGAAAATGTGTCGGTCTTCCAAACCATCGACGCCGATCGGCTGTCTGCGATGGCGGCGACGCTTGGCGGCCGACTGATCGACGACGACGCGGCGCTGCGCGCTGCGGTATCTAATGTCGCGGCCGTTGTACGCCGGGAGGCCTGGGTCATTTCCTATAACGATGGGTTCCTCTTGGTTGCTGCAGTATTGGCGTTCAGTGCGCTCGGAGTCATCTCGATGGGCCGGTGTGCACCGATTGAGCGACGTTTCCTTAACGGATCATTACAATCATGAAACAAGCAACAACAATCATAAGTGCTGGAGTGATATTCTTTGCGGTCTCTGGGCTTGCCGTGGCAGTCGTCGACCCAGGCCGCATTATTCCCCGTTGGTCTGCTGAGACCACTGACAACGCCTATATCCGCGGCGAGATAACTCCGATCAGCCCCAAAATCACAGGCTACCTCGCCGAAGTCGCAGTTGAGGACAATCAAGCGGTGCGGAAGGGAGACATTCTCTTCCGCATCGAGGATCGGGACTACCTGGCCCGCGTTCAGCAGGCAGAAGCAACTCTGAATTCGAAGCGGGCGGCGATTGGCAATCTCGATTCGCGACTGGATCTCCAACGTACGATGATCCACCAAGCGGAGGCTGCGCTTGATGGTGCAGAGGCTGATGCCAACAGGGCCCTCCAGGACAAGACCCGTACGCAGGAACTCAGGCGCACGGGAACGGCGTCCCAGGCGGCAATGGAACGCGCAGATGCCGAATCCCGCAAAGCCGCATCCGGCGTCGCCCAGGCACGCGCCAACCTCGCGGCAGCCCTAAGCCAGCTGGAAGTGCTCGAAAGTCAACGTCCACAGCTCCTGGCGGATATCGATGTCGCCGAAGCGGCAGTGGAACTCGCAAAGACTGACCTCGACGCAACAATAATTAGAGCGCCGGTGGACGGGCGCGTGAGCGAGCGCCAAGCCCGTGTGGGACAGTATGTGCGCCCAGGTACACAGATGATCGCGCTGGTCTCATCGGAGGTATGGGCGGTCGCGAACTTCAAGGAAACTCAGCTGCGTTCGATAAGGGTTGGAGATAAAGCCCTAGTCTCCGTCGATGGCGTTTCGGGCGCACCGTTTCGTGCACAAGTGGAGAGTGTCTCGCCGGCAAGCGGGGCGCAGTTCGCGTTGCTGCCCCCGGACAACGCGACGGGCAACTTCACCCGCATCGTACAGCGAATTCCAGTAAGGCTCGTCTTTGCCTCCGATGACAACGACACCCGCGTCGAGAATCTACGCCCCGGCATGTCCGCCATCGTGAGGCTCACTGATCGCAACGCCGCGCAAGCGTACAACAACCCATAGAGCCGACCAAATCGCTGCGAGCAAATTGATTACTCCACGCTCGACACATGATTAGACTTGGTTTAACTTAAAAACCATATCCGTATGTTCAGGAGGAATGAATGAAAGGCAAGCGCTCAGACTTGGGACAGGCGAACTGCGGAGTAGCGCGCGCCTTACAGATCATCGGTGACTGGTGGTCGCTTCTGATCGTGCGTGACGCGTTCAGGGGAGCTCAACGGTTCAGCGAGTTTCAGCGCAGTCTGGGACTTGCGAAGAACATTCTCTCAAGCCGCCTCAAGAAACTGGTCGACGACGGCATTTTCATCATCCAGCCCGACCCCGATTCCGCTTTGAGCCATCGATATGTGCTCACCCCGAAGGGGGAGCAGCTTCACGTTATTCTTATTGCGCTCTGGCAATGGGGTGAGGCGCACTGCTTTCGCCCGGGAGAACTCGGCATAGAAATGGTGGACACGGTGGAGGGACAGCCTCTCGCCCGGCTAGAGCCCTTGTCTCGAAGGGGCAGAGCCGTGGGGCCTCGCGACTTTCATCTCGCCCCGAAGCAATCAAGAACAACCACTATGCGAAAGAGCACAGGAGCATAGTTATGGACCGACCCGTAGCGCATGGCACCGAGGAAGTCGGGAGGCGATCGTTCGGCTTGGTTTCGCCCGAAACAGCCGCCAGGTTAACGGGACTGGAGTTGCTGCAAGGGCTGCTCGATGGCAGGCACCCTGAGCCTCCGTTTGCGGAGGTCGCGGATATCTGGCCGGCTTCCGTAAAGCGCGGAAGCATCATCTTCGAAGCACGTCCATCCGCTCGTTTCTTCAATCCAATGGGCGTGGTGCACGGGGGCTGGACGGCAATGCTTCTCGATTCGGCTATGGGATGCGCTGTGCATTCCGCTCTCGAAGCAGGCCAAGGCTACACGACGACCGATCTGCACACCACGTTCGTGAAGGCGGTGCGTGACACTACCGGGCGGGTTCGCTGCGAAGCGAATTTGCTGCATTTGGGCAGGCGCACGGCGACCGCGGAGGGGCGCATCTACGATTCAGATGGTACGCTGCTCGCGCATGGCTCTGAGTCGTGTCTGATTTTTTCTACAGCACCCGGATCCAGTTGAACCGCGCCACTCGGATTCTAAGGTTTTCTAGTGGAACACAGGTGATCAAGCGCAATTTCTTTGGTTTGGCGGCAAGTTTTGAGGCGGACTTTCTGCCACAGTACTTCACCTGCTGCGGAGCTCCCTGCTGTACTTCTGCCCTAGTGATTTAACAAGCGAAGAAAAAAGGCCCAGCACACGATGGGACAAGGTGGGCGGAGCGCCCGCGGTCTACGGGAGCTCGTGTAGGCCGTAGACTGGCGCGGAATTGGAGCAGATCGTGGCCGCCAGTTGCCTGTTGCGTCCTGCGCGCCGGCATGGAATCGACGATGAGGAGCGTCGGGCGCCAATGAACGTTTTCTCCAGCTATGGGAATAGATGGTAGTAATGGTCGGAGCCGCCGATGTTACGGAGAAGCTGGCTTTCATGAGCGCGCCGCGCCTGCGGCACCATCAACAAGACCCATATCCGCGGCGTCACCGCGGCCATCGTCAGCGCTGCAGAGCGCATCATTCAGTGTCGAATGACCGAACATTTTCTCCCTCCCATGGGAGGCTAGTACCACAAGCTGCCGTGGCAACCCATGTGCCACGCCTGGACAAGCTGTAAAGACCAAGAGCGTAGGATACGTCGATATTGTCATGCCGACTTTGGCGATGGTCAGAACTTGTACCCAACGAAGATCGAGGTAGAGGGCTGGACCTTTTTCTCGACGATCGGGCTATCGGCGGCGTCGCCGATGAGGAAGCCCACGCCAGCTTCGCCGCGGACGAGCCAGTTTTCGGTGAGCATGTACATAGCTGACGCCGCCACATCCACCCTCTTGAGGCCGGCTTCAGCCTTGTATTCCGGAAGCCCGGATGCCGCCGACTGCTGGGGCGTTACGCCGAAGTACGCCTGCATGTGTTTGTCATTTGCGACAGTTGCCTTGGCCTCGGCTCCCAGAAAAAAGCGCTCGGTGACCGGAGTCATGTATTCGACGCCAAAGGTTCCGATGAGGCTCTCGCTTCCATCGATCGTCTGGTCGACCGCTGCGTAGATTTCGAGGCCCTGCCACTGGTATGCGAGCTTGCCTCCAACCGTCGCCGCGAAATCGATGTCCCCCAGGCCCTTGAGGCGATCATGGTCGTCCTCGTCACGCCCCATTTCGTAGCCGACCTTGGCGGAGACGGAGAAGCCATTGTGTTCAAACGGCGTCACGCTCACTCCCAACGGATCGATCTCAAGCCAATCGCCATAGGTGAACAGGACGACGGGCAATGGCGTGACCTCATAGTCGCCGCTGCCCTCGTATTTCGGCTCATAGCCAGCGCCGGCGCCAACAATCAGGCTCCAGTTACGCTTGCTCGGCTCCTTTCCAAACCGGGTCTCATCGAACGAAGGGTCCGGAATCTGATCCGAATAGGTTGCATCCGCAGCGCCAACATTGGAAACCGCCGAAAGGAGGGGAACGGTGACACACAGCGCGCGAAACGCAAAACGCCATTCGGCTCTTTTGAAACTATGCATAGAGTGCTCCGGTGACTGCGGCGCGACATCGGAAAGATGCCGCGTTCGTTTACTCAATGGCCAATGAGTGTCACGGATGAGAGCGGAGAGGCGTTACCTTTTGTTGCGTTTTATTACGAGCGCTCTCGGCAAGCGCTCCGTAACAAAACGTAACAATCGGGCGGCAAGAAAATTCTTCTCACCAGCCTTATGAAAAGCTTAGGATTTTGATTTTGCGATGCGCAACGAAATATCCGAGGAAGCACCTTGAGACTAAAATGGCCTTCACCCAAGCTCACGATTTACGGCCAGATAACCGTGACTATCGTGCTCTGCCTGATCGTCGTAATCGTCGCCAGCGCCCGGCTGGAGCGTTGGGTGCAGCAGGATTACGACGTCGCAAATCTGGAGGCGCTATCGAACAGAATCTCCACGATGGCGTCAGTACTTGCGGTGGCCTCACCGTCCGAAAGGGAGGCCATCATTGAAGTCGCCAATCGCGCCAATTGGGATCTGTCCGTAACGCCGATCGCTCTGGCCAACCGGTTCACGAACTCGTCGCCCAAAGGATCCTACATTGAATGGATCACCGACTGGTTGTCCCCTCCAGATAGCGGACCTGAGCCATATGGCGGCTGGAAAACGTTTCTCGACGGCCGACGCGTCGTTTCGGCCAAGATCGGCGAGACGGGTCTTCTCCTCCTCGAGCGCCTTCCGGAGACGTTTGTCAGAAGCGACGCGCTTGCATTCGGCTCCAACTACCTCGTAGCGCTGGTCACACTCATCGTCACACTGTCAGTCTTTGCGATATGGACGATTACCCGCCCTCTGCGGCGCATAGCCGCCGTGGCCATGCGCGCTGATATCTCCTCCGGCCCAACGTTGTTTCCGGAAAGGGGAAGCGTCGAGATCGTCGCCCTTGCCCGCGCGTTGAACGGAATGCAAAACCGCATCTCGGGCATGATCCAAGCTCGCACGACAATGCTGCGCGGCATCAGCCATGATCTTCGTACCCCTTTGACTCGCCTTCGACTACGCGCCGACCGTGTTGGAGAGAACGATGTGAAGGACGCACTTCTTGCTGACATCGAGCGAATAGATCGGCTGCTGGGGGAGAGCCTCAACTATCTACGTGACAGCCAGCAAGTCGAAGAGCCGGAGCGCGTCGACCTGGCCTCCGTCATAAAGACGATCTGCGATGAATTTCACGATACGGGGCACGATATGACTTATAGGGGGCCTGATCGTTTCATCCTGAAGGTCAGGCCGCTCGCCCTGACCCGCGCGATCACCAACCTTTGTGAGAATGGCACCAAATTCGGAACCCAAGTCGAAGTTTCAATGTCCGTCGCAGGCGACTTCGTAACGATCGACGTGGCTGACAATGGGCCCGGGATTCCTGAACAGCATCGCCACCGGGTGACCGAGCCCTTCTACAAGGTGGATACCGCCCGTGGCGGGGCCGATCCTGGTTTCGGGCTGGGCCTGTCAATCGTGGCGGAAATCGTGCAGGCCCACCAAGGGCGGCTGGAATTGCTCGACCGGCAACCGACAGGATTGTTGGCGAGAATAAAGCTGCCCATCCAACGCAAGTGAGCCGAGGGGAAACCCCCGGCTCCATCAAGTCCGGGTGGTTTCTCCGAACTCCTTGTCCTGTATCAAGACACCGGCTTTGTTTACTGCGTGGCTGCAACCTTGACTTTGATCTCACCCAGCCTCGTCGATCGATAGGTAACGACCGACCCCGGCTGGAGGTAGCTTTGCTTCTCACGCTCTTCGTTGAACATCACTTCAACCAGCGCCTCTCGCACATCGATCGTCCGCTGTGCTGCGATCGAGTTTGCGCTGCTTAGTTCATCCTTCGTCGGCGCGCGATACACAACGCCCTCAGTGGTGCCGGACATCAGGTTGACCCCGCGCGGCAGGGAGGCCGGCTCGGTTGTCAGGCTGACCGGCTCACCCTTGTAGCTGAAGTTCTTGTCGCCGTCGTCAGCGAGGATCTTGTCCACCAGTTTGCGGAAATCCAGTATCATCTCCCGTCCTCTCGCGTCCTGGCGCTGCTGGCCGTCAACTTCCGTGACGATACGCTCATGTGCGATGAAACTGCGCCAGTCACGCGGAACGACGAGGAACGGGCCGGTAGGGAAATAGTCAGGCCCGCTCTTGCCGTCGGTAAAGCCGATGCCGCTCAATGGATCGGCGACATTGATGCGGCGTATCATTTCCGCGCGATCGGTGAAGTCCGCACAAAGGAAGAAGCCGGCCACCGCACTGTCGAAGTCGGCAATGGATTTCAGCGTGCGATCAAAACGCACGCACATCTCGACCTCATAGTCCAGCAACTGCTTCTGCTTATCCAGGAAGACCTGAGTGCGGGGAGGCATTGGTTGCCCAAACTTCGGGAAGGAGAAAACGCCGTCGAGCCGCGCCTCCTCGGCATGTTCCGGAAAATTGGTTCCCGTGCCGATGTTCGCCACCGAATCGCCGGCGGCCGAAAGAACGTCCGTCATCGAATATGTCGTAAGGTTTTCCCGTTTTGAGAGCTGCGCGTCGAGATCGGTGCGCGGCATGAGCAATGCCGCAGCATCGATGGGATCTGCAATGCCGGAGATTCCCAGCTTGGAAACCGGCATTCCCCGCAAGGTCTCGTTTTCGAAGTCGGCCACGAGAACGATTTCTTCTCCGCCCGGCGCGTGAACGCGAGCGAACGTCAACGCTTCGGAGAGGGGCGCTACAACCGGTTCGATTGCTGTCGCCTCGAACGACGGAGAGCGCTCTTCGGCCAGAAGCGGCTGGCCGTGAAGGGCAAGGAGGAGTGTAAACGCGGAAAGCATCATCCGGTGCTTGAAGGAACGGGAGGATTTCCGATCGCAGTGTGTGGAACCGATCGGATTCAGGGTGTCCGCCAAACCTTGGCTACGGATTGGTGTTTGGCAGCCGATACGTCCTGTCCGGCTGAAAATATGCATGATGTTCGACTGCGGTCTCATGGATTGCTCCTTGCTCTGGATCGGCCGTACGCATCGCGCCGACTGGCAGCAGCGAGGTGTCCAGCGTGGTGTCCGACTATGCGTCTCAGATCGGAGCTTGATGAAGCATGTGCCCGGCCTACGGCCCAACCCGATCCCGACCTCACTGTTCTAATCCATCGAAGGGATCGGTAATTTTACGAAGGATGTTCAAATGTTACAGCGTCTCCGCCGAGGTGCAGTTGCTGCCTGGCAAAGTCGATACAGACTGAAGCTTTTGATTGATGGGACAGATGGCACGCGCCGATGTCTATCCCAGCATCTTACCGGCTCAGCATCAACTCTGGTCGAAATGCGGATCGACTACGCGCCTTCCGGCACTTTCAATGATATAATGTGCAACCTTGTTCGGGCACTCAGGCACGCATGCTCTCAAGGTATTTGATCGCGTCTCCGACTGTTGAAATCTTTTCGATTACATCATCGCCGATATCGAGGCCGAACTCTTCCTCGAGCCTCATGATCATTTCCATTATCTCCAGGGAGTCCGCGCCCAGATCGTCAGCCAGGCTTGCGGTATCCACGACCTCTTCAGCAGATATGTCGAGATAACTCGCAATGATCGTCTTAACGCGTAAAGAGATATGGCCCATATCCAAATGCCTTCGGGACTTCTGTGAGAACTTCATTCACCCAGGTGATCAGATCTCTTCGACTGTTGCGGTGAAGGTGTATCCTCCAAGCCGAACGGTCTGAAGGAAAACGGGTTCTTTCGGGTCGGGCTCGATCTTCTGCCGAAGCCGGCTGATGTGAACGTCGATGCTTCGCTCGATCGGCCCAGCAAGACCGGCGTGCGTGAAGGAAAGAAGTTCCTCTCTGGTAATGACGCGTCCAGGATTGCGGCAGAACGCCAACAAAAGGTCGAACTCTGTCGTGGTGAGCGCGACACGGGCGTTGCTGGGATCATGAAGTTGCCTGCGAATGGGGTCAATCTTCCACCCCTCGAAGCGTAGTATGGCCTGGCCGGGAGCCGTAACAAGCCCGTAGGATGCCCGTCTCAGAACACTTCGGATGCGGGCGACGACCTCCCGCGGGCTGAATGGCTTGGTGATATAGTCGTCGGCACCAACTTCCAGTCCGACGATCCGATCGACTTCTTCGCCCAAGGCAGTCAGCAGGATGATCGGAATCGTCTTTTCGGAACGAATCCGCTTGCAGATGCTCAGCCCGTCCTCCCCTGGCAGCATCACATCCAACAGGATGAGATCGAAAGCGTTGCTGCGCAGCAGTGACTGCATAACCTTCCCGTCTTCGGCGATCGTCGGGACCATGCCGTTTTCCTGCATTGTCTGGGCCAGCATCCTGCCGATCTCTGGATCATCCTCGACGATCAATATTTTCGAATTTGCGGAACTGGATTGCATTGTCGCTACCTTGATAGGAAATTCATCCTGCACGCCTTTCCAGCGTGCAATATTTCGATTTGTGAAGTTTTGTTTCAGCCTGGCAGGCAACGACGGAAGGAAGCGGGCGCTATTCAAGCTGTCGTAACCCGTAGCCAACCCGGTAGAAGAATTTCCCCGCCGCAACTGCGTTCTTTTCTACCACACGGGTCCTTATGGGACCAATGCGCTCGAACCGCCCTTCAAGTTCGTCAGCGGAAAGGCTGCTCTCCTTCAAGCCATACATGATCACGGCTTTGGGTTCGGATGGCAGGTCGGAGGCCCAAACACTGAACATGAGTCCATTTTTTCCGAACAGGTTCTGGCTTGTGATGCCGGCCAATGCCGTACGTCCCCTGCTGTAAAAGCCAAGTTCGCTGGCGATATTGTAGGTGTCCATGCCGACGAGCAGCGGCGGCTCCCCTGTTTCCATTGCGACCTGCGTTTTGATCCGCTCTGCGGCGGATACGAACTCCTCCCAGGCGACAGGCAGGCCACGCAGGCTGCCGGAGTAGCCGACGAACGGAAGACCGAGCGCGAGATAGTGAAGGGCAAGAGCGAAGAGCAAAGTGCTCGTCGCCGTACCGACTTTCAAGGCCGCCATGAGGTGTGGTGCGCGACCGTCCTTGACGGCGATGGCAACGACGCTCGCCATGGCCGGCAACAGGGTGAGCCAGATTGGCCCGGTCCAGTTCAGCTTGACGCCGTGGAGCAGGCTGAAGCCGAGGAAGACGGAAAGCGGCACCAGCGTGAAGACGATGACAAACACTGCCTGACTGCGCGTCGCAAACCTGTCGTGAAGCCGGACCAGCCTCAGCATCCCGGCCGCGGCCAGCCATATGCCGATCGGGCCGATCAATGTTGCGATATAGGCAATCAGCGTGTGCGTGGAAATGCGGATATCGTCAGCCAGCCACCGTCTGGTCCCTTGAAACTGGAAGGACGCCCAGTCGTTGGTCGCGTTCCACAGGATTACCGGAGAAAACAGGACGGCTGCTAGAATCGCGCCGAGATAAGGCCATTTCGAGAAGAACCAGCGCCTGGATTCCGGATGCATGATCAGAAATACGATCGTCGCCGGTCCCAGCAGGGCAATCGTGTATTTCGACAGCATGCCGAGACCGATGCATACCCCTGCGCCAAGCCACGCCTTCTTGCGGTTTCCGATCAGCGCCCGCTCCAGAAAGTACAAGGCTCCCGCCCACGCGGCGGTGAGAGGTGCGTCCGGTGTCATCACCGCACCAACGGCAAAGAAGAACGGAAGAACCGACAGCAGCAGGAGGGTAAGGAAGGCCGGCGTGCGTCCGAAGAGGTTGTAAGCAAACCGGAAAGCAAAGAACGCTGTGGCCAGCCAGCACATCGTGGCGCCGATCCGGACGCCAAATTCGGAGTCGCCGAAAACGGCAGTTCCCAGCCATATCAGCCATGCGACCATCGGGGGATGATCGAGATAGCCCATGGCCGGATGCTGGGCATAATTCCAATAATAAGCCTCCTGCGGGAGAACATCGATGCTGCCTTGATAGACGATCCTCAGGACGGTGACGTAGGCGAGCACGGCAATGGCCGCCAGTTTCCATTGGGTCGTTGAAGGAAGATGCACATTGCTTCGGAAGACGTAGAATTCGTTTCCGACGTAGCTCACGATGCCGCCGCCAGCGATGCCCATCAGCACCACCCAGAAGAAGGGAAGACCGAGATCGGTCGCTGTCGCGATGAAACCGCCGCGCATCGCGAGCGCTAGCGCTGACAGGAGCATGAAGCGTGCGAACCGCATACGACCTGTTGCCCGGCCTTCGAAGGACCATTGCGCGTGTGCCGCATAGTTGAAAACGGCGGCAACGCAGAAACCGAAAATATGCGCAACTGTCATATCGGCGCCGAGAGTCTGCATCATGAATACCATGACGAAGTCCAGGATGAAGCCAGCGACGCCAACTGCCAGGAAGCGTTGGAAGACGCCTGAGGAACCTGGCCCACGGGAAAACCTCAGCAACTGTCCAAGATAGGCGGCGAATTGCTTCATGCCGATCTTGGATCTTCCTCTCAGCCGATCGGAGAATGAGATCGGGACTTCCCTCACGGTCAGGGTGTCCCCGCCGGTGAACATCGCCTCCAGCCCGATCTTGAATCCCTCGGCGTGTACGCCAGCGGCTAACAGGCCCTCCCGCCGCACAGCGAAGAAACCGGACAGTGGATCGTTGATATCGGTAAACGGTGAAGCGAATGCCGCACCGAGACGCGAGAGGACGCGACGGTGGAATGGCCACCCGACGGTGAGGCCACCTTCAACATAGCGGCTTCCGATGGCCATGTCGCATTGGCCGGCGAAGACGGGACGGACAAGGTCCGGTATCGAGGCCGTCGGATGACTTCCATCGGCATCCAGAACGACCAGGATCGGGAAGCGCGCCCTCGCCGCCGCTGACAGCACATCCGCAGCCAGCCCGCCAGATCCATCGTTTCTGACAAGGCGAATCGGGTGCCGCTTTTCCCAATGTCTTACCGTTTCGCATGTGCCGTCGGTCGATCCGCCATCCGTTACGATAACTTCGAAATCGAAGCGCCCCACGACATTTTCCACGATGTTACGCAGGGTCTGATCGATGTTCTCTGCTTCATCGAGCGTGGGAACAATGATCGAGACAGCAGGCCGCGAATCTCGGATTTCCCGGTTAGACGAGAAGCCTGCATCGACGTGCTCAATTTCATGCGACAGGTGGTTCTGCAATAGCATGGCGTTATCCCAGGTGGAGTTTTCAATGCTTGATCGGAGGCCGACCACGCATGTCACTGGAAGTAGCAGCCACCAGGCCTTGTAGTTTTACGTATTGTTGCCCTGTGTTGCGGTGTTAGGAGGTTTGGTCGGATTGGTTGGGGCGAAGGTTTGCGGAGAGGAAGAAGGCTGCGATATTGGGCCTCGTTTTCTCGCATTGCGTGGCAAACACGCCTGATCGCGGAGTTGCTGACATATCCCCTCTCGGCAACCGCCGCTCTGGCTTTGGTATCCAAGGCTGACATGGAGGAGAGGCTTAGACTGCGGTTGCGTCGCCCTTTTCTCGTTTGATCGGATCAGACGTGATGCGGAGGCCGTAGCAGGCCGTCTCCACATGCATTTTTACCGCGAAGCGGCCACGTGATCCGTCGGACGCCTGGCAAAAGCCGACCCTTACGCTATTCTATTGTGGGACGTAACTCGAATTTAAGGTTGCAAAATTAAACTTGTCACGATTAAATGGTACTGCGAGGCTGAGATCACCGCGATGTTTCATGGTGAGGAACGATGAATGATTTTTTGGATCTGACCATCGCGGAACATGGCGCTCGCAGGGTTGGGACTGCGCTAGCCTAAGTTCCACAAGCCGTATTATGCAATCTAGAATTGTGCTGCGACTTGATACAATCAGTGAGGAGCACCTCGGTGACCTGTCCCACCTGAGAATTTACGGAGTAAAACATGCAACATTGGCTGGACAAGCTAATCGATCTTGCTGCACTTCGGGGCGACGAGAGTATCCTCAAGGAAGCTCTGACCCATCTTGCCCATCAAGCGGGATTTTCCGGCTATGCCTATCTATACATCCGACCAGGGCACACGATCGCCTCATCAAATTACCCTCCTGAATGGCGGTCGATCTATTTTAAGCGGAAATTCGAGACCATCGACCCGATCGTAAATCGCGCAAAGTCGCTGAAGCGGGTGTTTTCGTGGAGCGGAGAGGATGAACGGCGGCACCTGTCGAAGGAGGAGCGGGCGTTCTTCGATCAGGCCGCGGATTTCGGGATCCGTTCTGGGATCACCATTCCCATTAGAGCTGCCAACGGATCGACTTCCATGTTCACGCTGGCCTCCGATAAACCCGCCATAGACCTCAAACGCGATATAGATCCTGTCGCGGCAGCCGCCGCCGTTGGGCAGCTTCACACCCGCATGTCCTTGCTGCCCCTCACGCCGGTCGCACAGTACCCGGCGTGGCTCGACCCGAAAGAGGCCGCATATCTCAACTGGATTTCAGTCGGCAAGACAATGGAAGAAGCCGCTGATCTAGAAGGCGTCAAATACAATTCGGTGAAAAGCAAACTTGAAGAGGCGAGGAAGCGCCTCCAGATCCATACGATGCCGCATCTGGTGGCGCTGGCCATCCGGGCCGGGCTGATCTGACCACGGACTTTAGTTGACTGAAACCTTCGGGATGAAACCCAGAAGTCCAACCAGCGTGTTCACCGCGCTCATCTGCGCATGCATCTCGATCATCGCTTCGATGTATTCGAGATGCTGCGCGCCACCAACAGATTTCCCAGTCTGATAATCCTCCGGCAATGCCTGGAAGAACTGATCGGCCTTCTCGACGAGTTGCCTGTGCAGCTGAATAGCGTTGACCGTCAGAGTCTCGATATCCGAACTCGGCAGTCCCCGCGTGAGCCCGATCACCGGGCGCAATTCACATGTGTCCGACACTGAAGCATCTTCCAAATCCATTGTCATCCAACCCTGAATATCGTCCGCGGTGCGCCCCCGCAAACGTTAATCTTCTGATCCCAAGCCGGGGGTTGGAAACTGTACTCAGACAGTCCTGCGACCTTTAGCCGGAGCCTGGACATGCGTCGCAAGCCCCCGGCCATTAAGCCAGAGGATTCTGATGTCGTATCGGCCGACACCAACCGCTGAGTAGGAGTTTCCACACTCCGAGGCAGCGCGTACTGCCCTGCCCGTCCTTATAGAGGGCCTCCGCATATTTCGCTAGGGCGGCGCATAAACAATCGCTCTGCAGATCTGCAGAGCGACCCAGTTCACGGCTTGGCACCGATGCCGGACAAGTCGATCCTGATCCCCGCCTTGTTCGGATCCGGCGCGTCGCTATCCGCCTCAGCTCCACGATCGACCTGCGTTGCGGCCGTGTCCATCTTCGTATCCGCTTTGCCGGCCCCCTGAGGCTGGGCGAGCTTCGAAGCTCCCGGATCATCTGCCTGAAACACCGCCACCCCCTCGAAATACCCAGTCTGCCAGGCGATGATCGCATCCTCCATCACTTGTGGCAGCACGTCCTGGGCCGTCGGATTGCCGTACCACTTCATGACGATGCGCCAGACCTTGGCGAAGAGTGCCGTGCCCATGTGGATATTCTCACAAGGCTCGACCATATCCGGCTTTAGCTGGCCAGCTTCGACGATGCCTAGGCCAGCCGGATATTGGGTAATTCCGACACGCACGGTATTGCGGCCGAGGTTTTCGCGGATCAGCGCGAGCGCCTCCTCCTGCGTTGTCGGCCTCGGCACCAGCACCACGCGGTTGCCAGACCGGACGGTGATCGCAAGCGGGTCCTGTGAACCGGCCCTGGCGATGAACTGCTCAATGAGCGCTGGCTTCAGGGAAGGATCTGCACATTGCTTGATGAGGGCGGCATCGACCATTCGTGTTTCTCCTCAACTATTGAAGGCGGTGACGACAGGCAGGTCGAACAGTTTCGCCCAGGCGATGACGCTCGCCCTCTGGATGGCGACGATCGATGTGCCGTCGGTCCACCAGCCATTGCCGGTGGCAACGATGATGTCGGAGCCGTGCAGTATCGACTGCAGGACCGGCCAGAGGATAAGTTGCTCGTAGCAGATCAGCGGCGCAATCTGGACACCCGCCACCTTGACTATGGGATTGCCGAAGAAGTCGGCATGGGCGCCGCCGCCCTGCCCGGTCCATCGCAGCCAGGGCTGCCACATCGACCCGGGAACCGGCATTCGCTCGCGGTAAAGGATCTTTGCATCCTCCGCCGAGATCGCCACCATGACATTGTCATAGCCCCCAGCATCGACGACGGCAGCACCTGTGAAAACGGTAAGATTCGAGCCGCGTAGACCTTCCCGCCAGACGCGCTCCACTGTGGGCGTCCAGAAACCGAGCGTGCTTTCCGGCAGCACCACGACACGCGTGGAAGGGTGCTCGGTAGCAGTCTGAAGTACCGTTCCGATCAGATCATGGTAGTACGCCAGCGATCCGTCCCGACCGAGGTCTTGACCCTGTTGAAGATCGACGCCCCTCCATCCGTCTGATAACTTCGGAGCCGTCCAGTGTGCAGCGGACGAGAGCCAGAATGTTGCAAGCACAATGGCTGCGGCACGCCAGAGCCTCGTGGTCATGACGAGCAAGGCGGCGGCCGCCGCCGAGAAGCCCCACCAGCCCCAGCCGGGAAACAGCGCGCCGGCGGCCGTCAACGGATGCGCCCATCCAGTGATCCCGAAAGGCGGCAGTCCTGTCAGCACCATTGCCAGCCCATAGCGCACCGCCCTCACCGCATCCGCCGCCCATCTCTTCCCGGAAGAATTTTCATCAGAAGACTTCATCCATAACAAAGCATGCACGCCGACGAACGACATCGAGGCCGCGGCCCAGAGCAGGAGACCCGGCCAAAGATCGGCGGCATAGAAGTTGGCGACGCCTTGCGGCAATCCACGCGAGGCGGCGAGGAAATATCCCGCCGAGACAAGCGTGGCGGTCAGCCGCGACGGTGCCATTGCCCAGAGTGCGGGAAAGATCATAGCGACGGGCAAAAGAAGCACCGCACCGCTCCAGGCGATCCAGCCGCAGGCGATGGAAGCGATCACGAGGAGAAGATATTTCCCGAGACCCGCCACATCGGCTTCGTTGCGATCAGGGATCGAAAGTGAGGACCGGTTGCGCCAGACCGAGAAGTCCGGTATCCGGAACCGGGCCAAAATATCGGCTATCATAGGAACTCGCAAAGGATGAGTGGAGAAACAGATGATGCGGCGGCACGATACCGCCGGGATCGGGTAAGAGCGCCCTGCCCTCGCCGTCCATTTTCCGAACGGCGGATGCAGGCAGAGACCGGCCGTCGACAACAACGTGATCGGTGATATAGACATGCTGTCCAGGCAGCGCTGCAGCGGTCTTGATCAGCGGCGCGACCCCGCCGGCACACAGGCCGGGGCGCAGATATCCGCGCCGTTGCGCCTCGCCGAAGACGGCCGTCATCGGCGGGCAGACAAACACCAGATCGCCCACCGTGACTGGACGTTTGATCTTTTCGATGCGCCAGAGCCCGAGTGGTTCGCTCGGCGTCAGGTTCAGCCGATATCCACCCGCAAACGCTGTCGCCACCACTGTGGACATAATGACGGCGGTGCCCGTCAAAAGCAGAACCACGCCTCGCTGTTTCATTGCTTCAGCACCGGCGTCTGTCGCTGGGTGAGACGTTGCTCCTCGGCCAGTTTCAGCGACTGGACCGTGCGCTCGTGGGCGGCGAGCTGCTGCGCCGTCCGCATCACCGGCCAGGCTTTTTTCAGCTGTTCCTTTTGCTCGGGCTTCATACCCTCGGAGAGCTTTTCGTACAGCTTTCCGGACGGCTCTCTCGCGGCGTTGCTCAGCAGCACCCGCTCGCCGAACCGCTCAGTGACGGCCTGATTGAAGCCGTCGATTTCAAGCTTGGCCTCGCGATTGCTGAGTGCATATGCCATCGCCGCCGGCAGATCATTGCGGTCGATAGCATCGCGCACCCGCTCCAGCACAACACGCGCTGCCGGCGACAGCGCCGGAATATCAATCGAAACCCGCTGACGCATGGCCTGCTCGTCCATTTGCAGCCTTTGCGTGACCGTTTCACACATCCGAAGATATTGCTCAAGTTCCCGCTTCAGGGCCGGAACATTGACCTCTGCGACACGACGCGCCTCCCGCTCCGACCTGGTGGCGAGAATGCCGGTCTTGCCGTTCAGGGAGCCGATCGAAGCCGGCTCCATCTCGAGTTTCCGGAGAACCTGTTTCGCCATCTCCTTGTCCACGAGAACAGCGTCGAAGTTCATCGCGCGGAAGGCGGTTTCAGCATCGGCAAAGACATAAGCGAAGCGCGCCGAGACTTCTTCCCATTGCCGCTTCAGGGCGGGGTCGGCGCCAAGCTTGTCATCGACTGCGTCGGCAACAGAGCCGGAGATTGTCTTGATGCCTGCGACCATTGGTGCGGCCTCCTTCATCGTTTGAGTGTCAGGGTTTTGGATGATGCCGAGGCGCGCGGCGAAGGCAGCAAGGCGCTGGCCGAGATCGACGAGTTTGGCCTTCTGGCGCAGCGTCCAGTCGAGCCGGTCGCGGACCAGCGTGCGCGCGACCTGGACGATGTGCAGGCCACGGGCCTCGGCAAAGCGCAGCGCCTCGCGATAAAGCTGGCCTTGCTCGTAATCGAGTGTCGTTTCCTTGGCATTCTTTCGGGACAGAACGGCCGCAAGACCGCCGTTGTAGGCAAAGGACCGGGTGCCGTAATAAAGCTGCAGATCCTCGCGATGGCGGGTCATGGCCACATAGGTCAGATGGCGATCGAGCGACAGCGACGCCAGCACCTTGACCCGGTCGACCGTGGCGCCCTGGCTCTTGTGAATCGTCGTCGCATAGCCGTGATCGAGATTGCTGTAGAAGCGTTGCTCGACGACAACTTGCCTTCGCTGATCGCCCTCGCCCACCGTTGCGACGATGCGGTTTGCTGCGGCCTCCATGACATTACCGATCATGCCATTCTTGACGCCGAGCGATCCCTCATTCTTCAGGAAGACGATCTGGTCGCCGGCGTCGAAACGGCGTTCGCCATCGACGGTCCGGAACAGATGACCTTCACCCACCATGCCGCGTTCGACCAGCTTCTCCCGCGCCATGACGTTGAGCATGCGCACGTCGCGGCGCAGATGGGCAAGGATCAGAGTCGTCTTCGTCTGATCGTAGTCGTGGTTCCAGTCGGCGATCAGGCGCTCGACAGCGTCGGCCTTCAGACGCTCGCCCGTAATTCTGACATTGGCACCATAAGCACTCAACGCCTTTTCGACATTGCCGCGTGCGAGATCAAGCGATGCCTTCCGCATCCAGTCCTCGCGCTGGCGATAGATGGTTTCGAGTTCGGCGTAGCCAATGCGATCGACAATGGCGCGGAAAGCGGCCCCCGCCTCGATCGGCTGAAGCTGTTCGGGATCGCCGACCAGCACGATCTTCGCGCCTGCTCTCCCCACCGCATCGACGAACCCCGCCATCTGTTTCGACGCCACCATGCCGGCCTCGTCCATGACAAAAATCGTCTTCTCGTCCAGAACGTCACGACCACGGTTCCAGCGCAGCTCCCATGACGCAAGCGTCCGGCTCTCAATGCCGGCCTCCTTCTCCAGGCCCTCCGCCGCCTTGCCTGCAAGCGCACCACCGACGACGCGATAACCGGCCAGCTCCCATGCCTCGCGCGCTGCCTTCATCATCGTGGTCTTGCCGGCGCCAGCGCGTCCGACGACGGCAGCGATACGGGCAGGTCCTGCAATGCGCTCGATCGCCGCTTTCTGCTCGTCGGACAACCGTTCATGCCGCTTGAACGTAGCGTCCAGAGCGGAGTGGGAAACGCCCCTTCCCTCGCGGTTCGATAGCCATGTTGCGTGCCGCGCCATCGTCGCTTCCAGCCGGATCATCGCGCGGGTCGAATAGCGCGCCGGCAGCTTTTCGCCGGTGGCGAAATCGATCGTGTCGCGCTGCAGCCGCAGCACATCCGGGCTAAGGATGATTTTCAGCATCAGCTGTTGGAAGACTGCGGGATCATCGACATAGCGATACAGGACCTTCGCGATGTCTCGTTCATCGAAGACGCTCTTTTCCCGCGTAATAAGGTCGAGCACGATGGCAGGATTGTGAATGACCCGGCGGGCGTTTTCCGAGCGTCGCTGCTCGTTCAGCTCGATCCGTTCCAGCTCAGGGCGAACACCTTGACTCTCCGCCTTGCGCTCGATCGCCTTGGTCCTGACGCCGAGATGGATAGTGGGCTGTAGATCGATGCCCTGCTTTTCGTAGGAGCGGCCGTCGACCCTCAGATCGACACCGCCGAGCGCCAGATGATGGTTGAGCCGCTCGAACCAGCCGTCGCGCAGGACATTGAAGTCCTCGGTCGATCCGGCCCAGAGTTCATAAAGAATCTTGCCGGATTTCGTGCGTACCGGCTGGCCGTCCTCGCCGATGATCGCAACCTTCTTCGACCCGAACCCGTCTTCGGAGAGCGGCCGCAATGTTGTCATCAGATGGATATGTGGATTACCGGGATTGTCGTGATATACCCAATCGGCCACCATACCCTTGGCGAGGATGTGTTGCTCGACGAAATCCCGAACAAGGGCGATGTTCTGCTCGGCTGATAGCTCCACGGGCAAGGCAATCGTCAAGTCACGGGCAAGCTGTGCGTCGGCACGTTTCTCGAAAGTCTCGACCTTGTTCCAGAATGCTTCGACCGCTCCTGAAACCGAACGATCTGCAATCAGGGCACGTACCCATGTCGGAGCATCAGGAGGAAGCATAAATTCCTCATGCAGCAGGCCCTGCTTGCGGGTGTAGTCGATGGTGCGGGCTTCGCGCTCGAATTCCATCTTCGCGCAGTGCCGGTAAGCCGCAGACAGGACCACGCTGCGGCCCGAGCCGCGGCTGACGATGCTGGCCGAGAAATGGGCGATGGCCACGGCGAAGAGCACTCCTGGTTAGACCAAGTTCATCGGGAGCGGCGGTAAGCCCGATCTCACCGGGCCGAAAAGCAACGCGTCGCATCGCGACGTATAATTGCGCCCTTGGAGCCATTCCTTCGGAACGGCGGGATCATTCACAAAAGCATCGCCCTTGGCGATCTGCAGATCTGCAGATTTCAATTTGAGGGCATTCGGGAGAGTTTGGTCGTCACAAGACCAACGCCCAGACTTCAAAGGAGCGACCGGAATGAAGAAACCGTCATCGAGGATCCGGGAAGAGATCGCCAGGCTGCAGGATCAGCTGAAGCAAGCCGAGACCCGCGAGGCCGAACGCATCGGCAGGATCGCGCTGAAGGCGGGACTCGGCGAGATCGAGATCGACGAAGGCGAATTGCAGGCGGCGTTCGAGCAGATCGCCAAGCGGTTTCGCGCCGGCAAGGGACAAGCGACCGGGAAGAGACAGGTCGGAGATGACCGAACCGGAGGTGAAGCCCCGGCGGCGGTCACGTCTGGCGCGGATGCGGGCGGGGCTGGTGAGGGTTGAGCGGATGGCCAAGTTTTTGACGGCAGACGCGCGCAAAAAGGACACCCGAGAAAAAATCGAGCTCGGCGGCCTGATCGTCAAGGCAGGCCTGCGCTACGAGAAACGGGCGTTGCTGCTAGGCTTGCTGATCGATGCAGGAAGGCGGATCAAGGGCGACGAGACGGAAAAATCCCGCCTGATTGCAATCGGCGCGGAGGCCTTTGGCAATGACGGTGAATAGGCTGCTTCTGGCAACTCTGCCGGCGGCGATCATGCTCGCCGCGATGATCCTGTCGTCAGGCATGGAACATCGGATGGCGGCGCTCGGAACCTCGGCGCAAGCGAAGCTGATGCTGGGACGCGCCGGGCTTGCCCTGCCCTATATCGCAGCTGCCGTCATCGGCGTGATCGCATTGCTCGCAACGAACGGATCGACGAACATCAAGGCGGCTGGCCTGAGCGTGCTGGCAGGAAGTGCTGCGGTCATCACTGTCGCCATCGCACGCGAGACAATTCGCCTGAACAGCATCTCCAGCCACGTACCAGCAGGACAATCTGTTCTGGCCTATGTGGATCCGGCGACGATGACCGGCGCAGGCATCGCCTTCATCGGCGGTGTGTTCGCACTGCGTGTTGCGATGAGAGGCAATGCGGCCTTTGCCGCGTCCGGTCCACGCCGGATCGGCGGCAAACGTGCTGTGCATGGTGAGGCCGTCTGGATGACACTGCCTGAGGCGGCAAAGCTGTTTCCGGAGCCGGGTGGCATCGTTATCGGTGAGCGCTATAGCGTCGACAGGGACAGCGTTGCCGCCACGCCGTTTCGAGCTGACGATCGACAAAGCTGGGGCGCTGGCGGCAAGTCGCCGCTGCTCTGCTTCGACGGCACCTTCGGTTCGTCACACGGCATCGTCTTTGCCGGCTCCGGCGGTTTCAAGACGACCTCCGTGACGATCCCGACAGCGCTCAAGTGGGGTGGCGGGCTCGTTGTGCTGGATCCGTCGAGCGAGGTCGCGCCGATGGTCTCGGAACATCGGCGCCAAGCCGGCCGCAAGGTCATCGTTCTCGATCCGACGGCCGGTGGCGTCGGTTTCAATGCCCTCGACTGGATCGGCCGTCACGGCAATACCAAGGAAGAGGATATCGTCGCTGTCGCCACATGGATCATGACCGACAATCCTCGATCCGCGTCGGCCCGCGACGACTTCTTCCGCGCGTCCGCGATGCAGCTGCTGACGGCGCTGATCGCCGACGTTTGTCTGTCTGGGCATACGGGCGAGAAGGACCAGACATTGCGTCAGGTCCGCGCCAACCTGTCCGAACCTGAGCCGAAGCTTCGGGCGCGTCTGACGAAGATCTACGAAGGGTCCGAATCCGACTTTGTGAAGGAGAACGTCTCGGTCTTCGTCAACATGACACCGGAGACGTTTTCCGGTGTCTACGCCAATGCGGTGAAGGAAACACATTGGCTATCCTATCCGAACTATGCCGGTCTCGTCTCAGGCGACAGTTTCTCGACCGACGATCTTGCCGATGGCGGAACCGACATCTTCATTGCGCTCGACCTGAAAGTTCTTGAGGCGCATCCGGGCCTCGCCCGAGTCGTCATCGGCTCGCTGCTAAACGCGATCTATAACCGCAACGGCAACGTGAAGGATCGCACCCTTTTCCTGCTCGATGAGGTGGCGCGTCTCGGCTACCTGCGCATCCTTGAGACCGCTCGCGACGCAGGCCGCAAATACGGCATCACGCTGACGATGATCTTTCAGTCGCTCGGCCAGATGCGCGAGGCTTATGGCGGGCGTGATGCAACGAGCAAGTGGTTCGAGTCCGCGTCCTGGATTTCTTTTTCGGCGATCAACGATCCCGACACTGCCGACTACATTTCCAAGCGCTGTGGCGACACCACGGTCGAGGTCGATCAGACCAACCGCTCATCCGGAATAAAGGGATCGTCGCGATCGCGATCAAAGCAGCTCAGCCGTCGGCCGCTGATCCTGCCACATGAAGTGCTGCGGATGCGCAGCGACGAACAGATCGTCTTCACCTCCGGCAATCCGCCGCTCCGCTGCGGCCGCGCTATCTGGTTTCGGCGCGAGGACATGCAGACGCGCGTCGCCGCAAACCGGTTCCACCAACAATCAGCAAACTGGCCGACAGGCAATGCGCCGGCACGACCGTAAAGCAAACGAGAGGAAGCACGCATGCAGCACTGGAGAAAGACCTGGTATTCGCTTGTCGGGCCTTTGATGATCTGGGTCGCGTTCATCATCGCCGCGCCATTTCTGACGGCCGGAGCGATCATCAGCGCAGAGATAATACCATCGCTCGGCGTGATCATACTGAAGACCGCAAGCCTTTTCTGCGTGCTCGTGTTTGCGCCGCTTGGAGCGCTCGCCGAAATCGCACCGCCCTTCGTCACAAGGGAGGAGGTGCGATGGCGCAACCGCAACAGCGACACGCTCTTCGAGATCGACGTGGTCTGGGAGGATGTTGCGTTTCTCCCGCCGGTCCTGAACCGGATCCGGTCGATGACCGGCAGGCGAAAGCGGCAGGAAGAAGAAACGCCCGAGACGGCGTCGGGCATTTCACCTGTTGCGGAGGCTTCATCATGTTTCTCGTGAGGCCGAGTCTCAGCCGCCCCTGCGAACCACTGCTGCAGAACGATTGCAGGCCTCTCAACTCAGGCTGAGCTTGCCGGATGGCCCGCCAAAAAGTTGAACCAGAGGAATACCAAGATTGCTTCCAATGCGATCGATCGCGCTCAAGCGCAGGTTTACGGAGCCGTCAAGAATGCCGAGATAGTCGGACTCGCTCAGTTCGCAGAGCCGCGCCAGTTCACGCGTGGTCATTCCCCGTTTTTCGCGCTCCTGCTCCATGACCAACGCCATGTTTCGCAGGACTTCAACTTCGAGAGTGGTAAGCATTTGTGCAGGCCTCCTGTTTCTCACCCGTCGATGACACGCTTGGATGCGCGGACACATAAAACACCCTGCCGCACACCATTTCAACCATTCAGACCTGTCCGAGAAACGCAGGCACAACCGCCACCGGCCGCGAGAGGATCGCAGCCGGAATCGGCTGAAACCGTTTCTACCGTTCAGTGGGATCGTGAAGAGAACCGTGCGGCGCGGCGGGCTCGCTCGGACCTTTCTATCCCGCACAGCAGAATCCATCACGGCCATGAATCAATGACGCAGGATCGATTCAGATAAGTCGTTGGACGCCGCTTGCCGCGGAAACGACAATCCGGCCATGGAAAAAGAGGCAAACGACCCGGTTCATCTTTGCCGCATCGACCCGGGCCAGAACATGCGGCGTTTCTACACGCTGGCGATCCAGCCGACCCTGTTCGGCGGCGCCTCCGTTATCCGCAACTGGGGCCGGATCGGATCGAACGGGCAGACCAAGGTGGAAACCTTCGACGCACAAGAGGATGCGGATATCGCGCTCTCACGCCTCGAACGCACCAAGAGACGGCGGGGTTATCGCGACGTTCAGCACTCGCGCTAGTCGTCACGGGCGACAGATCCGTGACTTCCTGTGGTTTTCGCGAGGTTCAAAGCAAATGCGGCTTTCAGGTCCCTATCGTCGCCACATCTTCATCGGCATACCAGAAGGGCAGCAACAAGCAGGAGACTGTCCTTATGACCACCACCAACGAAATCGCCGACAAGATCGCGTCCGAGCAGAATTTGACCAAGGCACAGGCCAAGACCATCGTCGAAAGCGTCTTCAAGCAGATCGCCGACGCGGCCCAGGCGGGCGCTGAGACGTCCATCCCGTCGTTCGGCAAATTCAAAATCAAGGACACGCTGGAGCGCGAGGGCCGCAATCCCGCGACGGGCGCGACGATCAAGATCGCGGCGTCAAAGAAGCTGACATTTACGCCGGCCAAGGCGGTCAAGGACGCGCTGAACGGCTGACGTGGCGTGTGGCCGGTCTCGGTGGCATGACGGAGCCTCCTGGAAAAGAGGCTCCGCGCTCACGAGGACATCCCGTGCGGCGGTGGCCGCCAGCTCGGCCCGGGCCATCGCGGTCAGATCAGTTTCCATTTGGGGAATGTTCGCTTGTCGACGCCGGGGTCGTGACCTTTGGACTGAGCGCAACACTGCTGGCCGCCAAACAGCTCGCTTCACTCTTCAAGATGATGCCCGGAGGTCGATGACAAACTTCGTCTGGCGCAGCGGGTCCTGGAGGCGCCCGACCACACGGCGCAATCGTTGTTCGTGCTTCATGAGGCAATCGCGCGCCTACGAACGATGTCCAGGCAATGACCGGCGCTCAGCATGGTGGCGAGCGGAATATCAGCGAGACGTGCGTTCCGCAGCGTGAAATGTTCGTTGCGATGAGCGGGCTGAAAATCCTCAGGCCCGTCGAACCATTTACCGGCCGATAGCAGGCCGGCCTGTTCTTGCACGTCAGATCGGTCTGACGTCTTCTGCCTTCGATTTACCGGTCTTGCGATCCTGGCCAAGTTCGTAGGAGACCTGCTGACCATCGCGAAGAAGGCCAGAGCCCTGCACTGCCGAAATGTGCACAAAAACGTCAGCTCCGCCATTTTCCGGCGTGATGAAACCAAAGCCCTTATCCTGATTGAAAAACTTCACGGTACCGATAGCCATTCTGATCCTCGATTATCTGAAATTCAGGATGCACTGATAACGGCCTACGGCCTGCTCCGCAACATACCGTTGCACTGCAGGTATCGTAGCAAACTTGCATTCAGCTTTTGTGAACACATTTTGACAAGGCTCCTGCCAGCTCAGCACGATTCGCTGACCGGAGGTTGAAGAAGGTATCGCAGTTTCCCGCTGATCGACGGCTTGCTGACGTCAAGCGTTGTGCAGGCGTTCTTCAGGAGCTCCACGGCAACGAAGCAAACCGTTTTTGGCGAACGGAGATGATCGACTTCGTAGCAGCGATGAGACGTACCGGAGCTGAGGATGACGAGATCCGCCGGCAGGCGGGCCTGTTTCTCAAAGCGGTTCAAACCGAGCTGGAACAGGGTTTCGGCCGCGAGACCCGCGCAGAGCGCTGATCGATGTACGGTGGGAGGCTTCCGCACCTACCGCAAGGACCGCAGAGACCATCGACGCGGCCGTCGAGATCGGTCGCGTATCAACAATCTTCGGCAAGGACCGCGACTATTGGACAGTCGCGACGATCGGCAGCGAAACGCACCACATGCTGTACAACTTCGAGTTTCTCGCAGAGATCGAGCGGCCGGAATTTGACCGGGATGGCTCGGTGAGTTGAGCCCGAAGAGGCTCGCGCCCATACGGATCGAAACGCCACTCAGGACAAAAACGATTGTCCGACTGGAGAGGGAAGCTCTGGCCGACCTAACGGACGCAAACCGGGGCGACGTCCCGCACGCATCCGAAGGGCCAACCGGGATCAGGCGGCTGCCTGCACATCGAACTCGAAATGAAGCTGGTCATAGGGGAATTCGACGCCTGCCTCCGTCCGGTCCAGGACGCCGGCGTTGACCAGCGTCGTCACGTCCTTATGGACAGCCTGCACATCCCGGCCGACGCGGCGGGCAACTTCACGTATCGCCAGCGGCCCCTGCCCTGCCATCGCCTTCACGATCGCAAGCCGCGACGGCGCAAGAATCCTGTGCATGTCGTCGTAGCTTAGAAAATTCACCGATGGCGTGGCGGGCACCACGACGCCTTCCAGCGCCTTCTGGCCCGCATTCACAAAGCGGGCCTTGGCATCGGCAATCGAGCTCAATCTGATGGCCAGCGTCCTCATGCGAGTATCCTTTCCATGTCCGCCTGAAACGCATCGAACAATGCTTCCAGCGTTGTGAACTCTATCGGCTCCTCGATATCGCCCATATGGCGATGGTCGCCCTTGCCCCGCTCGTTGTCATAGCGCATGACGCACTCGCCGTTGACGATCAGCGCCAGACGATATTTGAAATTGTGGCTACTGCCGGGAACGGGCGTCGGCACATGCCACAGAACCGTCTCGAAGAACGCCGTGTCGCTAACGGTGGTTCTGGATTTCTCGATCAGCACGGCTTCCATGTTGTTTTCGATAACATCACCCATCGTTGTTGTCAAGAACAACAGCATGGGTTCTGCCTTGCGCAGCAAAGCCAGCGCCGGGGTTCGACGCCCCGGCGCTGGCTCATGGTGCCATGCTTTCAGCATCCGGCGCTTGGCGATTGCCGGCAGTCTTGAGATGGCTTTCCTGATCGGATGAGCCTGCATCATGAGGAGGGCCGGAACCGGCCCTCCTCTTCGGGTCCCCGATCACTCGCGATTTGAAAACAGCGGCATGATACGCTTCTTCGTGAGGCGGTCGCGGGTCGTGACGAACATGGAGCCATCCCATTCCCGCCACGTTTCCCATCCGTTGATGGTGGCGCGCCCGTACCAGACGCGCACCTTGACGGTGGTTTCGTCGATCTCCTCGACGATCGAAACGGTGAAGGTGCCACCCAAGTTGGATAGCGTATCATAGACCTCGACCTCTTTTTGCCGGTCTGCCATGGTCAAGCCTCCGCGCGAATGACTGTGGGCCGGCTTTGCTGCATGCGGATGTTGAAGCCAGCAACGCGGGTGCCGATGATCCCCGGCTCATCGATATGCTCGAAAGCTGGATCGAAGACGGCGCGGCAAATCCGAAACCGGGCCGCGACAAGCTCGATGGAATGCGTAGGCGAGACGCTGTCGCCTTCCTCGTTGACGCCGGTCACCAGCAGGTTGCCCGCCAGCGGCGACGGGAAGTCCTGCAGCTGGCTGAAGCATTCGAGGCCTTCGACAAGGCCGTTATCGTCGCAATAGGCAATATGGTAGTCCCCGATCCGGACGGCATCGATGCAGGTGCAACCGATATAGGCATAGATGGATTTCAGGACGTCCTTGCGGTCGACCTCCACGCTTCGGATGGTTCCGGCCTTGGCGTCGATCAGGTAGCCGATGAATGTGTCTGTCATTGGGATAATCTCCTTCTTCCCGCGAAGCGGCCTTGCTCTTGCCCTCGTGGGCAGGAGCCCCGCTCCTGATCCCGAGCAGTCGGCGATCCGATCGGGAGAGAGGGGGACAAGGACAAAATCGTGGAGGGGGATCACCCGCCAATCGGGCCGGTGCGGCTCCGCTTTTTTTGGCGGAGCCGCACCAGGTCCTGCACGAGCCGGCAGCTCACCGGCCTGCCGGCGAACTGCCGGTGAGGAAGGATGGGGAAACCCGATTTTGTTCTTGTGGGGGAGAGAGCGGCGGCCGTTCTTTCCCCTCTGAACCGGGCAAAGACTGTATGAAATACAGACCGTTTGATCTGCCTTTGCGCCTGAATAGGACAGTTTGGGCACAGCCATCTGGCTGCCGACGCCGTCTGGGACCTTCGGCACGCCATCCTTCGTTGCAAGGCAACAGCGCCCGCCCCGGCTCGACGCCAGGGCGGGCGCTGCGCGCGCGTGGGTCTGCCGCCAGCAAAGTCCGTTCTGTCAGGGGCCGATCGGCTCGATGTCGCGCAATTCCACGAACACGACTTTCTCGCTGCGTTCCTGCCCGATCAGATCAAGATTGACATAGACGTAATCGGCAAAGGGTGGGCCGCACAGCCTCCAGACGACACCGACGCGACCGACGCGGCGCTCAGCCGTTCCGTCAATCGATGCCGCAGCGCTGGCGATACGCACACGCTGACCGAGACGCAGCCAGTTCGCCGCGCTCGCTACCATGACGGTTTTCTCCTCGGGGGTCAGCGCCTTGCGCGTGGTACGTGCCCATGGAGTATGCGGATCGTCGGCAAGGCGTTGTGCCTGCTGCTCGGGCGTCAAGTCCTGAAACCGCTCCACCTCATAGTCATGCGTCCAGCCACCTTGCAAGGGATGCGGCGCATTCCAATGATGATGCTCGGTCGCAGGGCCGCCGAACAGGTCGGGCTGTATGCCAGCAAGTCGCCGCTGATACTGCGCCTTTCGATAGTCGGCGCGCCATTGGCCGTCCGCGCTCAAGCCGGGGCGGTCGTCTTCGCTTTCGGTTTCGCGCGGCGGATCAGAATCTTCTGTGTCACCCATGGCTAATTTCCTAAAGGTTCAAGGCGAGCTGCTCCGTGCTCGATGATGGCGACGGACGGCAGATGCGCAGCACGCCGGCCGCAAGGGCGGCGTGCTCGCGGTCGATATGAAGGTCGGCAGCGCGATGACCGGATGGACGGCGGCACCACGTTCCCGCCTTCACATGGCATGTGGGGCAAGGAACGCGGGTGACGGGATGGTCGGGCCATGCCTCGCCGCAACGGGAGCAACGAAACCGCATGGTCAGAACGCGAAAGCGGCCTGCCCGCTCGCCTCCGTGTAGGTCATGCTCTCGCCTGCGGCATAACGCTCGCGGCCAAGCTCGGACCATTGCAGAAAGCCGGAACGGTCATAGCGAAACCAGCCGTCCTCGATCCCGAAGATCATTCCCCATGCCACGTCCTCGGCGCAGAGGCGACCCGTATTGATCGGCCAATGCTCGCTGCCCTTGTCCGGGCGGCAGACCATCGGTGCGCTGAAGGCGCGAATGATCGGGCCGCGCTCGTCGGGCTCGGTAGCGCCGACCTCGCGCATGATCTCGCGGGCCTCGGCGGTACTGATATAGCCAGCAGCCCGTTTGTCCTCATGATGCGAGTAACGGCAACCGTAGGCGACGGCGTTCATGATGCAGGCGGGCTCGGTGAACTCCTGCGTCTCCAGCAGCTTGCGCCATTTCCCGGCGCTGATCAGGTCGACGGCGTGCCACCAGCGGGCGGTCGGCCCGCTCGAATAGCCGTGGCGGTTCGGTGCGCCGTTCCGGTCGATCTCGAAACCGATCATCGCCTCGATATGCCGGACATAGGGGTGATCGGCCAACAGCGGATGGCGAAGGCCGATCCTGCGCGGCTGGTCGCCATCGGGGCGGCAGGCCTCGATGGGAAAGCGGAACATGCGCGACGGCAGATTCCACGGTGCGGGCAGCTCGAAGCCGTGCGGCACGGCGAGCGAATTGTTGATGTCGAGAAGGGCAAGGTTGGGCGCAAATCCCTTTTCCACGAGCATCGCGCCAAGGGTGTCGGTTTCCGGACTATCCATCATCATAGTCTTTCCTGAAAATCACCTGTTCGGATTTCCGGCTCGCCCGAAGGGAGCGATCCCCTCGGGCGAAGCCGGTGTTCAGGTCACGCCATCAATCCCACGGAATGACGGCCATCAGGTCTTCGTCGTCCTGACCGGGATAGCGGCCGAGATTGGCATTCAGCCTGCCGTGGCCGGTATTGATGGTGAGGCTGTAGTAGTCGCCGCCATTCTGGTTCTTCCGCTGCCAGATCGCACCGATTTCGACCTGCCGCCCTCTCGGGGACTTGGCATAGAGCCGGTAAACCGGGGCATCGGGATTGGTGCTGCGGTTCTCCTTGCCCGTGATGTCGAGGTCGTAGGAGATGGAGGCGATATTGCCGGTCAGGGTGTTGTCCTCGCCGAAGCGGATGAAGTTGGCGTAGTCGGTCATGGTCTGTCTCCGTTGGTTGCGGTTGCCACCCCGAAGGGAGAAGCCCCTTCGGGCGAAGCCTCCCCGGGCTGATCCGGGGGAATGGCCTCTGACATTCCCCCGGACAGAGGGGGGAGGGCGAAAGCCCGCCCCTCGGCGGCGGTCGTTCGGGTCAAGGGGTCGTGGCGGTGAAAAAACGGAAGGTTCGGCCGCAGGCGGAAAGCCGTTTTTTTGCCGGTGCGACAAGCGGCTCTGCCGCGCCTGCCCCTTGATCCGGGCGGCCGGCGATGTCAGCGGCGAGAACAAATAAAGCGGGCCGGAACGGGCCTCAGCGCGGGGGGCGAAAGCACCCGCTGGACAAGTCGATCGTAACCGCATGGCGGAGACGGCCGCAGGCTGGCTCCGTGCCGCAGGCATAGAGCGCGTTCCGCTCGCATCGAGCGGCTGGCCCGAAGAAGCCCGAACCATCTTCAAGACCTGAATCCGGGGCCAGGCGGTCGTTTCCCACGAGGCTCCGGAAAACCCTTCGGCGCTAGATGGGAGCGCGGGTTTCCTCCGCCTGCTCCGCTCGCCTTCGGCTCGCTCCGGCCGCGGCCGCGCCGCCAGGCGGCGCTGCGGCTGGAAAACGAATTCGGACAGCGCTCCCGCGCAGACTTCCCTGTCGATCGCGCCGGCGCGACGTGAAACGAGCAAGGCGCACTCCTGCAAGCAAGGCGCACTCCTGCAAGGAAGAAGAGCATCGGAGGAATCAGCATAGCGACGGGCGGAGGCCGGGATTTCGGGAATTCTCGACGCGCAGGGAGCGGAAGAAAGGTAGCCGCAGGAGCTTCAGCATAGCGGCCCGGAGGGGAAGCGGGATCGACTGCCCCCGCTCATTGCGCTCCGTTTTTTTCGGGCGGGTGGGGAGTGTCGAGGGGTGGGGCGCCAGGGGCACCCCTCGTCCCTGTCTCGCGCTGCTCAATGCGGCGAGGGACAGGCAAGTGGTCGCAAAACCGCCCGGCTTCGTTGTCCTGCCCAACATAGAAGAGACGCCCGGCCACTGCGATCAGGCGTCCTATTGCACAACTAAGCTACGGCGCGATTTTCGCCTCCGGTCCCTGGGAAATCAGCCGGCGGATATGCGCCCGCAATTCCACCTCCGATCCCGCAAAGCGGTCCTGCCCTTCGGGATAGGTGACCGTCCAAGGCTGGTTGTTCCCCGACCGGATCGCCTCGTAAATGTCGCCATTGGCGGTTGTCACCCTTATCGTGCGGGTCGGGCTTTCCGACGCGTGCAGCCGTTTACGCAGGGAATAGGACACCAGCCAGCTCGGGCCGTGGGAATTGCGCAATGCCTGCAGGATGCCAGTGGTGCGGGCATTCATCCAGTCGTCGCGAAGCCTGTCCTTCCAGTGACGACCGTGTTCGAAGGCGTATGCCTGAACGGCGGCATGTTCTGCTTCGGTGAGAGGACGACGTTTCGTCATGGCTGCTCCCTTTCGGTCTGCTCACTCGAATCTGATGGGACGGTAGCCGCAAGGGCCGCGACGATCCGCCCGCAATCCTGTTCGAATTCCGCGATCTTCGACCGCGAACCCGCCACCAGCGTCGCGATATGGCGCTCCTTCCCCGGCCCGATGAAAAACAGGTTGCGACGAGTCGAACTGACCGTCGCCGTGGCGACGTATTGGCCCGCGCGGATTTCGCCGTCCGGTCCAACCGGGGCAACATGGTCCTTCGTCATCTGCCGGTTCCTTTTCCTTCGGCGGGGGCCTGCGTCGCTGCTGCTGCATGGACCCTAAGTCTCAGGGTGATTTTCTGCTTGGAGGACGCGGAAAACCGGGCTCCGTCAGGTGTCACGCCCTTCCAGGTCATCGGGCCGTCCGGGAAATAGTAGATGGTCCCGAGGCAGTTATCCCCGGCGAAGACCCGAAACCCGTCCAAGCCATTGGGGGCTTTGTGTTT
This sequence comes from Rhizobium sp. ACO-34A, assembly GCA_002600635.1. Lineage (NCBI taxonomy): Bacteria > Pseudomonadati > Pseudomonadota > Alphaproteobacteria > Hyphomicrobiales > Rhizobiaceae > Rhizobium > Rhizobium sp. ACO-34A. The sequence goes on along the minus strand of CP021375.1, from coordinate 151,330 downwards.
CTTGTACGTGATCATTCGTCGGAACCTCCGGTCGATGCTGTGGCGGCGCCGGTGGCCGCGCGGGGGCTGAACAAAAGGCAAGGCGATCCCGGACGATGCAGGAAAAGCCGCTATCGGTCGAAACCCGGAATCCTTCCGGCGTTTCCTCCTCAAACCATCGGTCGCCAGCTTCAATGCAGTCGCGGATGTTGTTCAAGGTGATGAAGAATGCGCCGCCCCATGATGAGGGAACGCGGGCGTGAATGGCATTGGCCAAGGCAAGGGGGCGAACATGCCCGGTGATCTCCCGCAAATTGGCGATGACGATGGAATGCGCGGGCTTCATGATCTGCCCTCCGATATGATGGTGATGGGGAGAGCGCCGCCAGTGCCGGCGGCGCTCCTGCGGTTCCGGTCAGGATTTCAGGGCGGCCATCCGCTCGCCAAGCAGCCACAGCGCCTTATTGAGCTTGATATCCTGATCGATGCCGTTGACGGCGCGGGACTTCACGCGGCGCGGCCTGCCGAGATCGTCGCGGCCAATGCCGCGCAACCCACCCTTGATGGAATTTTCCTGCACCACGTTCCAGACCGTCCAGAGATCGTCGGCGCGGTCGTCATGACGGCGGGGAACAAGCAACTGTTCGGCCTTGATCGGGGTCTTGGTCTCGCCCTCGTTATCCCCGAAACGGAGAACGTGCGCCGCGTCCGCAAGGATTTCCTTTTCCTCATGCTTCAGCCGTAGACCGGACCAGTCCTGCGGAGCGGCAAGGGTGCGCTCGGCTTCGCCAAGCACGCGATAGGTGCCCTCGATCACCTTTCCGGCAACGTCGCCGGAATGCCGCACCTTGATCGCATCGATAGTCCCGGTCTGCGCCACCAGAGAATTGAGGCAACGGACGCGAAACAGTCCTGCCATCAATTCGTAGGCGCTGGTACCGTCGTTGGCGTTCTTGAGGAGAATTTCGCAAACGGTGTCGCCGACATTGTAGACCTTGCCGTCATCGATGCGGCGAAGGCGGATAAGATGCTTGGTGAACTCGGCCTTGCCCTCCGTGCGGCTGCGCGACTGCTTCGCTCCGACCGGCATGAACCCTTCCCGGATGAGGCCGCGCAAGACGTCGATGGTGGGAATGGGCTGGAAGCGTTCGGACCGGCTTTCATGGGCGGTCACGGCAAAGATGGAAGGGGCGATGCGGCGCATTTCGGTCTCGGTGAGTGCGCGGCCGGTATCGAAACGTGCGGTCTCGGTGTAGATGCTCATGGTCTGTCTCCAAGTTTTCCCGTTGCCACCCCGAAGGGGCAAGCCCCCTCGGGCGAAGCCTCCCCGGTCTGTCCGGGGGAATGGCCTCTGACATTCCCCCGGACAGAGCGACTGTCTTTGCTGTCAAGCGCTTTGCCATGGTTTTTCGTCCCGGATGATGGCGTTGAGGATAGTCAGCAGTTTGCGCATGGATGCGACGATGGCGACGATCTTCGGCTTGCCAGAGGCAACCAGCCTGTCGCGGAAAGCCTTCAGCACGGGATTGTGACGGCAGGCGACCAGTGTGGCCATGAACAGAGCCGAACGGACCACCGATCGTCCACCGCCGATGAAGCTCTTGCCTTTCCATTTCCCCGATTGCCGCGTCCATGGCGCGACGCCGGCAAGCGCGGCCACCTCCCGGCGATCAAGATCGCCGAGCTCCGGCATCTCGGCAAGCAGTGTGCGTGCGGTCACCCGTCCGACCCCAGGCACCGACGTCAGAAGCGCCTCACGGACCCGCCACAGAGGCGACTTGCGGATATGATCGTCGAGATCGGCATCGAGGCTGCCGAGTTCGCGCCGAAGGGCCGCAAGCAGCCGCTTGATACTCTTTTGCGCCTCCTTGGCCAGAGCCATGCGCAATCGCTGCTCCTCGGCCACGATCATCGCAATGATCTGTCGGCGACGAGACAGAAGAGCCGCAAGCGCCTGGCTTTGCGTGTCAGACAGGGGTCGGATGGCAGGCTTCGTGGCAGCCACGAAGGCCGCGATCACGGCCGCATCGATCGGATCCGTCTTGGCGCGCTTGCCCAAGGCATTGGCATAGGCACGCACCTGGGCGGGATTGAGGGTCGCAACGGCAAGGCCGGCTCTCGAAAGATCTCCGGCCGCCACGATCTCGTAGCCGCCTGTCGCCTCCATGGCGACGACATCCGGCTTCGTTGGCACAAGACGAGCGCAAAGCGCATCAAGACCGTCGTGATCGTTCGGGACTGCGAAGCTTTCCCCGGACGCCAGGACATGTACATCAAGCCGGTCTTTCGAAACATCGATGCCAACAACATTTTCCATCTAATCCCATCCTTGTCTAAGCGGGCTTCGCATGCGCGAGCGGCCCTGGCGACTGTTCGGGTTCAATGGAACAACGGAGCCAGCCCTGGCTCTGCCACGGGCTACAAATCCCAAGGGGGCTGCGGGCTTGGATCCGCCACCGCATACAGGAAGTATGTCCCATGCACATGATGGCAAGTTACAAGGGGGGAGGGCGAAAGCCCGCCCCTCGGCGGCGGTCGTTCGGGTCAAGGGGTCGTGGCGGGGAAAAAACGGAAGGTTCGGCCGCAGGCGGAAAGCCGTTTTTTTGCCGGTGCGACAAGCGGCTTGCCGCGCCTGCCCCTTGATCCGGCCGGCCGGCGATGTCAGGGGCGAAAACAAGCAGGGCGGACCGGAACGGGCCTCAGCGCCGGGGGTGCCACCCCCCCGACCGGACAAGCGATCGTCACCGGGATCGGCGGGGACGGCCGCAGGCTGGCTCCGTGCCTTCGGCATAGAGCGCACTCCGCTCGCATCGAGCGGATGGCCCGAACCGTCTTCGTGACCTGCATTCATGGCCGGACGCGTCGTTTCCACGAGGCTCCGGAATTCCGGCATACCTGCCCGATTTCCAGCAAGAATTCAGAGCGAAAATTCGGTTCGAATCGCACAAATGCTATGCCGGCATGTTCCACGGATTCATGAGCGCCACACCCATGCCCTCGAAATCCTTGACGTCGCGCGTCACCAGCGTCATTCGCCGTGTGAAGGCTATCGCCGCGATATAGGCGTCGTTGATCGGTCTCGGATTGGGCACATGCCACTCAGCGGCCTGAAGGGCTGCCGCCTCGTCCAGCGGCAGTATACGGCCCGAAAATGTCTCAAGGACCGTGTTTTCCAGCCAGTTGCGCAGCACCTTGCCGGCGACGGGATCATTGTGGTCGGCCAGCCGGACGCCGATTTCCAGCTCGTGCAGGACGACAGACGAAATGAAGGTTTGGGCCGGATCGACGGTTTCGTTCCAAGCCATAACATTGGGATCGGCCCTGCCGCTCGCAACCTTGCGCAGTTCGGACACGACATTGGTATCGAGCAACAGCATCAGGAGAGGTCGACCGATTTGGCAAGTTCCGTGCGATCAGGAAGCGGCAAATCGACGTCTTCCGCTCCCGGTGCGGCCAGCATGTCGCCAAGCGTCCGCGTTTTACCCGTAAGTCGCTTGTACTCGTCGAACGACAACAGGACATGCGCGGGCCGCCCCCGGTCAGTGATGATGACCGGGCCATCCTTGGCGGCGCGCTTTGCGCGGCCAAGATCGTGATTGAGCTCACGGCCTGAAAGCGTGGTGACGGTCATGGCAAACTCCAACTCTGACAGCCCGGGCGTTCGTGGTTACGTAACCACATTTAGTCCACGAATGCTGGAATTGCAAGAGGCGGATTCCGACGCCGATCGCGCCGACGCGACGTGAAACGAGCAAGGCGCCGGCCGCGGGACGGGATTTCGGGAATCCTCGCGCGCAGGGAGCCGAAGAAGGGCAGCCGCAGGAGCTTCAGCTGAGTTACCCGAAGGGCAAGCGGGAGCGACTGCCCACGCGCCTTGCGCTCCGTTTTTTTGTGGGCGGGAGGGGAGTGCCGAGGGGTGGGGCCATGGGCACCCCTCGGACCTGGTTCGCGCTGCTTCGATAGGGGCGTGAGACAGGCGAACGCGATATCGACATAGCAAAGGCGCGATATCGCCTCCGCCCTGCCGTGGCACTCCTTAGAACAGCCTGAGCTGACCGGTCTTCTCGATGCCGAAAGACGGCTCCTTCGGTTCGGCGGCGCTCTGTTCAGCAGGTTGCCTGACATCATTTCGGAATGCGGCAGATGAGGACGGCGGGGTCGATTTCCCGACCCGCTCGGCGCTCTTGAGCTTCGCGTCCCATCCGCCCATGACGTGGGCCAGCGTGCGCCACTCCTCATGAAACTTCATTGCGAGGCTGTCCCCGACCAGAACGATGGCGGGGATATGCAAAAGCGAGAACTGGATATACGCCATGTGAACGGCGCGGCGGTCGATATCCACGGCGGTCACATGCAATAATTGCTGATAGTTGAAACCGGCGTCCCGTATCGCTTCGGCAAGGGCGACGATCATCGCGCCGCTGCCAACGGCGGGTTCCTGCGCGAGCAGGAAGCCGCGTTTCCCGATGGTCTTGCCGAGTTCCTCCTTGCTGCCGGCCAGCATCGCCGCCATCATCCGGCAGATGGGATAGGGCGTAAAAAACTGGCCGCGCGCCTTGTTGTGCAATTCGAGCGCATGGAAGGTCGCGCCAAGGATATCCTGCGGCGCGTCCTCCATTGCCATCGTGACTTCCCCCATGATCCGGGTGAATGTCTCGACGGTTGGACGGTCATATTTGCCGATGATTTCGAGATAGCGCGCTTCGCGCTTGTCGAAATGCACGAGATCGACGGCGTTGCTCATCGAGATGGCCGCGCATTCGCACCAGTCGGAAAAGACCGAATAGAGATCGTGCCTGTAGCGGCAGGTTTCGAACAGCTTGACGATGGTTTTGAGGCGGGGATTGGTCATGGGATGGCCACCTTCTGGATTGATCCGCGAATCGGCTTGTCTGTCCTGCGAAAGCAGGGCACCGGCCCTGCCTTCCGGGGCCGCGAGAGCGGTGGGTTGGAAGGGGAAAACAGGCTTCGCGGGGAACCGGATTGTTTTGGGCCGCTGCGCGGCCTGAAAGAATCTGGGCGGAAGCCTGTTTGGGGGGAGAAGGGCGAAGCCCTCGGCCCCCTGCCCTTCGAGATTGCGGCGGAATGGTCCGTCAGTGTCCGCCGGGGCTCGATGTCCCGGCGGACCCTGTGGGCGGCTATCGGTCTTGCTCCGCCCTGTCTTCGACGAAGGTCTGCGGCAGATCGAAAGCCTTGAGCGCCACATTCAAGGCTTCCTGAACATCGCTCCACTCGACGGATTCATGACCGGCGAGGTAGGCGCTGATCAGCTTGCAGCAGGCTTCGGCTGCAAGCGTCGGGTCGGGGGTCTGATCGAACATCTGATTTTTCTCACGAAAGGGAGGAACCGGCCGCGCTGGAGAGGCGCGACCGGCCGGCTGGCTGCGGCGGACTATTCCGCTGCCATCGGGAAGGACTGCGCATCGGCGTCAGCTTCCGCATTCGGATCGGCGGCGATCCGGACAGGTGCCGGGAGCCATCCCGAACCCTTGACCCTTCGCTCCGCGATCAGGACAGCCTCGGCCTTCTTGGAGGCGGCGGAAACCGCAAGGGCAGCTTCCGGTCCCCGTGCTTCGAGAACCGCCTGTTCGATCCCCCGACGATTGATGTGGCTGAAATAGCTGTCGGCGGTCGTCTCGAACCAGTTGGTCATGTCGACCTTGAGCGCGCGGCCAAGCTGGTTGGCCTGTTCGATGCCCTTGCGGCGATCTGAGAATTTTACCTCCACGGCGTTGACGGCATGGGCAGCAGCGTAAGCCAGGAGCGACAGAAGTTCCTCGCGGCTCTGCTCAAGGCACCAATCGAACAGGTGGGCCGGATTGCCGGGGATTTGATGCCCGTAATTCTCCCGCAGGCTCTCGAAAGCCGCCGACGCGGCGCAATCCTCCGACTCCTTGATCCATTTATCGAGGCGCTCATGGGTGAGCGACACCTGCAGGGCGCTTTTCTCGTCCACAAGCCCGCCGTAGCTGATGCGCAACAGCATGGTGTGGACCACAGCGGCAAGGGCCACATCGGGATTGTTCGCCAGTTCCACCCGCAGGGCGGCGGTCTTCTTCGCGGTCAGAACTTCGATCAGGGGTTGGGGATGCGTGAACGTCGGAGTGCTTGCCTCGACCTCAACGCTTCCGCCGCTGGCATCGTCGGTTTCGGGGTCGGCTTCGCCGTCTTCCGCCACTGCGTCGCCGTTGTCGCCGTCTTCGTCCACTTCCCCGACTTCATCTTGTTCCCTGACGATGCCGAGCGCGGATTCCGCATAACCGAGGCGGTTGATGAACACGACGACGCCGCTGCGCGCCATGTCGTCGGGCTGATAGATTTCCTGCTTTTTGGAGAGTTCATCCAGACGCTTGTCGATTTCAGCGACACGCTGTTCGGTATTCTCGTCAGCGACGTCATTGTCGATCAGATCGGTCAGTTCGTCGCGTTCGCTGTCGAGCGCGTCATAATCGACCTGATCTTCGGCGGAAAGCTCCACCTCGGTCGGGTAGACGCGGGGAATGTTGAAAATCCAGTCCGGGCGCTCGAATGCCGTCTCCACCCATTTCCAGCCCTGCTCTCGGTAAGGGGCAGCGACATCTTCCAGCTTTGCGGAGGCGAGCCGGTCGAGCAAGGCAACGTCCAGCGCATAGCCCTCCCCCTGCTCTCCGAACAGATCGCGGCGCACGGCTCCGCCTGCCTGTTCGTAGGCGTCCAGTCCGCCGACCAGGACGACGCGCCTGTCGGTGCTGGCGACCTCGTCGGTCATGAGGGCGGACTTGATCAGGCGGGCCTTACGATCCCACTGCGGCAGGCTTTCCCAAATCTGTTCCTGCCGTTCGTGATCGTCGGAAACCGTGAAGGCGGAAAGCTGCTCGAAGGTCATTGCGCCGTCGCGGTGAAGCTCAAGCAGTTTCGGGGAAACCCTCGCCAGCGCCAGACGGCGGCGGACGATGATTTCGGTGGCGCTGAAATGCGCCGCGATGTCGGCAATCGCCTTGCCCTCCGCCGCCATGACGGAAAAAGCCTCGTACTGGTCGACCGGGTGCATGTCCTCGCGGAAAACGTTTTCCGAAAGGCTGATCTCCGTGGCGTTCGCCGCCTCGCGGACCTTGCATTCGACCGGATGGTTCTTTGCGATCTTGCCCTGCTCCACCAGAAGCAGCAGCGCCAGCCTGCGGCGTTCGCCCGCCGTCACGAAATAACGGCCACGCTTTTCGCCGGCCCGCACGACGAGGTTTTGCAGAACCCCTTCCGCGTCGATGTTGGCGGCGAGTTCGCGAAGTTTTGCAGGGTCGTATGTCTTGCGGACGTTCTTTGGGTCGCGGTCCAGCTTGTTCAATTCGATGATGATGGTGTTGGTCATGGCTTCAATCTCCTGATTTCCCGTTGAACGGGTCTTCAAAACCCGCTGTGGGCGAAGCCTTCTTCCTTTGGTCCGAAGGACGTGCCCGCACGTCCTCGGGACGAAGGGAGGGGGCGTAAGCCCGCTCCCGGTAGGGCGAAGATCCGGTCATGGGTCGGGCGGGGGAAAAATCGGAAGGTTCGGCGCGAAGCGGTGAAAGCCTATTTTTTCGACGGCCGACAGCGCCCTCGGGCGCGCTTGCCCATTGGCCTGATCTGCGCCCTATCGTACGAGCGGCAATGTCATGGAAGGAATGCGCATCCGCCTCGAGGCGGATGCTCCCTGTGAGATGCGAGCGCGTGGGCGCGCTCCCGATCTCTCGTCCGGGTCTGCCGGGCGAGCTGCGCAATGTGATCGTGACCGGATGGCCGAAACCCGGTTCGGGGTTCGGTGGAGCCGTGCCTGATCAGAGCAAAGCGGCGACAGGGTGCGGCGGAATAGAGCACGCTCCCACGGGGATGCGCTCAGTCCTCAGATTTGGCGAACACTGTCCGTCGTTCCTGAGACGACATCTTTCGCCGCTTGAATTCTGACCCGTAAATGTTGGCAGCAATATTGATCCGGGCTTTTCTTGTAATCAGAGCGAATTTCGATAGATTTCGGGCATTGGCATGGAGGTAAGCGCAGATGCCCATGATGACTTCTGTCCCTGAGCCGACACCATCTCAAATGCGGCTGGCGGAACTCTTGCTCTTTCCGTTGCGGACAGCGCTCGTCATCGCACCGCTTTGGTGTGTCTACTGGATGTTTTCGCGTTTTTCGCTGAGCGACGTGTCCATTCTCTATGATGGCGCGATCTGGTTCAGCGTCGCACTTGCTGTTCTCAGCATCGCCAAGACCGGCATATCGATGCGGGCGGCGCCGAACAGCGTGCTGCTGCGCGACGCGTGGCGTGCTGTGAAGATCTCGGCGATTGTGAGCAAGCGCGAATTCTGGAGCAATCTCGCCGATGCGGTCAAAGTCACCCCGGCACCCGATGCTCCCGGCGCGCTGCCGCGTTCGGAACTGCGGGTCTTGCGCCCTATCGAGCTGTTCGTCCTGACGCCGCTGCGGTTGGCGTCCTCGATTGCGGTCTACGTGATCGTCCGCGACGTGGTGGAATTGATCGCCTACGAGCCCGTCTGGCTCGCGAAGCTGAACGGTTGGGTCTGGTTTGCGGCTTTCATTCTCTACCTCGTCTACGTTGTCGGCCGAGCCGCGGCAGCGCTCGCCTCGACGGATGAGAGTGCCTTCGAGGACGCGCGGCGGCTTCGCGACTGGGTAAGGCGCTTCCGGCGTTGACGTCTGTATCCGGGTCGCGACGTGCGCTCCGGTTCGTACGTCCTGATAGCAGCAACGTCGGCGCCAGCTGCAACGGGGAGGGTCTCCAAACGCCGGCCGACATACTGGCAGTGACAGTGTCCTATAGCCCGATGCTTCTCGCATAGCTGCACTGCACAATTATTGTTTGCCGATTGCTCAAATAATGACCATATAGGCCACAGTTGATGCACTTGATGGCTTCTCCCAGTGCCGTCGCATCGACTGTTCCCCTCTGGAGGCTTTGACCTTCACACCTTAAATGGGCCGCGGTCTTCCGCTGGCCCTCTTTTTTTGCGTTCTGGCAGGCTGTGCCCGCCAGCCGTCAATCGATCTCGCTGGAAGCGCCGGTCCGCTACCAGGCATCCTTGCCGATCTCGCGGCTGTGTTTCAGTTGAATACCGCTGTTTTCAGCCATCAGCCCAACAGGCAGTCGGCCGCAAAGTCTACCGGCCATTGATAGCTCTCCGAACGCGCTATAGGCTCCGCGCGCGGCAGGTCGCCGCGCGAACGATCAGGAGCATTCATGCCGACCGGAACCGTAAAGTTTTTCAATGAAGACAAGGGCTTTGGCTTTATTACCCCCGAAAATGGAGGGGCTGATGTTTTCGTGCATGTCTCTGCTCTGGAAAGAGGCAGCTCTTTGCGTGAAGGGCAGAGAGTGAGCTACGAGCTGGGCCAGGATCGTAAGACCGGAAAGTCGAAGGCCGAAAACGTCAGCGTTATTTGATCGGGCACGAAGCCGCGCTCTCATTTAAATCCCGGCTCCTTGATCTCATCAAGTTGCCCGTGGGGATCTTATCCCGAGCCGGGGACTATGCCGATCAAGCTGCCTAAGCCACGGAATTTCCGGTAACAACGGCGGCCGGACACTCGGCATAGTCGCGCGCTAACCTGCCCGCCTGGAGAGTTTGCGGTGTTCGCGATCGATATGAGTGAATAGTGCGAGCTCAGCATCGGTCATGAGTGAAAGGTCGGGATCTTCATAGCGTGAGCGATCAGCGCGGTTGACGAGCCGGATCAACTCGACGCTCGCGAGCTGTGCGTTCTTGCGGACAAGGTCTGCGATTTCCAAGAGCGGAAACTCGCCTCCAAATTCCACTTCTGCGCTGGATGAGGTCTGTCGATCAAAGAGCGCGCGCCATGCTCGCTTGACGCCGGTGTAAGGCCGGCGATATGCGCCCAGTTCCTCCCGTGCATTTGCAAGACGATGACGTAAGCGAGGAGACGCTGAGCCCGAGCAGATCGTAACGTGACGAGTAAGGAACAGGGCTATAAACGGGCGATAAAGCCCCGCAAGGCGCTCTCGGTCACGTTCGAGGGCTACACGGCGCCGCTCAAGTAGGCGAGATCCGGCCTGGTCTACGAACTTGAGGATGGTCAGGAGCAAGCTAACGAGCAGAGCGAGCGGCAAGACCGATTGAGCGGACTGTGGGAGAAGCAGGATGAACGGCGGCCAGAACCAGATCATTGATAGTGAAACGGAAAAACCGAGAAGCAGCCAGCCCGGCACAGACTTCAATGTATCCAGCGTCTGCCGTGTCGCTGCCAAGGCACCGGTCGCGTCCATTCAAACCTCCATTGCGAGAGCATCTCTTTTAGTTATAGCGACTCGCGTGATCGCCTGCTCCGGAAATTGAGAACTTTTCTTCGAAATGAGAAATTCAAGGCAGACGCCTACGAATTGCGCCTCAGCTGGGCGACGAGCACCAACACCAACATCACGTTGACGAGCGCTAGGTGTTCAGTCCCGGCATTTGATGGATTGGATCGAGCCTGAATCTTTCGGGCTCCCTTGTCCAGACGGTGCAGATATATTCATACGGTGTGAGGCCTCGAAGGGTCTTGAGCCGACGGGCGAAATTGTATGCCGCGACGAAATCGCCGATATGCCGGCGGAACTGATCGTGGCTGTCGTAGTGATAGCGTTTGACGGTCGCCTCTTTGATCGTCCGGTTCATCCGTTCGACCTGGCCATTCGTCCAGGGATGCTTGGGTTTGGTCAGCCGATGCTCGATGCCGTGTCGCCAGCATGCCCGGTCGAACGGATGGCCGCGGAAGCGGGCGGTTGGTCCGTTACGGTTCTTGGGGATGTCGGCAAACTGGATGCCGTTGTCGGTCAGCACGATGTGTATTTCGTAAGGAACAGCGGCAACCAATGCTTCCAAGAAGTCTGACGCCGTTCTGGTGGTGGCGCGCCCGGCCATTTGAACGAAGGCGAACTTGGACATCCTGTCTATCGCGACATAGAGGTAGAGCTTGCCTTCGGCGGTCTGCACCTCAGCCAGGTCGATGTGAAAATAGCCGATTGCGTAGGCCTTGAACTTCTTCCTCGACGGCTTGTCGCCCTCCACATCCGGCAGTCTCGAAATTCCATGTCGTTGCAGGCATCGATGCAATGACGATCGCGTCAGATGCGGGATTGTCGGCTGAAGAGAATAGAGGCAATCATCCAGCGCCAGCAGCGTGTGCCGCCGGAACGCGATGATAATCGCCTCCTCTTCTTCACCGAGAATGGTTGAACGCGGCTCCTTCGGTCCGGTTTTGAGATCCTCGACCGTCGTCCGCTTGCGCCACTTCAGAACCGTCTTCGGATTGATCCCGTAGCTCCGGCTTAGCTCCGCGGCCGAAGCCTGCGATCGCTGTATTGCAGCTCGGACTGCGTGCGTGGTCGTGGCGCTCCCGTGACGAATTTGGCCCATAGTGCTTCCTTCCATTCGGTGGAAAAGATTGCACCATCAAACTCTGGGATCAAACACCTAGAGCGAAGAGAACGCCGAGGGTTCCGTTTGCTCCCAGCCTCTCGATCAGGATCACTCCGATCGAAGGCGTCGCCGCCTGCATGAGCAAGCTCGGCATCGCGATACGCCCCATGATGGCATGGTATCGGCCAAAACATGTCACTAGCATGACCGCCTGGTGGGCGTTATCGTGATCATCACCACAGTGCTTGTGGTATGGTGCCGGAATTGCAGATGGGAGCTGTCGAACTTGATTCTCTCGAATTCGCGTTGATAAATTTTCGGCCATACCGTATGATGGATTTTCTGATATACCTCTGGACGATTTCCAGCTAGCTAAGCATCGTCACGCAATCACCGTGAAGCCGGAACAGCGGAATACCGATATGCACGTATGGTGGAAAATACACCAACGTAAGATAGGTCGTCCGTCTTGTCTGGGGACGGTTGGCAACGTAAGTCTCGGTGCAAAGGATATGCACCATGGCCGACGAAACACCGCAAGAAAATCAGACCGCTACCGAGAAGCGAGGGAAGTCTTCAACTGAGAGAATTTTTGGCGCCGACGTAATCTCCCACGGCTATACCGGGGTTCCGAACATTCTGGTGCGTGCGCAGTCTCGCCTGGGTATTAGCACAACCCAGTTCAACATCATCGTCCAGCTTCTTAGCTATTGGATCGACCCGACCAGGCCTCCTTTTCCTCCAAAGCGAGATCTGGCACAGCGGATGTCGATCACTCAGCAGACGCTGCGCATCAATATCAAGGCTCTGGAAGACAAGGGGTACATCTCGCGTGTCCAGCAAAAGACGGCCGCGGGAGATTATGGCTCGAACATCTATCGTCTCGACGGCCTTGTCACAAAGATCCAGGAACTGGTCAGCGACTTCGATGAGGAGCGCAACGAACGGCGACATTCCAGAACCCAGACCGAAACACCGAATGCCCGACGCAGCGCCCGCCGGACGACGAAGCCGGCCGAAAAGGGGTGATCTGTGACGCGCCTCAATAAAAAGATTCTGTGCTTCGTTGATGAGTATGGCACTGCTGGAAATCAAGGGTTCGCGCTTGGCTGCGCGATCCTTTGGGCGCACGAATGCGGGAAGGCCGACAAGGCGTTCAGTGATCTGCTGCCGGCATCCGTCAACGAGGTGCATGCGGCAAACTGGAGCAAGCCACAGCTACAAAGTATTATGAGCCGTTTCGCTCAGACAGAGATGCCGGGCAGCATCCGAATGCTGAACAAGACAAGTGATGTCTTCGTCGGCGAGCGGCCGGAGATTTATGCCAAGGCACTTGTCGAGACGGTCAAGGTTGCGGTGAAGCGCTTCCGTAGTGGAAACCAGGTGGGTCGACAGATCAACAATGTCGAAGTTCTCATCGACATCAACGAGCAAAACAGCCATCCGAGATTCGCGGAGGTCATCGCGCAGGCCCGTGAAAACGATGGCTTGTTCAAGTCCGTCACCCGCGTCGTCGCGATCGACTCCGCAGTCTCGCGAATGCTTCAGCTCGCAGACGTGGTCGCGCATTCACGCGCGTGGATCAACAACGGCGAAGACAACGCAAAGGGTCTGCGCGAGGCTTACAAGATTGAAGTGCTGTGAAAACAACAAAGCCGCCCTGGGGGCGGCTCCGGTGTGGCTAGCAACCGGTCCTTTTGTGAGGGCCGGGTCACCACTGCTCCTGCCCGGCACACGGCCTGACAGGTCACGCTAGATACATAGTCTGAAAATTTTAAAAATTCAAGTATCACCGTTCACTGGCCTGTCGAGGAATTCTGCAGATATGTCCCGACGCCTAATTGGCCCTGTCGGCCCGAAGCTGCGATTTTGGCCAAGTGAAGAACAAAAATTGAACGCTGCTACCTACCAGCTTCGCTCCTCTCCGCCGATTTCGTGGATGTCGGCCTCGATTGAGCAACGATGGCTCTCGGCGATATTGGACATTTCGGAATAAAGGTGCTGGATTCATTATTGAGATCAGAGCCATCCGGATCGTGGTCGTAGGCGACCGTCAGCCTGTAATCGCAGTTGCCGGCTTTCACCATGGCATAGTCGCGCTCCAGCATCGCCTCGATCCGTTCGCAGGCGGGCTTTCTGCCGCGACCATGCTTGTTGAAGTTCTCGATGATCAGATGCAGGGCGATGGTGACGGAAGGCGGCTTTTGCGGCAGTTCGGTCTTCGACGGAATGTTGTCGAGCGCACGATAGATGGTCATTCTTGAGACCTTCAGCTCGCGGGCAACGCTGGCCTTGCTGGCTCCGGCGGCAACGCGTCGCCGGATCTCCTCGTCGTCGACGCCTTTTCCGGCCCTTGTAGACGCCTTCGGCTCTGGCGGCGTCGATCCCGGCGCGCTGACGATCCTTGATGAACTTCAGCTCCATATCGGCGACCATGCTAAGAATTGTGATGACCATCCGTCCCATGCTTCCAACTGTCGTCACCTCTGGTTCGAGGATGCGCAGCGCAGCGCCCTTTTCTTCGAGTTCATGCACCAGGTTCAGAACATCGCGGGTGGAGCGGCCGAGCCGATCAAGCCGCAGCACAATAAGTTCGTCGCCGGCACGCAGGAACTCCATGACGGTCTCCAGCTCAGTTCGACCCGATCGGGATGCGCCCGATCCAGTCTCGGAACGTATGATGTCGCAGCCTGCAGCCTTCAGGCGGGTAATCTGGATGTCGAGATCCTGATCCGTGCTACTGGCACGGGCGTAACCGACGCGGGTCATAAGCAAACCCATCACATTAGGGTGGCTTTCAACGCGTAACGTCACATTTATGGGAAATCAACTCTATTGTGACAGGTTGAGGACGTCACACATCGTCGTCACTCTGAGGTGCACCCAAAAGTGGCAACCGCATTCAATGCCGCCACAAAAGCTCGTCATGTTTCGGATGGCGGGGAAGCGCCTCAAGGTTCCAAGAATTCGGGGCTCCACCAGCGGTGCGGCTGTGTCTTCCTCCACAGGTCGCGATGCCTTCGAAGATTTGCCGAAGAGACAATGGTTGCGGGCTTGCCATACAGGTCGATGGTTTCATGGTGTAGAAATGGATGGTGCCATCGAGGATTTCCAGTGCATTCGCCATGCCTCTCCCCTCGGGCATTCCCAGCTATCAAAAATCAGCAATTTCGCGACACATCATCCAAGTATGTGCCGATTTCGATTCGGCTCTTCAGCAAAAATTTCGGGCCTACGAATGCCTCAAATAATTGAGAATGGGCAGCAAAACAGCTCGAATTGTTGCGAAGACGATATTCCGCGATCCAATTTAGGAGTTCTTGGAATGCCTCTTCGCTACCGCCGCCCTGTATCCCCCGCTCTTTAACGTTTGCGATGCACTCTTCTTCTGGCAGGTCGATCCAGATCAATGTCGTAGCCCTATGCAGGACGACATTCGCTAGCCATCCATACACGCCCTCCATCAACCAACTGTCAGCTTTTCCGGCCTCCGCAACCTCGTTCGCGACAAGCTGGTTATTGCGGCTATGCCATCGTTTCCGGGCTCCCATCGGAGATCGTCGAGATGGATAGGCGCGCGTTGCAATAGATCGCCAAGCTTGCGAGCCAGCCAAGTCTTCCCGGAACCGCCATTGCCGAAAATCACGGTCCGGCGCAAATCGGAGGATCAAAAACGCCTCCTTTTCTTGTTGTCGCGAAAATCCAACTAAAACTTGGCTTTTGCGTCAGATTATTGCAACGACTTCACGCCGCAAACCGTCCAAAATCGATCTGGCTATTCAGATCAAGATCGAACCGGCCGTAGGGATTGACGTGACTGTAAATCCGCGGCGTAAGACCGCGATAATCATCCGGCGTCATCCGATCAGCCCATTTCGGTTCCACCAGGACGGTCTGTGGATCGGGGGGCGAGCGCATCAGTCATGCGAACCGGGTCGCACCTGATCTAGCTGCTGCCCGGCTGCGCGGATTTCCTGCCGCTGCACTGGCGATCGGGGCCAAGATCCACGCCGACTTTTTGCGAGGATCCTCGGGTTACCGAATTAGGCTGTTCAAGATCAGAGCCGGCACGCGCACGCCCGTGCTCCTCGTGAACACGGCGTACGCGTAAGACCGGACTCTGATCCTCCCGCATCGGATGGGTCATACGGGAGGAAAGATCCTGACTTATGTTTGCGGCAGGGGCAAGGTCGATCTCGCTGCAGACGCTCATTTGCTCCGCGATCCCGCGCCGCTCGGCAAAGTCGCGGGTATAGTCGAGCGTGGTTTCCTTCATGCCCGACCGGGACAGGCGACGCTCTAGCTGGTCATTGGCGAGTTCGCCGGCATCCTGAACCTTCCACGTACTGCGACAGGAAGGCAGGATGAAGTTCCTGATCGACGAATGCCTCAGTTCGGAACTCGCCAAGATTGCCTTCGGCAAAGGTCATGATGAGACCAGCCACCTCGTCTGGTTGGGGCTTGCCGGGCGCAAGGATTGGGAGCTGCAGCCGATCATCCTTGAGGACGACTGGACCTTCGTTACCAAGAACTCGGTGGATTTCAGGGGACCCAAGGAAAAGCCCGGCGCCAAGGGTCAATATGCAGGCGTCGCCATCCATGCCGGGCTGGTCTGCCTGAACGGGCCGCCCGGCATGGACCTCGACATGCAGATCGAGCTGTTCGGGCAGGCTTTGAGCGAACTGGCAAAACGACGGCGATCTCGTCAATCAGGAGCCAGAAATCAATCTTGAAGACGACGATACGCTGCGAGTGTTGCGCTACTCGCTACCGGAGGACTGATGGAGCCCGCCTTCCCGACCATTCGCAAGCGCGCGTCCGCTGCGGCGCGCCGACATCGAAGCAGCATTCTGCCACTAAACCTGCCACTCCCAAATGCTGCCGGAGCGTCGGCGCCAAAAGGCCGAGCGAGGCCAGCGTAGGCACCTGATATCCGGCAAAGCACACAGGCCTGAGGATGCAGCCGAGTTGGGTGAAGTTCAGAATTTCACGCCGAGCCTGGCCCCAAACGTGTGATCCTGATTTTCGCCATTCGCGCCGAAGGCGGTGCGGTAGTCGAGACCGAGGGTCCAGCTGTCACCTAACTGAGCATTGAGCCCGAGACCTATCGCCAGGTGATCGCGCGAGAAGGTTTCGACGTCGAGACCATAAGGCAGCGTGTCTGTGTCGGCGTAGCCGAGGCTGGTGCGGCTGGATCCTTCGAAGTCATGGGTGTATTCGAGCCGTCCGCGCGGCGTGAGTGTGCCCCAGTCCATCGGAATGGCGTATTCGAACCTCAGGCCGAGCGTGCCCGAGAGCGTATCGATGCCCTGTTCGCCATAGGTGAGGTTCCACATGTCCGCCCCTGTCTCGCTGAAGGCGTCGAGTGTGGAATGCGAGCCCGACAGCCGCCCATAGGGCGAGATGAGCAGGCCGTCATTTCGGTACTCGTTTCCAGCCGAGAGCGACACAAAAACTTGGTCGCCGCTGCGTAAGCCTGTCGCAAAATCTCCTGTCGCCGTGACATAGCGCAGGCTGTCGAAGCTCATGACGCTGTAGCCGGCTAGTCCGTCGAGGAAGAAACCTGGAATGGGACGATAGCTGCCATAAGCGGCGAGCGAGAAGGCTTCGCCCTGGCTTTCCGCGCCGTTGGAGCCGACCTCGGTCACGTCCCGTCCATACCCCACGCCGAACCCGGCGGTCAGTTCGGGTGTAAAGCGATAGTCGACACCGGCGCTGACTCCGACCAGCGTATGATCCAGATTGATCGCGCCATTGTCGTTGGTGCCGAAATTGACAAAGCCGCCGCTCCAGAAGGCGAATTCGCCGAACAGGCTTTCAACCGGAGCAGATTGCAGATCGGGGGAACTCCCTGCGCTGGTTGGCGAGGCTCGACCAATGGCGTCCAAGGCCGGATTGCGTGAAGCGTTCTCGTGCGGGGCATAGGCTTGCTCACTATGGTCCGGGTCTTGCTCGACGCCGACTTTGACACCGACCGAATTGCTGCGACGCTCACCCTCATTGTGAAGCTGCTCGAGCCTCTGGTTGAAATTGGTGATCTGCGTGTCGGCAAAGCGCTTGGCCGTCTCGGTCTGCGCCCGGACGAGGCCGATCACTTCAGGATCAAGCGAGGGATCGGGCCGGGCAATCACGGTGAAGGTAACGGTTGCGGGAGCGGAGACGCCGGAAGCGCTCGAGAGCGTATAGCGGACGATGACCGTCCCGACCGCCTCGGCGTCGGCGTTATAGACCAGGCTATAGGCGGCCCCTGAACTGGAGATGCCGGCAGTACCGCTCAAGGGACGGGTGACGATGGCCGCACCAGTGAACGGTCCGCCCCGCGCGCCGGCCAGGAGTTCGACATTCTTGTCGATCGCGACCGGCGCTGCGGCGTGGATGACGAGATTGTAGCTTACCGAGCCGACCGCACCGTTGGCATCGGTGACGGCGATGTCGATGGCCGAGGTCCCCTCGACAGCCGGCGTGCCGGCGATTGTTCCCACTGAGGGGTCGAGGGTCAGACCTTCCGGAAGATCGGTCGCCGTGAAGATATAGGGCGCAGTGCCGCCCTCAACGGTAACTTCCTGCCTATAGGCCGTTCCAACGGTACCGGCGGCGAGAGCGCCGGATGCCGGCGTGAAGACCAGCGAGGGAGGGGAGACGGTGATCGAAACAGTCGCCGGATTCGATGTGCCGGAGGCGTTTGTCGCGGTGTAAGTGAAGCTGTCGGTTCCTGAAAACCCGGCAGTGGGCGTGTAGCTGATCTCCAACCCTGAAACCTGAGCTGTCCCATGGCTTGGCGCGCTGACGACCGCGACCGATGCCGCAAGGCCGCCACCAATGTCGAGCGGCAGTGAATTGGCGCTCGAGTTCGCTGAGACGATCGCAGAGATCGCGTTGGCCACAGGGGCCTGCACTGCGATGACCAGCGTATAGGCGCTGGAACTGCTCGCGCCGTGGACATCCGTGGCGGTGATCGTGAAGTCAGCGTTCTCCATCGTGGTCGGTGTGCCGCTGATTTCGCCCTCGCTGCTCAGCGTCAGACCGGCAGGCAATGCACCGGAGGTGACGGTATAGCCATAGGGGGCTGTTCCCCCCGACACGGTGATGGTCTGGCTGTAGGCGGTTCCGGCGGTACCGCCAGGCAGTGCACCTGACGCTGGCGAGAAGACGAGAGTCGGTGCCGTCACCGTGATCGTCACGGCTGCCTCCGCCGACGTGCCAGAGGCATTCATTGCGGTGTAGGTGAAGCTATCCGGCCCGGAATAGCCTGGGGTCGGCGTGTAGGTGATCGTCACGCCGGAGGCAGTCGCGGTGCCGTGGCTGGCTGGTGATGTGACCGCAACCGTAGCAGGCGTTCCGCCAGTGATGCTGAGCGGGATCACGTCGCCCGAGCTGTTGGCCGCGATCGTGGCGGAAACCGCGCCTGAGATTGGGATCTGATCGGCGATATCGATCGTATAGGCAGCCGATCCGGCCGCGCCATTGGCATCGGTGGCCGTGATGGTGAAGCTCGCCGTTTCCATCGCGGTTGGACTGCCCGAGATCCTGCCGGTGGTCGGATCGAGCACGAGACCTGCCGGCAGCGCTCCGGCCGTGACCTCATAGCGGTAGGGCGCCATACCCTGCGAAGCGGTGATGGCATGGTCAAAGATCGTGCCGACCATGCCCCCAGGCAATGCACCCCCATTCGGCGAGAAGATGAGCGTTGGTGGCGTCACCGTAATTGTGACGGTTGCCTCCGCCGATGTGCCGGTGGCGTTCGTCGCGGTATAGGTGAAGCTGTCCTGTCCGGAGTAACCGGCAGTGGGCGTGTAAGCGATGGTCATGCCCGAGATCGTCGCGGTGCCGTGATCAGGGTGCGCTCCGATCGCGACCGAGGTGGGCGCTCCGCCGGTAATGTCGAGGGCGATCTGGTTAGCGGAACTGTTCGCCGCGACCGTCGCGGTCACAGCGCCCGAGATAGGAAGCTGATCCGCAACATCAATGACATAAGCCGCCGCGCCGCTGGCGCCATTGGCATCGGTCGCTGTAATAGTAAAACTTGCCGTTTCCATTGCGGTCGGTGTCCCCGAGATGGCGCCGCTCGACGGATCGAGCGAAAGGCCTGCCGGGAGTGCTCCGACAGTGACGGCATAGCTGTACGGTGCAGTGCCCCTGGAGGCGGTGACGACCTCGTTGTAGGTCGCGCCGACCATGCAGCCGGGGAGCGTTCCCGCCACTGGCGAGAATTCGAGCGACGGGGTCGTCACTCTGATTGCCACCGGTGCCTCCGCCGACGTGCCCGAGGCGTTGGTCGCGGTATAGGTGAACCAATCCATACCGGAGTAACCCGGCGCCGGCGTATAGGTGATGGCCGTGCCCGAGGCGACCGCCGCACCATGGCTGGGTTGCGCCACGACGGCGACCGTGGCTGGTGCTCCGCCGATGATATAGAGGCTGATCGGATTTGCGGTGCTGTTTGCCGCGACTGTCGCCGACACTGGGCCCGCGACCGGAACCCGGTCCGTAATAACGATGTCATAGGTGGCCGAACCGGTGGCACCATTGGCGTCGGTCGCCATGATGGTGAAGCTTGCCGTCTCCATCGTCCTCGGTGAGCCCAGGATGGCGCCGGACGACGGATCGAGCAACAGACCATCTGGCAGCGCGCCGGTAGTGACGGCATAGCTGTAGGGCGCGGTGCCCTGAGAGGCGGTAATGGTCTGATTATAAGGCGTACCGGCCATGCCGTCAGGAAGTGCGCCTGATGCTGGCGAGAATACCAGGGTCGGGGCCGTGACGGTGATCGTCACCGGTGCCTCCGTCGACGTTCCGGAGGCGTTCGTCGCGGTATAGGTGAACCAGTCCGGACCGGAGTAACCTGGAGCCGGCGTATAGGTGATGGTCGTGCCTGAGGCGACCGCCGCGCCATGGCTGGGTTGCGTCACGACGGCGACCGTGGCTGGTGCTCCACCGCTGATATCGAGCCCGATCGGATTTGCGGTGCTGTTTGCCGCGACTGTCACCGAGACTGGGCCCGCGGCTGGAACCTGATCGGCAATATTGATGTCATAGGTGGCCGAACCGGTGGCGCCGTTGGTATCGGTGGCCGTGATCGTGAAGCCTGCCGTCTCGACAGCGGTCGGCGTCCCGGAAACAACCCCGGTCGACGCATCGAGTGACAGACCCGCCGGCAGCGATCCGGCTGTGATCCCGTAGCTATACGACGCGTTGCCTTGCGAGGCGGTGATGGTCTGGCTGTAGGGCGTGCCGACCACGCCGCCCGGCAGCGCGCCCGGAGCCGGCGAAAATGTCAAGGTCGGATGGACATAGGTATAGCTTCCGATCGCCGCGCCAACGCCCCCCCCCGGGGGTGGTTACGGCGACCCCGACAAATCCCGGAACATGAGCAGCCGTGGTGACGGTGATCGATGTCGCGGTGTTCGAGGTGATCGCCGCAGGAGCGCTGCCGAACCTGACGGCGCTGGCATTGGCGAGGTTGGTGCCGGTGATGGTGACCACGGTGCCGCCCATGGTCGTGCCGGAGTTCGGGCTGATCGAGGTGATGGTCGGTAGACCGATATACTCGAAGCCAGGCACTAGCGTCGCAAACCCGGCTGGCGTCAGGACGCCGACACTCACCCTGCCTGCTATATGTGCCGGCGTGGTGACCCTGATCGTGGTGGCGTTGACGACCGTCACGTCGGTCGCCGCCGTGCCGTCGAACGTGACGCTGGTCGTACCGGCAAGGTTGGCGCCGGTGATGGTTACCACCGTGCCGCCGGCGGTGGTGCCTGTATCCGGCGTGATGTCGGTGATTGTCGGCGCAGGGGTGGGATCGACCATTAACGTGTATATTTCGGGACGAGTGGAATGTCCGGCGCCATTGGTGACGCTAAGAATGAAGCTGAATACTCCTGTTTCGGTCGTTGTTCCGGAGAGGAGCCCTCTCGCCGGATCGAAACTAAGACCGGCCGGCAAAAGCCCTGTAAGCGCCCACGACCAGTCGGCGAAAGGAGCGTATCCACTGGGAGCCGCCGCAAATTGCACTTCATAGGGCTGATTTGCCGTGACATGCGTCGATGACGGAGCAGGCGAGATCCAGATCAACTCGACAGGAAACACGATCGTGCAGTCAGCCATCACCGGTTCGGTCTGCCAGAGGTCGCCGGAGGCATCGCTGCTGACGTATCGGATGCCGCAACCTGTCGCGGCTCCTGTGTATGTATACCCGGACATCGGCTTGACCCGAAACGAGACGACCGCGCCCGGCGGAACGGCCCTACCTGACGCGACCGGAGTAGCGTCCGCCAGGGCCGTCACATCCGCCACACCGGGCGACACGGACCACGAAACGGTGGGAGGCGGTGTCGTATCGTCGTTGAGGATCGTGACGGTGGCCTGCGCCTCGCCGGGCGTCGCGCCTGTAATGTTGGTGAGATTGACGAAGAATGTCTCGTCGGGCTCTACGACGGTATCCCCGAATACATCGACGGAAAACCACACGGCGCGCGATCCTTGACCGATGGCGCCCGTGCGGCTGACGGGCTCGTAGTCATCCCCTGCGATGGCGGTGTCGTCTGCTGTGGCGATTCGGAAGTTCACGCCGCCTGCCGGAGCGGGCTCGGTCAGCGTTATTCCAATAACGGCGGATGTCCTGCCCGAGTCGCCCTCCATGACAGACGCGCTGACGAGCGACAGTACGGGCTGCGCGCCGATGTGAAGCGGATAGGTTTGCGAAACGGAGTCCGTGCCGGAAGTCGCTGTCACCGTAACCGTGTAGTCGCCGGCCATGGTCGGGGTGCCGGAAATGACGCCGGTCGTCGCATTCATTGTGAGACCGGTCGGCAGACCACTGGCGAAATAGGTGATCGCCGAGGATCCGCCAGTGGCGGAGATCGCGTTGTTGCTGTAGGCGACGTTGACCGTGCCGGCGGTGAGCGTCGTGCCGGGCGCCGGTGCCAACGTGAGAAGGGGCCAACCGCCATCGGGACTGCAGCTGAAGCTGTGGATGAAGACGGATTGGCCGCCTGTCCCAACGCCTTGCAAGGTCAAGGTCAGGCCAGCAGCGGCGTCACTCTGCGAGAATGTATGGCTTCCGCTCGAAATACTGACGGGGCCGTAATAACCTTCCAGATCGCCTATCCCAAAGTAGCCGTCTACGGGCATGCTTATGCGCCAGGACACGGTGTCGCCGGGATCAAACCCTGGAAACTCGACGTATTCTGTCCCTACGGGTAGCCAAATGATTGTTCCTGTGGCGTAGTGGTTGTTGAAGGCCGTACAGCCAGCTGAAGCCGCCCAGGTGGCCTGCGTAAATCCCAGGCTCGCAATCGCAAAGAAGAAGACGCTGAGCAGAAACTGGCGCCAGGCCGCCACACTGGCCAGCAATAGGGCCAACAGATCCATCCCATCAGTCAAGGAGATGCGCGGGCTGCGCCCCTGCGGCGCAAGCGTGCGCCCGGCCTTATCTGCAGGCAAGAAGCTGTCGATACATGCCCCAAGCTGAAGCCGGGGCATGTTGATCGTCAGGAATCCGTTGTGCCGCATGCAGCGCCCCTAATGGTGGGCGCCGGCATCGCGAAGCGCCCTAAACAACCCCATGGACGAATGCGGATGCGCAGCGCTTCAGCCTCATTTGCGGTGGACGGGCTCTCGCAAGATGGAAAGAAGAAGCTCGCGAGAGCTCAGCTGCAAACCGGCGGCCCCCGCCCAATATTCGCCCACGCCTCGTTTAAAACAGCGCCGGAAACACGTATGTCGGGCGCGAGCCTACAACGCTAAATTTTTGTTTCTGCGAGGGAAAGGACTAGGCTGGAGCGGCAAGTCGCGTACTATTGTAGGAGCCTTCGTCTTCCTGGGATTACTTCGTTGACCGACCTGCCTGACCGTGTACTCATCATCGATGACCACCCCGTCGTGCTCTACGGGTTGCGCTTTCTGTTCGAACAGGATGCGCGCTACATCATCTGTGGCGAGGCCGCCGACAGCCTATCCGCCCGGACGCAGGCGGAGTTGCTGCAGCCGGACTTCGTAATCCTCGATCTCGTGCTTGGCGGTCGTGACGGCATCGAGCTTCTGCAGGACCTGACGGCGATCGTCCCCTCGGCGCGCCTCCTCGTCTATTCCAGCCAGAACGAATGGCGCTTTGCCAGGCGCACAATCCAGGCTGGAGCCAAGGGCTACGTTGCCAAGTCCGAGGGTCTCGCGGTCGTTGCCCGGGCTCTGGATATCATCGCCTCCGGCGACACCTTCATCAGCGAAGCGGTCCGCCAGCGGCTGGTGGATGCCTTCCAGACCGACATCGTGGATCCCCAGGCGGCAAGCATCGATCAGCTCTCCAATCGCGAATTGCAGGTACTCAGGATGATCGGCGAGGGAAGCTCGAGCCGTGACATCGCCGATGCGTTGGAGCTCTCGATCAAGACGGTCGGCACCTATTGCGAGCGGATCAAGGTCAAGCTCCAGCTCGAAAGCTTGCGCGACCTCGAGGAACTGGCGCGCGATCATGTTCTGGGGCGCACGTAGGATGAGGGCGACATCCTGGAGCATCCGCCGCCTGCTCGATCCTGTGGGCGGCGACAAGGCCGACGAGCCGGACCGCAAGCTTCGGCTCAATCTGCGGCGCGTCGAACTGGCCTCCATCGCCATGATCTTCAATGCGGCGGTCGAAGGCACGTTCAGTTTCTTTCGGGATAGCCCTGGCCTCGGCCTGCTTGCCGTCGTCGCCGGCATCGGCGCGCTCGGTTTTGTCGTCATGTCGCGCAGCGGCCAAAGGGAAACGAGCCGTGCCGTCTCCCATCTGCCGGAACTCTTCGTCATCTACGCGCTGGTCTGCTCGCAGGGCGCGGGCTACTTCATTGCACAAAGCGGCCGGATTCCAAGCGGCTATGCCATGGTCTATCTGGCTTGCGCGGTCTTCTTCCTGATCCCGCCGCGCCGCTTTATGGTGATCGGCATCGCCACCTTCACCCTGTTCGTTCTCTGGGTCTCCACGCTCGATGTCACGCTGTTTGAAAAGGTGGTTGCAGCCTTCAACACCGCGCTTGCCGTCGTCGCGGGCATTTTCGGCAGACAGGGCCTCGACCGCATGCAGGAGGTCGACCGCCTGCAGAGAGCCCAGATCGCCGCCCAGAACGAGGCGCTGGTCGAGGCCAATCGTCGGCTCGCCACTCACAATGCGGAGCTCAACAGCCTGATGGCCATCGCGGCCCACGATCTGCGCGGTCCGCTGTTCGGCCTGCGAAACCTGCTCGACTTGGCCGCGGCCCGGCCTCCTTCCTCACCTGCTGCCTTACAGGATTTGCTGCGGGAAGCGGGCAACAGCATCGCCGGCATGCTCGGACTCATCGGAAGAATGCTGGAAGCCCATGAAGTCGAAAGCCGCTCACCGCCCGCGCTTCAATGCCGAGACCTTCGAAAAATGCTGGAGGCCGCGAGCCGTCGGGCGCGCGCTGCGGCAGAAGGCAGCCGCATCACTTTGATTGTCGATGGCCCGTCGCAGCCGGTTCAGGCGATGGTTGACCCTGATGCACTCGATCAGATTCTCGATAATCTGATTTCCAATGCGATCCGATTTTCGCCGGCTGGTTCCACGGTTCGCCTGAGGACCGGCAGCGCGGATAGCGCATTCATCGAGATCGCCGACGAAGGGATCGGCGTGCCACCGGAGGAACGGGACCAGCTTTTCGGCAAGTTCCGACGCGGTGCATCACGGCCTGTCAACGGGCCTCGCGGCTCCGGCCTCGGCCTTTATATCGTTCGTAGCCTGGCAAGCACGATGGGGGCCGAAAGCAGCTATCGACCGGTTGACCAGGGAGGTTCGGTTTTCAGAATCGATTTCCAATGAGCATCTGGCGCGCGGCATTGAGTTGATGCACCGATCGGCCTGGCGAGCGTAGCTTATGGGGCCAACCCGACCCCATCAGGGCTCTGTTGCAAAGAATCCGTTGATGCGGGAAAGAGCGCCGGTGATTTTCGGCGAGAGTTCTGATGGGTGATTTCAAGTGGCGTCACTTTCAGGGTGAAGTGATTTTGTGGGCGGTTCGCTGGTATTGCCGCCATGGGGTAAGCTATCGCGATCTCGAGCAGATGATGGGCGAACGAGGTGTAGGCGTCGATCATTCCACGATCTATCGCTGGGTCCAGAAATACGCGCCGGGAAGCGATCAGCACTTGCCACTCACATTCATCGTATTCGCGCCATGGCGCAGTGGAATGCCGCGACCGGCGCATCTTTCTGATTTCAAAGGGCAAGGCTCATTCCGTCATTTCCAGAACAACGTGACATCGCCGCCAGCGCCATTTCGCAACGTATGGAGGGCGAGCATCTGACGCAAGCTCTTGCGGAGCTGAAGAGATTGCGTGACGAAATCGAAGGGGCAATACGGTGATGTCAGCCACCGACCAAGCCGGCTCGCCTAAGCTTGCCGCCGGCGGGCGGCTAGACATCACGTAGTTCATTCCAATGTCGTTCCTCGGTTTTTATGCCCATATTCGATGGAGGACCACTTCAGCCAAACCGATCTGGATATCGAGCAGCGTCTTGTCAGTCCTCACAACTGGCGAAACCCGGCTCTCAAGTTGAATGTTGATATGGTCAGCCAAATTGCCGTCGACTGTGCCGATAGATAACCGGCGCGCTCCATCCAACGGCGTGAACCTCCATGCCGTTGGACAAAATGCGTGTGTCTTGTTTCAGTCTCGCCAAATTCGGCCTCGATAGATTTCTTTCGACTCAGTAGCGTTCAGAAGAAATGCCTGCGAGGAGCGAAGTGACGTTCTTTAACCCTTTGGCCAATCCTCAATCTACGATCCGCCCAGCCGTGCATCTTCCAGGATCATGTCGGACGCCTTTTCGGCGATCATCACGGTTGCAGCATGGGTATTGCCACGCACCACTCGCGGCATAACGGAAGCGTCGACCACTCGCAGCCCGGCGACGCCGATAACGCGTAGTCGCGGATCTACCACGGCCGTCCCGTCAACGCCCATGCGGCAGGTGCCGACGGCATGGATGTCGGAGCCGGCCTTGTCGCGAATGAACTCGATCAGTTCCTCGTCACTGGACACCTCGCGGCCGGGCTGGATTTCCATCGCGATATAGGGCTGCATTGCCGGCTGTCCGGTAATCTGGCGCACCAGCCGGATGCCGAACAGCATGGCTTTGATGTCGTATTCCGTCTGGAAGAAGTTGAAGCGAATATGCGGCCTAGCCGTGGGATCGGCGGAACGCAGGGTGATTGCTCCGCGCGCCTCGGGCGCAACATGTTCCGGACTGAAGCTGAAGCCGGAAAACGGGTGCTGACGCGCGCCTTTGACAGTGCGTTCCGCAACGCTCCATGCAGCCATCGCCATCTGCACGTCCGGCCGGTCCTGTTGCGCGTCACTTCTGGCGAAGCCACCGACATAGATACCGGTTTCCGCCAGATAACCTTTGCGCAGCACCGCATATTGCAACGCACTTGCCGTCTTGCGAAGGAAGCTGTTGGCCATGTCGTTGATGGTTATCGGCTTCGTGCAGCGGAACATGAGCTGGATACAGGTGTGGTCCTGCAAATTCTGCCCGACATTGGGATTGTCGAGTACGCAGGCGATGCCATGTTCGGCGAGCTGCGCAGCAGGGCCGATACCCGAGAGCATCAGCAGTTGCGGCGAGGCGATCGTGCCGGCGGAAATGATGGTTTCGCGTCCCTCGGCAACGAGGCTTCGGCCATTGAGCCGGAAGCGGACGCCACGCACCGCGCCGTTATCGACGATGAGCTTCTCCGCAACGGCACCCGTCAAGATGCGCAGGTTGGCGCGGCGGCGGACAGGTTTGAGATATCCGCGCGCAGCGCTCCAGCGCCGGCCCTTGTGGATGTTCATCTGGTAGTAACCGAAGCCATCCTGCGCCTCGCCATTGAAGTCGGGATTATCGGCAAGACCGGCCTGGCGCGCGGCGGCGCATAGAGCGTTGGGCAACTCGTGGTCGAACGACTGATCGGAAACCTTCAGCGGGCCGCCGACCCCGTGATAGGGGTTGGCTCCGCGCGACTGGTCCTCTGCCTTGATGAAGTATGGCAGCACGTCGGCATAGGACCAGCCGGTACATCCAGCTTTTGCCCAGTCGTCGAAATCCAGCTTATTGCCGCGGACATACATCATCCCGTTGATCGAACTGGACCCGCCAAGCACCTTGCCGCGCGGCTGGTATGTATTGCGACCGTTCATGCCCTTTTCCGGCTCGCTCTCATACATCCAGTTGTAGCGCGGATCGGTGTAGAGCTTGGAATAGCCGAGCGGCAGGTGAATCCATGGATTGGCATCACTCGGGCCTGCCTCGAGAAGCAGCACGCGATGGCGGCCGCTCTCGCTCAACCGGGCAGCAAGCACACTGCCAGCCGAGCCCGCTCCGATGACGATGAAATCATAGGGGCCGCCGTCAAGCCGGGCGGTAGTCTGGTGATCGTTCATTGTAACCTCGAATGTCTCGAAAAGTCCGGCGGGCATGCGGTCAGGTGGGATCCTGCTTCGGCCCGGAACGCAGCAGGGCGATTACCGCCAGCACCGCTATTGAGATCAGCATGGTGGAAATGGCAGCGACCGTCGGGTCGATCTTGTCGCGCAGCGCGCTGAACATCACCTTCGGCAGGGTCGCGTTGGTGCCGGCGGAGATGAACATCGCAATCACCACCTCATCGAGCGAGGTGACGAAAGCGAGCAGCGCCGAAGCGAACAGCGATCCCCGTATCTGCGGAATGATGACGTCCTTCCAGACGATCATCCGGCCGGCGCCGAGGCTTTCTGCCGCCAGTTCCTGATTGGGATCGAAGCCCGCAAACGCCGACGTCATGATGACGAAGACGACCGGGATTGCCAGCGCTACGTGTCCCAGCACCAGACCTGTCATGCTGCCGACCAGCCCCAATTGCGCCAGCACGAAGAAATAACCGATTGCCACGAGAATGGACGGCACGATGGCCGGCGTCAGCAGGAACGCACCGACAGCCATCTTCACCTTGAGCGGCAACTGACGCGTGGCGTAAGCGGCGAGCGTACCGACCGGAACGGAGATAACCGCCGTCAGAACCGCCGCTACGAGCGAAGCGCGCATCGCCTGCAGCCATGCCAGCGAGTGGAAGAAGCCTTCGTACCAGCGCAGCGAGAAATCGCGTGGTGGAAACTCAAGATAATCCGATGAGGAGAACGACATCGGCACGACGATCAGCGATGGGGCGATAAGAAAGAGCATCATAGCCAGCGCGAAGATCCATCCCGCCCAACTCAGAAGTCTGTTTTCGGCGAAACCGTCAAGCATGGCTTTCTCCTGAGCTGCCCCGTATCAGCCGGCGAATGAGCAGACTGATGCCGAGAAGGACGAATGTGGATGCGAGCAGCACGACGCCGATAGCGGCCGCGGCCCCGAAGTTGGAATAGGTGGAGAGGCTTCTGGCGATGCGCATGGAAATGACTTGCACCGTGCCGCCGCCTAGAATGGCCGGGGTCACATAGAAGCCGAGGCTCATGACGAAGACCAGCGTCGCACCAGCAATAATGCCCGGCAGGGCAAGCGGCAGGAAAACCTTGCGATAGGTGTAGGCGCGTGAGGCACCCATGCTGGCTGCTGCCCGGATCATACTGCGATCTATGCCGCGCATCGCACCGATCACCGGCAACAGGAAGATCGGCAGCATTATGTGGGTCATGCCGAGCACGGTTGCGAATGTGTTGAATGCAAGAGGCAGGGGTTCGTCGATCACGCCCGCCGAGATGAGCCAGGTATTGATGAGCCCGTTGCGTTGCAGGATGACGAGCCAAGCATAGGCACGCACCAGAAGCGAGGTCCAGAGCGGAAAGAGGATGGCTCCAACGAACAGGGCCGCAATGCGCGGCTTCAGAGCCGAGATGAAGGTGGCAAGCGGCACGCCGAGAACAAGGCAGCAGAGTACCGTTTCCAGGCTGACGACAAAAGTCGTCAAGAAGATGCGGCGATAGCTGACCTGTTCGACAAGGCGCTCATAATTGACGACGCTCACCTGACCGGCATCGTTGAAGGCTGAAAGATAGAGAAGCCAGAGGCAGGGCAAGGCCACGCAGAGAAAAACGATGGCGATACCCGGCGCGATGCCGAGATAGGGTTTCAGCGCGGGACCGAACAGGCCTGAAGGCCGGCCATCGGTACGCAAGGGACCGGCACTTGCCGGAAGTGTCTGGACCGTCTGTCGCGTCATCTGTCCGCCCGTATGAAATGGGTATCACTCTGGCGAATATGAAAGACCGCATCGCTGCCCGCCGACAGGTCCCCGATCCGCGTCGCGTCGGCCCGCTGGATACGCGCACTGACAGGTTGGCCGGTGGCCGTCACGAGCTGGACCAGCCAGCTGTCGCCCTGAAAGACAACCGCGTGAATGGTGGCCTCCATCTGGTGGCAGTGCTCACCGGAGACCGGTTCAAGCCGGAAATCCTCGCTCCGAACCATGACCAGTTCCTGGCCGGGACCGGACGCCAACGGCACACCGGAAAAGCAGCGTTCGGCCTCCGCCCGGCTGAAAACCACCGCCTCGCCAAGAAAACGGGCAACGAATTCGTTCGACGGTTCGCGATAGATACGTTCAGGGGTATCGATCTGCATGATCCGGCCCTTGCTCATCACCGCGATGCGGTCGGCCATCGTCAGCGCCTCGCGCTGGTCATGCGTCACGTAAAGGGTGGTGATATGCAGCTTGTCGTGGAGTTCGCGGATCTCGATCTGCATCTCCTCGCGCAGGGACTTGTCGAGAGCTGAAAGCGGCTCGTCCATCAAAAGCACCTGCGGTTCGTAAACGATGGCGCGCGCCAGTGCCACGCGCTGACGTTGGCCGCCGGACAGCGCCGTTATGGGGCGGCTGCCATAGCCACCGAGCTTGACGGTTTCCAATGCCTGTTCCGCTCGGCCTATGATTTCCTCCTTCGGCACCTTGCGTAGCCTGAGCGGAAAGGCGACGTTTTCCAGCACCGACATATGCGGAAAAAGCGCATAGTTCTGGAACACCACACCGAAACCGCGGCTGTTGGCGGGATCGGCAAGGATCTCCCTGCCCCTCACACGGATCGAGCCGCTATCCGGCCGGGTGAAGCCGGCCAGCGCCATCAACAATGTGCTCTTTCCCGAACCCGATGATCCGAGCACTGCCACGAACTCACCGGGTTTCATCGAAAGGTCGACGTCGTGCAACGCTGTGAAATCGCCGTAAGTCTTGGTCAGCGCGGAAATCTCGATATCCGCACCAGCATGGCGGGTGGGCGCGCCGGCGAGGCGCGCTTCCTTGAATGCAAAAGCCATGATCAACTCATCCCTTGTTTCAACCAGGAGCCGAGCGTCACTCGGTCATCATATCCTCGTACATGGCCTTGACCTTGTCATTGTTTTCCAGCCACCAGGCGATGTTCTGGATGACGAGCTTGTCGGCATATTCGGGATTGGTCGGCAAGGTCTTGGCGGCTTCCGGGTCGATGACCCCAATGGTGAACGCTTCCGGGATGACAGGGCCGTAATTGGTGTACTTGCTCATCTCCGCCTGGGAGCGGGCATTCGACATCTCGGCGATCATCTTCATCGCTAGTTCCTTGTTCGGTGCGCCTTTCGGAACGGCAAGGCAATCAGTGGCGAGAATGCCCTGATCGAAGGTGTAGTTCACCGCAGCACCCTCCTTGCGGGCGGTCTGGAAACGGCCGTTCCAGCCGGTCGTCATGTCGACTTCACCGTCCTTGACCAACTGGCCATGCTGGGCGCCCGACGACCACCAGACGGAGATATTGGGCTTCAGTTCGCGGATCTTGTTCATGGCGCGCTCAAGGCCCTCGTCCGTCGCCATCACCGCATAGAGATCCTTTGGATCGACACCGTCGCCCAAGAGCGCTGCCTCCACCTGGGTTTCGGCATTGGAACGCATGGCGCGCTTGCCGGGGAACTTCTGGGTATCGAAGAAGTCCTTCCAGTTCTGCGGCTGATCGCCTGTGTAGGTTTTGGTGTTCCAGGCCATCACGGTCGCATAACCGTAGACGCCGACGCAGTAGTCGGATGTCGTGCCGGGGAGGAACTTGGACTTGTCGATGACGGAATAGTCGATGGGCTCGAGCAGGCCGTCGCGTCCGCCAAGAAAGCCCTCGTAATCTGCAAGGAAAACGATGTCGGAGGTAACCGCGCCCGAACCGACCTGCAGGCGCACGGCCGGCAGGCCCTCGTCCGTGGTTTCTTCCTTGACCGTAATGCCGAGCGCCTTGCCGGCAGGGCCCCAAAGTGCGGCCTTGCCGCCGGCCTGAACGGAACCGCCGGGAGAGAGGATGGTTACGGTGCCGTCGGCAAGAGCTGGTACGGCATCGTAAACTTAACGGCGACGAGGACAGGCCATGACGCTGGCCGAGTTTGTCGGTCACGCTCGGGCGATTTTCGCCCATAGTTTCATCGCGGCTGAACGCAATTCGCGATGATGGCCGGAGGAGATGTCGTGGCGGGGGATGTGGAACAGGTTGGCGATGGGATCATGGATGGAGACGAAACGCTGAAGATGTCGCCTTGACTTGAAGCGTTTCATAATCCGCTCTCGCCGTCGGATTGGCTGATGGGAGTTCTCCGCCCGATTATTCAGGCCCTTGTGTGAGCGATGCTCGACACCCGGCATGATCTCCCGCTTTGCGGCATCGTAGGAGCGAAGCTTGTCGGTGACCATCACCCGCGGCGCTCGTCCTTGACCCTTCAACAGCTTGCGCATCAGGCGCTTGGCCGCCTTGGCATTACGGCGGCTTTGCACCAGCACCTCCAGAACGAAACCGTCCTGATCCACAGCGCGCCAGAGCCAGTGCTTCTTGCCACGGATCGAAACGACGGCCTCATCGAGATGCCACTTGTCGCCGAGCCGACCAACTGAACGGCGGCGGATCTCGTTGGCGAAGGTCCGCCCGAATTTCTCCGCCCACAGCCGGACCGTTTGATGCGAGACAACGACTCCACGGGCAGCCAGCAGATCCTCGACCATTCGCAGGCTGAGAGGGAAGCAGAAATAGAGCCACACGGCGTGGGCAATGATTTCAGCGGGAAAGCGATGGCGGCGATATAGTGGATTAGGCTCTGTCATGGCCCGTCATCGCACATCGAGTTCCACATTCCGTTAAGTTGACGATGCCCGTTAGATATCAATTCAATCTTGTCGACGACCGAAAGAAAATAGCCTTGGCAGCCAGTACAAGCGTTTCCGAAAGCCACCTGACTGCAGCTTCCAGAGTGTTACAGACACGCATTTCAGGCGAGTGCTAGGATGATATGGGAGGCTTTGATGAGGGCGCAGAGACGAAGCCCAGGTTTGATTTCGAGAGCCTCGGCGCTGTCGTCCGTCACGATGGCACAGAGGGTTTTGCCATCGCCGATGTCGAGCACGACCTCGGCATTGACGGCGCCTAGTTCGACGGAGACGACTGTGCCACAGATGCGGTTGCGGGCCGAGGTCTTCGTGCTGTCGGGTTCTCTCATCAGGATCGGCGTGCTCGCCTTGATAAGCGCATAGGCCTCGACACCGGGGGCGATGTTGAGGTTTGCGACGCTCTGCTCGGTAATCATCACGGTCAAGGTAACGTCTTCGGCGACCTTCAGCATGACCTCGGCATTGATCGCGCCGTGATGAACGGCGGTGACGATGCCGTGATAGGTATTGCGAGCACTGGTTTTCATGATTGGGCTCCAAAGCAGGGACTGGGCGGGGAAGGAAACAGTGGGGTCTCCGGAAATGGTGGTCTCCAGATTTGCGACGATCTCGCCGATCGAGGCAGTCAGCAGCCGATGAACGGTGAGCGCCCGCAGCCCCTCCGCCGTGACGCGGGCACTGCCGCCATGCCGACCACCCGGACTGGCGATGACGATCGGCCGGGGAAAGAGGTTGTTCAGCGAATTGACCGCGTCCCATGCGCCCCGATAACTGATCCCGACAACCTTGGCGGCTGCGGCGATCGAGCCGGTGCGGTCGATCGCCGCCAGAAGCTGGAACCGGTCTTCGCCGGCGCGGTTGCCGTTGACGCCACGGAAATCGAGAACGGGACGCAGGGAGTTTGGACGCATGGGAACCTCGACCGGGCGTTAGGAAGCTTGACTTCATATCGGTGAACGGCACCGATAGGAGATATGAAGCAAATGTCATTCCATCTCAATTATACATTTTAAATCATATACTTGTCAGATTCTCCCGAAGGAGGGGATCCAACATTGTCACAAACCGGACAAGCAACCTCGTCGCAAACACGACAAGGTCCGGCCACCAGAGCCTGCCAGGAGAACGTTGGTCGGCCCATTGAACCATTCCGTTCTTCACGCGTGCCAGCCGGCTTTCCCCGTTTTCCTCGCCAAAGCAGGCATCGAAGTCGGAACATTCGCGACAGCTCGGTGCGGTGCATAGCGAGAAGCCCTCGGCTTCGCAGAGCTTGCGGTAGAAGTATTTCTTCCACTTCATGTTCTGGGTGTTTCCTGCCGCAAGGCTCGGAAAATGCCGGTTGAGGAGCCGGGTGAGTTCCGCGCGTTCAAAAAGGCCAAGGTCCTGCCAGAGATGATCGTCACGCATCGCGCGGCGAGCTACGATACGTGCGAATTGCCGACTTGCTGAGATGCCTGGGTCGCAATGCTGCAGGAGCAGTTCGAACAGGATTTCCTCCTCCTCGTCCCGGTCGGGTTCGGTCTCGTCCGGATCGATGCCGAAGCTGTCGAAGGGAACGGCCGGGAAGTTCCGCGCGACCAGACGTGTCAGTTCCTTCGGGCCGAGCCCTGTCGCCTGGGCAATTGTCGCACGACCCGCAAGTTCTTCGTCACGCGCAATCGCAAGGACGCAGGCCAGCGCGTGGCGATCAAAGGCGGTCCCGGCGTCGATCGCGGGCCACTGGCCGGCGAGCAGGCTGGCATAGTGATCGGCAAACATCGGATGTCTCCTTCAGCTCATGCGGCGAGTTCGCCTGCCGCGACGTGGGTCTGGCAATTCTTCGGACAGACGCGGGCGCAGGCACCGCACCCGATGCAGGCGCCGGCGTGATCGACGACCATAATCATGCGGTTGAGTTCACCGTCGAAGTCGTCCCCCTCCTCCTCATCGTAGAGCCCGAGGATCTCCCCTTCCTCGTTCACGCCATGGAGATGCATCACATCGCGCGAACAAACCTTGTAGCAGCGGCCGCAGCCGATGCAGGTCCTGCCATCGATCGCCGTCAGGTATTCCGGTATCCATGGAGAGCCGTCGCGGGTGGAGAAGGAACCGCTCATCACACACCCTCCAGGGCCGCCAGCTCGGCCTTGGCGGCTTCCAGTTCGGCAAAGACGGCGTAGGTGCGTTCGGCGACCGCTCTGATCTCGGTCCAGTTGACCGGCAGATCCTCGGCAAGGTCGTGCAACTCCATCTTGGCATTTCCGGCCCTGGAGTTGAGCTTTCGGACCCTTTTCTGGAGTTCCTCAAGTTCGGACATGTTCGCCTCCCCCAGTCAGTATCTGGCGACTTCAGGGAATTTGCCGATCATTTCGACGGCATCCTGCACCAGCTTGTTACCGGCATCGGCAAGCTTCGCCAGATTCTCGAAACCGAAGCGGTGGACATCGCGCAGGGACTTCAACATGACGACAAGGCGACCCGCCGTCAGCAGCGCGCGAC
This sequence comes from Rhizobium sp. ACO-34A, assembly GCA_002600635.1. Taxonomy (NCBI): domain Bacteria; kingdom Pseudomonadati; phylum Pseudomonadota; class Alphaproteobacteria; order Hyphomicrobiales; family Rhizobiaceae; genus Rhizobium; species Rhizobium sp. ACO-34A. The sequence goes on along the minus strand of CP021375.1, from coordinate 116,366 downwards.
CGAAGCCCTCATGGCTCATCTTCATCATCGGCGAGGCGATGATCCCGGTCTCCTGCTCGATGGCAAGGCCGACGGCCGAATAGAAGATCTCGAGCCGCCACAGCACATCCGGGTCCGGATCGCCGATGATCGGGATTTCCTTGCGCTGCTCTTTCGTCACGATGAAATCGCCAAGGATGGAGGCATCGGAGCGCCCTTCCCACGCATCATAGGTGTCCTGCGCACGCATCAGCCGGACGAGGCACTTCATGAACGGCGTCGCCATGGCGGCGAGGTCGTCGTTGGCGGCAGTCTTTTCGAGAACGGCAGTCGGGGTCATGGGCAGTCTCCTTTTTCAATCGTCATCGAAGGATGGCTTGGTGACGGCAACACCGGCCTCGGCCAGCACCTTGCGCAGCCACGGCGGCGGCGCGGTTTTCAACATGGTCTGGGTGCGCGACAGCACCTCCTCGATCGAGGAGGGCTGCGGAACCTTGATCGGATGGATCTTCGCGGACACCACCTTGGCGGCCGATGGACCACCGATCGCCAAACAAAACAGAAGATGACAGCCCTTGAGCGCCTCGACCTTCGGCGTGATGCGGTCATCGCCTTCCGTCTTGTGCTTGCCGCTCTCGTCTGAGACATCGCCGAAGCCGACGGCCTCGACGAAGTTCCAGCTTTCGGGCGTGACGTCATAGACCGCGAACAGTTTGGCCGAACCGAAATGGGCGTTGAGCCCCTTCATGTCCTGCGTGGCGATTGCGATGCGCAAGGCGCCCTTGGGGCGGTCCGGCGCGAGTGCCGGACCCTCGTCAGTGACGAGTGAAAGACGTCGGACGGCTGTCATTGTCGTTCTCCCTGTTGCGGAAAGGATTGAGTTCTTCCGGAGTGGGTTGATACTGGCTGGCCTGGAAGATGTTGGCAGCCTCGAAGATCAGGTCACGGGCACCCTCGTAGAGAACGGTAAGCTTGTGCTGGCTGCCGAGCCGATCGAAGATCGGGAAGCCGACCCGCATCAGGGGTACGCCGAGCCGTTCCGCCGCCTGACGACCGTGGGAATGGGTCACGATCAGATCGACGCCGGCGGCTTGCGCCATCGCCTCGAGATCGGCGAGGTCACCGACCTGAACCACCTCGGTCTGGACCTTGGAAAGGATGCGATTGGTTCCGGCCGTCGTGACCGCCACGGACACCTCGGCACCGAGCCCGGTGAAGAACATCGACAACTGATAGAGATGGTCCGGCTCCGCGGCGATCGCGATCCGCTTGCCGCCGAAATGGAAGTGCCCGTCGAGCAGCGCATCCTGTAACTGGGCGCGGCGGCGGCGCACCTTGGCCGGCACCGGATTGCCGGAAATCATCGCCAGCATGGTGATGAAGCGGTCGATCGCCTTCATGCCGGAAAGCTGCTGGAAGAGCGCATAGGGAACGCCGGTCGCCGCCTGCAGCGCCTCCGCAGGTCCGCGCATGTGCTCGCCGATCGCAATTGTCTGGAAGCATTCGCCGAGAGCGCGGATGTCCTCCACCTTCGTGCCCCCGTAGGTGGTCGGGATCCAGCGATCCGGCACCGTGCCGTCGAGCGCGCCGGATACATCCGGCAGGATCACCGGGGTGAGACCGAAGCTTTCCACCGTCTCGCGGATGTGCTCGATATCGGCGACCGTCAGATGCCAACCGGGCAGGATCGCGATTTTCTTTGGATCTCTCGGCCTCTCCCCGGCAATGGTGACGCCCTCGATCATCGAGGTTACGGCCTTGGCCCACCCCTCCTCTATCGCACCGTCGAAATCCGGTGTGCTGGACAGCACCACCTCGGTACCGGCGAGTTCCTCCGCGCGCTTGGCCTTGATCTTCGCGAGATCGCCGGCGAAATCCTCGCCGCGAGTTTCGACCAGAGCCGTCGTGCAGATGCCGATCAGGCTCGGCTTGGTGCGGTTCTTGAGATTGAGGATCGCCTCTTCCAAGTGATCCGCGCCACCGAGAATGGTGGCGACCTCGTCCATCGCCGTCGTCTGCAGCGGGATCGTTTCCTTGAAGTGGCGGACGAACAGAACGAGCGCGAAGGAGGTGCAACCCTGGCTGCCATGGAAGAGCGGCATGGCCCCTTCGACCCCGAGATAGGCGAAAGCCGCCCCAGCGGCTGCGAGGATTTGAGCGGATTGATCGCGACCGGTTTCGTCTGATGCACAACACGGGCCATCAGCATTCTCCCATTTCATCGGCATTGGAATTGGCGAACTTGCGGAAGGCGTGCACTGGCGCGGCAAGCGGCGCATCGTCGTTTTCGCCGAAGTTCGGGGCGTTCGAGACAAGATTGCCGTCTGCATCCCAGGGCGAAGCCACGCGCACGATCTCCCAGACCGGATTGTGGATTGCGATGTCGATCTGGCGCGCCAGTTCCACCATGCCGTCGTAACCGGCATAGGGATGGCTCCGTTCCTGGTTGATGTCGAGCCAGGGCATCTTCGCCTTCAGCGCGATGAACTGGGTGCGGCCGCCCGACAGCATGATGTCGGCCTTGTGTTCGGCGAGCATGGCGTAGAGGTCGCGCGGCGCCATGGAGTCGAACATGTGGTTCTCATCCTTGAGAATCTGCTTGATGCGCTCCTTGTCCTCTGGCGTCGACTTCTTCACCGATGTGCCGACGATCTCGACGCCGATTTCCTGGAGCGCGTGGACAACCGACCAGCTCTTCACGCCGCCGGTGTTGAGCAGCACGCGCCTGCCTTCAAGGCGGGGACGGAATCCCTCGAGTGCGGCCCAGGCTCTGGCCTCCTCCTCCGCGATGAGGGATTCCGTCCGGTCAAGGAGCTCAGGGGGCGCTCCTTGTTGTACCAGCAAGGCAGCAAGCTGCCGCAGCGCCTCCGATGTGTCAGAGATTCCGTAGAATGAACCCTCGAAATAGGGGATGCCGAAGCGCTCCTCCATCTTGCGGGCGAGATTGATGAGAGCCGTGGAACAAACCATCATTGTCGCCTTCGCCCGGTGGGCCGTGGCGATATCAAGATATCGCGCATCACCGGGAATGCAGGCCCTGACACGCATTCCGAGCTTTTCGAGCAGCGGCTTCACCATCCAGAATTCGCCAGACAGATTGAACTCGCCGAGAATGTTGATGTCGTAGGGCGTGACATCATCAGGCTCTTCCGTGCCGATCACATGGTCGAGCAGGGCCTCACCCGCGAGCTTGTTGCCAAGGTTCTTGGAACCGACGAAGCCCGGAGCATTGACCGGCACAACGGGCAGTCCGAACTTCTCCGCCGCGCGCCGACAGACCGCCTCGATATCGTCGCCGATCAGGGCGGTGACGCAGGTGGAATAGACGAAGATGGCCGGCGGTGCGTAACGCTCGGCGATTTCGCGGATCGCCTTGAAAAGCTTGCGTTCCCCCTGCCCCATGACGATGTCGAGTTCGGTAAGATCCGTGGTGAAGCTGGTGCGCCACAGGCTGGAGCCGGATGAGGCGGCCCCCCGGTTGTCCCAGCTATTGCCCTCGCAGGCGAGCGGCGCATGGATGAGATGGGCGACATCGGTCACCGGCTGCAGCACGATCTTGGCGCCGTCGAAGGCGCAGCCGCCGGCCGCCGCCCCCGGCGTCAACGGCTTGGAACAGCCCTTTTTGCGGGCCTTGGCGTCCTTGCCCTGGTTCTTGTCGCAACCGGGCTCGTTGAATACATCCTCGATCTTCGCCTTCAATGCCGACATCGCACCCGTCTCCACCATGAGAGTTGAAACCGTTGGGAAGCGACCCCCGGACAGCCGGGGGCCGACATGGATCAGCGTGTCAGATCGAAGGAATAATCCGTCTTCGACGGGATCATCGTCTGCTGGTCGTAGACGTCGAAGAACTTGTCGAGGATCGTCGTCAGCACCCGCAGCCCGCCCTGATACCCCATTAGCGGGAAGCGATGGTGATGATGGCGGTCGAAGATCGGGAAGGTGAGGCGCAGCAAAGGCGTGCCAGTGTCACGTTCCAGATACTTGCCGTAGGAACTGCCGATCAACAGATCGACCGGCTCGGTGAAGAGCAGCGAGCGCATGGCCCAGAGATCCTTGCCCGCCCAGACCTGGCAATCCTTGCTGAAGGGCGAGGAGGCAAAGAGTTCCTTCATCTCCACCTCCCAGGCCGCAGAGCCGTTGGTGGCAAGGCAATGGATCGGCTCGCCGCCGGTTTCCAGAATGAAGCGCGCCATGCCGTAGACGAAATCCGGATCGCCGTAGATCGCGTATTTCTTGCCGTGCAGATAAGCCTGGCTGTCGGCCATGGCATCGACCAGGCGGCCGCGCTCCATGCGGAGCGCCTCCGGTATCTCCTTGCCGGTCATTTCCGAGACCTTCATCAGGAAATCGTCGGTGCCGCGAACGCCGAGCGGATAGTGCAGCGAGGCAACCTTCTGACCAACCTCCTTGCAATAGTCCTCGGTCTTGCGGGTGTTGTAATGCTGCAGCGACAGCGTCCATTCGGCATTCAACGCATCCTTGACGTCGTCGATCTTCGTGCCGCCGTCGTACATGCGGTACTCGCCGTCAGACGGCGTGTCGTACTGGTCGGAGGCATCCTGGATAAAGGTGTAGTCGACCCCCATCAGCGACAGCATGCGCTTGATCTCGCGATTGTTGCCGACGCAGAAGCCGTCGAAGCCGGGGATGAGGTTGAAGCGACCCTTGATCTCGGTCCGCGGCTGGCCTTTCCAGAAGTGCTCGAACACGCCACGCACCATGTTGTCGTAACCATCGACATGGCTGCCGACGAAGGCCGGTGTATGGGCAAACGGCACGTCGTAGTCGGCCGGCACCGAGCCTTCGTTCTTGGCGTTCTCGATGAAGCTGCGCAGGTCGTCGCCGATGACTTCCGCCATGCAGGTGGTCGACACCGCGATCATCTTCGGCTCATAGAGCGTGTAGGTGTTGGCAAGGCCGTCGATCATGTTCTTGAGCCCGCCGAACACCGCAGCGTCTTCCGTCATCGATGACGAAACGGCCGATGACGGCTCCTTGAAGTGGCGCGACAGGTGCGAACGGTAATAGGCGACGCAGCCTTGAGAACCGTGCACGAAGGACATGGTCTTCTCAAAACCGGCAGCGGCGAAGACGGCGCCGAGCGGCTGGCAGGCCTTGGCGGGATTGACGACGAGCGCCTCGCGGGCGAGGTTCTTCTCGCGATATTCCCAGGTCTTGGTCAGCTCGCGCTGGTCATCGACCCATTCGCCCGGATGCGGGCATTCGAAGTTTTCCTTCTTGTTCTTCAGCATCTCGACATATTCAGGCTCGCGGAAGAGCGGAGCGTGGTCGAGGACTTTTTCGGCTGACTGCGGCATGACTGGTCACCTCCATCCTTGCGGGCCGCGCCATACGGCGGCACCGGGATAATGACGTTTCGACAGATCCCGAACGGGCTTTTCCCGTGGGCGTTCTTTATGTACCGGGGCCGCGTGAGCCCCTGCCCCCGCCCTGAAGCGAGGGCGGAACCGTCACTCGGCGGCAATCGGCAGCGGTTCGGCCTGCTTCTTCTTCCAGGGCGCGTCATAGAGGCCCCAGACCGGATTGTTGATCGCAAGGTCCATGTCGCGGGCGAAGATCGCAAAGCCGTCATAACCATGGTAGGGACCGGAATAGTCCCAGCTGTGCATCTGGCGGAAGGGGATGCCCATCTTCTGGACGGGATACTTTTCCTTGATGCCGGAGCCGACGAGGTCCGGGCGAATGCCCTCGATGAACTTTTCGAGTTCGTAGCCCGTAACGTCGTCATAGATCAGCGTACCGTTCTTCACGTAGTGACTGGTGCGCTGGTAGTCGTCGTTGTGGCCGAACTCGTAGCCGGTACCGACGATCTCCATGCCGAGGTCTTCATAGGCCGTGATGACGTGGCGGGGGCGAAGGCCGCCGACATAGAGCATCACCGTCTTGCCTTCGAGACGCGGGCGGTACTTCTCAATCACCGCATCGACCAGCGGGCGGTACTTGGCGATAACCGCCTCGGCGTTCGCTTCGATCTCGGGACCGAAATACTTGGCAATCTTGCGCAGCGAGGCTTCGATCTGGGAGGGGCCGAAGAAATTGTATTCCATCCAGGCAATCCCGTACTTCTCTTCCATGTGGCGGCAGATGTAGTTCATCGACCGGTAGCAATGGATGAGGTTGAGCTTTGCCTTCGGCGCTCGCTCGATCTCGGCGAGCGTCGCATCGCCCGACCAGTTGCCGACCACGCGCAGGCCCATTTCCTCAAGCAGGATGCGGGAGGCCCAGGCATCGCCGCCGATGTTGTAGTCGCCGATGATGTTGACGTCGTAGGGACCCGTCTTGAATTCGGCATGCTTGTCCTCGCCGGAGAATACCCAGTCGCGGATCGCATCATTGGCGATGTGGTGGCCGAGCGACTGCGACACGCCGCGGAAGCCTTCGCAGCGGACGGGCACGATGGTCTTGTTGATCTCTTTCTTCTTCTTGCGCGACACGGCTTCGATGTCATCGCCGATCAGGCCGATTGGACATTCGGACTGGATCGTCACGCCATTGTTGAGCGGGAAGAGTGCCTCGATCTCGTCGATGACCTTTTCGAGCTTCTTGTCGCCGCCGAAGACGATGTCCTTCTCCTGGAAGTCGGAGGTGAACTGCATGGTGACGAAGGTGTCGATGCCGGTCGTGCCGATGTAGTAGTTGCGGCGCTGCGACCATGAATACTGCCCGCAGCCGACCGGGCCATGGGAGATGTGGACCATGTCCTTGACCGGTCCCCAGACTACGCCCTTCGAGCCGGCATATGCGCAGCCGCGAATGGTCATGACGCCCGGAATGGACTTGATGTTCGACTTCACGTCGCATTCGGAAAGAGGCCTGCCCTCTTCCTGATCGATCTCGTCGCCCGCCTTGGCGACGTTCAGGTGCTTCTTGCGGCGCTTGGCCGTCTTGTCGGGATATTGGGACAGCACGTCCTCGATCAGTTTCTCGTGGAGCTGGCTGTCGTTTTCATAGTCGAGGCTCATGGTGATTGACCCCTCTTCGGATGGATGGCGAAATACCGCCGGGTTTGAAAGGAGCGCCGGGTCAAGGCCGGCGCCCGGTTTCGTATCGCAGCTCAGACGGCGGCCACGGCCTGCTTGGCGGCTTCCTTCGCGGCAAGCTCGGCAAGCATCTGCTCGTCGGTCTTCATGATGCCGAAGGCGAGCAGCATGTCCTCCAGCTCTTCCATGGTGATCGGCGTCGGGATCGTGCCCTTGCCGGAATTGTCATGGATCTTCTGGGCCAGCTGGCGGTATTCCTGGGCCTGCTGCGAGTTCGGAGCATATTCGATGACCGTCTGCTTGCGCAGTTCAGCATGCTGCACGATGTTGTCGCGCGGCACGAAGTGGATCAGCTTGGAATTGAGCCGCGCCGACAGCGCTTCGGCCAGATCCAGCTCGCGGTCGGTCTGGCGTTCGTTGCAGATCAGGCCGCCGAGGCGCACGCCACCGGAATTGGCATATTTCAGGATGCCCTTGGCGATGTTGTTGGCGGCGTAGAGCGCCATCATCTCGCCGGACATGACGATGTAGATCTCCTGCGCCTTGTTCTCGCGGATCGGCATGGCGAAGCCGCCACAGACGACGTCGCCGAGAACGTCGTAGGACACATAGTCCACGTCGTCATAGGCGCCGTTTTCCTCGAGGAAGTTGATCGAGGTGATGACACCGCGACCGGCACAGCCGACGCCTGGCTCCGGACCGCCGGATTCAACGCACTTGATGCCCTTGTAGCCGATCTTCAGGACATCCTCGAGTTCGAGGTCCTCGACGGAACCTTCCTGGGCGGCAAGCGACAGGACCGTATCCTGGGCCTTGGAATTGAGGATCAGGCGGGTGGAATCCGCCTTAGGGTCGCAACCGACGATCAGGATCTTCTGACCCAGATCGACGAGAGCGGCCAGCGTGTTCTGGGAGGTGGTGGACTTGCCGATGCCGCCTTTCCCGTAAAATGCAATCTGACGCAGAGCTGCCATGACTTTTCCTTCCTTCGCTGAAGCATCCGCGGCCTCTCCCACGGGGCTGAATATCGGATCGGCAGGTTCGACCGCCGCCACACAATCCGTTTCAAGAGCCGTGCCAGTTTGCAAAAAGGCGGAAGGGATTTTATTTTATCTTTATATTTCAATATATTAAGAGTTTTCTCTTCTTCCGCCCAGCACGACATCGACCTGTCGCAGACGTGACAAACCCGACAGGCTCCCGGTTTTTTGCAGGTTGCCGACAGGCCATGTCGGATTGGAGACGTTGTCGCAAAGCCGACATGTAATCGCGTCTTCAACCTATTGTTTTGAAAAGAGAAAGATCTTTGGCACGGCTAATGCATGGTCTCTTGCGTCATCCTGGCGAAAAGGAGAAACGCACCATGATCACTCTCACCGAGAATGCCATTTCCGCCGTCAAGTCTGCATTGTCGAAGGCCGTCGAGCCCGCCGAGGGGCTTCGTATCATGGTCGAGGCCGGCGGCTGTGCCGGTTTCAAATACATGATGGGGCTGGAATCGACCGTCCGGGACGGCGACGCCGTGATCGATGCCGATGGTGTAAAGGTCTATGTCGATACCCGTTCCCAGCCACATGTTGCGGGCATGACAGTCGATTTCGTCACCGGGCTCGAATCCTCGGGCTTCGTCTTCGACAATCCGAACGCCGCCGACAAATGCGCGTGCGGCAAGTCCTTCGGTTGAGCGGGAGATGACGATGCACGAACAAGCCCGCGCGGCGCGCATCACCCTGTTCGACGGGTTGAGCGGTCGGCACTCCCGTCCCGCCTCTCAACCGGCGACGACAGGGGCGATCCCCGACAGCGGCAACCCCGAAACGGTTGCTGCTCCCGATCCAGCCATTCGCGCCGCCATGCTGTTGCGCAGCCTTCCCCTGATTGAAGCGGCATTGGAGGCGATCCGCCCCAACCTTCGGCGGGATGGCGGCGATTGCCAACTGGTGAGGATGGAAGCCGATGCGGTCTACATCCGCCTTTCCGGGGCCTGCGTCGGTTGCCAGCTCGCTTCGGTGACTGTCAACGGCGTCCGCCAGAAGCTGATCGAGGCCGTCGGCATGCCGTTACGCGTCATTCCGGTCGACTGAGGAGACCGGCGATGAAGCCAATCCGTCCGGATGATCTGGTCTACCTGGATAACAATGCGACCACGCGGGCAGACCCGGTGGTCGTCGCAGCAATGCTTCCCCATTTCAGTGAACGGTTTGGCAACCCGTCCTCCGCCCACGGCTTCGGTGCAGGCGCAAGGGAGGCAGTCCGGTTTGCCCGCAGGCAGGTACAGGCACTCTTGGGAGCCGCGAGCGAGCAGGAAATTCTCTTCACCTCTGGCGGAAGCGAAAGCGACAACACCGCAATCCTTTCAGCTGTTGATGTAATGGCCGGCCGAAACGAAGTAATAGTCTCAGCCGTGGAGCACCCGGCCGTGCTCTCGCTCTGTCACCGGCTTGAAGCGCGCCGGGGCATCAGGGTTCACCGCATTCCGGTGAACACGCTGGGGCAACTGGATCTAGACGCTTATCGAGCGGTGTTGTCGGAACATACCGCCGTCGTCTCTATCATGTGGGCAAACAACGAAACTGGTACGATCTTTCCGATCGACGACCTGGCCGACATGGCGAAGGAGGTCGGCGCGCTGTTCCACACCGACGCAGTGCAGGCGGCAGGCAGGTTGCCGCTCGACCTCAAGGCGACCGCGATCGACATGCTGTCTCTTTCGGCGCACAAGCTGCATGGCCCGAAAGGCGTCGGCATGCTTTACGTGCGCCACGGCTGTCCCTTCTCGCCTCTGATTTATGGAGGCCGCCAGGAGCGGGCACGCCGTGCCGGCACGGAGAACGTTCCCGGCATCGTCGGTCTCGGTCAGGCTGCTGAGATTGCCCGCATTTCCGTGTCTGAAGACATGCCGCACATCACCCGTCTTCGCGACCGGCTCGAACGCGGCCTGCTGCAGAGTATTGGCGGCGCGCTTATCAACGGCGATCCATCGCGGCGGTTGGCCAATACATCCAACATCGCCTTCGAGGGCATCGAGAGTGAGGCATTCGTAGCGTTGCTTGACCGGCAGGGTATCGCCTGTTCCTCCGGCTCAGCTTGTTCCTCCGGTTCGATGGAACCGAGCCACGTGCTCAAAGCCATGATGGTACCGCAGGATTTCCTGCCCGGCGCGGTGCGCTTTTCTCTGTCGCGCGACAATAACGAGGCCGACATCGACCGTCTGCTCTCTGTCGCCCCTGATGTGGTCGCAAGCCTCAGAGGGCAGACATTCGAGGCATCAGTCCTTCAGTCCGCAGGTCTCGCTCATGTCTGAAAGCGAAATCACCCGCCCCTCCTCGACCCCGGCAGCATTCCTCAACGACACCACTTTGCGTGATGGCGAGCAAGCTCCAGGCGTTGCCTTTTCGCTGACGGAAAAGCTCGAATTGGCGGAGGCGCTGGCCGCCGCTAATGTCCCTGAAATCGAAGTCGGCACGCCTGCCATGGGGGATGATGAAATCGCGGCCATTCGCGCCGTGGTTTCCCTGCACCTGCCGCTACGGGTGATGGCGTGGTGTCGCATGACCGACGATGATCTTGCCGCCGCGTTGCGCAGCGGCGTTTCCTCCGTGAACCTTTCCCTCCCGGCTTCGGATATCCAGCTTTCCGCCAAGCTCGGCATCGGCCGCGACAGGGCACTGACGATCATCGAGGAGATGGTGCGCAAGGCGTCGAGGGCGGGCCTGTTCGTAGCGGTGGGTTGCGAGGATGCCTCAAGGGCCGATCCGCGCCACCTGCAGCGGGTGATCTGTGTTGCCGCCGCCGCCGGCGCCAATCGCGTACGGATCGCCGATACAGTCGGGATCCTCGATCCGTTTTCGACGGAGACGTTGATCGAGCCTCTTGCTGAGCAATCTCCGATTCCGCTTGAATTCCACGCGCACAATGATTTCGGCCTTGCGACAGCAAACGCGCTTGCCGCCTTCAAGTCCGGAGCGAGGAACCTTTCGGTCACCGTATCGGGCCTCGGAGAGAGGGCCGGCAACGCTCCTCTGGAGGAGGTGGCGGCTGTGCTGCAACTCATGCACGGCGTCCCGACGGGGCTTGATCTTCCAGCGCTTCCGGGACTGGCAGCGATTGTCGCGCGGTGTGCGCGGCAGCCGCTGCCGATGAACAAGCCTCTGACCGGAGCCAATGTCTTTACCCATGAATCCGGCATCCATGTCGCGGGACTGCTCAACGACCGCCAAACCTATCAGGGTCTCGATCCTGCGGAATTCGGGAGGAACCACCGGATTGCCATCGGCAAGCATTCCGGCGCGGCAGCGCTTGCCCATGTGCTTGGCCAGAACGGTAGGGTGGCCGGAAGGGAAACGCTGGCAAGGCTGCTCGTCGAGGTCCGGCGTCTCGCCGTCGAGACCAAGGCGGCGGTGCCGCAGGATGAACTCATCCGTCTGTGCGATCGCCTTCAGGAGCCGGATACCGGGAGAGGAAGCGGGCAATGTCGTTCATCATGCTGACCAGCGGGAGATCCCGCGACAAGGCGAAAGACCTGCCTCGACATGGCAAGGGCCTGCTGAGGATGATCCGCGACGACATCGCCTGCGTGAAGGCTCGAGATCCCGCGGCTCGTTTTGCTCTGGAAATCATGCTCACCTATCCGGGCGTGCATGCGATCGTGTGGCACCGCCTGGCCCATAACCTGTGGCGGAGGAGAGTGCATTTTCCAGCGCGCTTCCTCTCCTGGCTTTCGCGGTTCCTCACCAATATTGACATTCACCCCGGGGCGGTCATCGGAGAACGTTTCTTCATCGACCACGGTGCAGGAGTCGTGATCGGCGAGACCGCGGAAATTGGCGACGACGTGACACTCTATCACGGCGTCACCCTCGGCGGCACGTCATGGTCGCCGGGCAAGCGGCATCCGACGCTCGGATCTGGCGTGCTGGTTGGCGCCGGCGCCAAGATCCTCGGGCCGATCACAATCGGGGCCGGCTGCCGGATCGGCGCCAATTCGGTGGTCATTGAAGATGTCGCTCCCGGCATGACGGTGATCGGTATTCCCGGCCGGGTGGTGAAGCCTGCCCACGACCGCCGACGCCTCGGAAATGGCCGGATAGACCTTGAACATCACCTGATGCCCGATCCCGTCGGCGAAGCAGTTTCCGCGCTCGTCGACCGCATCGACTTCCTGGAGATGCGCCTTGCCCGCCTGCAATCCCGGTTGGTTCGCCAGCCCGACACCAGCGTGCCTGTCGCGACTTCCACCAACCAGCCGCAACACAAGGAGGCCCTTTATGAGTGACTGCTCGTCCAATTCCCGTCCAATCGACGTCTACAACATCCTCGATCGCCTGCGCGGCCTTTCCTCCGCCGAGGATTTTTTTCACGCGCTCGGCGTTCTCTACGACGCCAGGGTGCTGAACGTCGCCCGCCTGCACATCCTCAAACGCATGGGCCAGTATATGGTCGAGGAGGACTTCGACGGCCTGCCTGACCGGGTGATCGCCGCCCGCGCTCGTTCGACGCTGGAGCGTGCCTATTCCGATTTCGAGGCGACCTCTCCGCTCTCCCAGCGGATCTTCAAGGTGCTCAAAGATCATGATCCGGACAAGCCGGCCGAAAAGCGAGGCGCCTTCGTCTCGCTCGAAACCGCGCTCAAGCCCTTTGCCGAACAGTAAGCCCCCTGTTGCCCCCCCCCGACAGACGGGGTCGCGCTACATCCTTGCCGCGGACCTGACGCGACATTGTCGAAAAACCGACAAAACATCCGGACACGTCGGGAAGTCCGCAGAGACAGCATTTATTTTCAAATGCTTACAGTCCATCCGCAAGGCTGGCACGGATTATGCTGATGAAACACCAGAGCTTTCAAGCAACCAAGATGGAGAGGCGCGGCATGCATATCGTCGTCTGTATCAAGCAAGTGCCGGACTCGGCGCAGATCCGTGTCCATCCCGTGACCAACACCATCATGCGGCAGGGCGTTCCGACCATCATCAATCCCTTCGACCTGTTCTCGCTTGAGGAAGCGCTGAGGATGCGTGACGCCCATGGCGGCGAGGTCACGGTGCTGACCATGGGGCCGCCGATGGCGTCGGATTCCCTGCGCAAGGCGCTGACCTTCGGCGCAGATCGTGGCGTGCTTCTGACGGATCGCTTTTTCGCCGGCTCCGACACGCTCGCCACCTCCTTTGCGCTTTCGGCGGCGATCGAGAAGATCGGCAAGGTCTATGGCAAGGCAGACGTGATCTTCGCCGGCAAGCAGACCATCGACGGCGACACCGCTCAGGTCGGCCCCGGCATCGCCAAGCGCCTCGATCTCCTGCAACTGACCTATGTCGCTAAGATCGCTGCCGTCGATCCCTCGGCGCGGGAAATCACCGTCGAGCGGCGCGCGGAGGGCGGCACACAGGTGTTGCAGACGAGGCTCCCTTGCCTCGTCACCATGCTGGAGGGCTCGAACGAGATCCGCCGGGGCACACTGAACGATGCGCTACGCGCCGCCCGTGCCGAAATCGTGACGTGGAATGCAGCCGATGCCGGCATCGAGGACCTGACGAAATGCGGTCTGCGCGGCTCGCCAACCGTTGTCAAGCGGGTCTTTGCCCCAACCGCCCGCCAGGAGAGGGCGACCATCATCGGAGAGGCAGGCGATAATGCACGCGATCTGGCTGACGGCCTGATCGCCACGCTCTTTGCCCGCAAACCCGCCCTCGAACCGGCGCTGGTCGCCAGCGGTTGCGCCGCATAGGAAGGATGATGACATGACCGAAGAGGCAAAAAAACCAGCAGCGCCGGCCGGCGGCCGGGCGGGCATGAAGAAGGAACTGCCGGAGCACTTCAAATCCTACCGGCACGTCTGGGTGGCGATCGAGCTGGAACGGGGACAGGTGCATCCGGTTTCCTACGAACTACTCGGCTGCGGTCGCAGACTGGCCGACAAACTTGGCGTCCAACTGGCCGGTGCAGTGATCGGGCCGCCCGGCGAAGCCACATGGCATGCGGTGGCTGAGACCTTCGCCTACGGTGCGGACATGGTCTATCTGGTCGAGGATCCGGTCCTGAAGGACTATCGCAACCAGCCCTATTCGAAGGCGCTTACCGAGCTCGTGAACACCTACCAGCCGGAAATTCTGCTGCTCGGCGCCACCACCCTCGGCCGCGACCTTGCCGGTTCCGTGGCAACTACCCTCAGAACCGGCCTCACCGCCGATTGCACCGAACTCGATGTCGACGATGACAAGTCGCTTGCAGCGACACGGCCGACCTTCGGCGGCTCGCTGCTCTGCACGATCTACACGCTGAACTACCGGCCCCAGATGGCGACGGTGAGACCCCGCGTCATGGCGATGCCAGAACGACAGGAGCGGCCGGTCGGCCGCGTCATCCAGCACAAGTTGTCGATGGTGGAGGAGGACATCGTCACCAAGGTGCTGAGCTTCATCCCGGATGGCCAGTCCTCCAAGGTCAACCTCGCCTATGCCGATATCGTCGTGGCCGGAGGTCTCGGTCTCGGGGCAGCGGAAAACTTCCAGCTCGTCCGCAATCTCGCCTCTACCCTCGGCGCAGAATATGGCTGCTCGCGGCCGGTCGTGCAGAAGGGTTGGATGCCCTCCGAACGACAGATCGGCCAGACCGGCAAGACCATTCGACCGAAACTCTACATCGCCGCCGGAATTTCCGGCGCCATTCAGCATCGCGTTGGCGTTGAGGGAGCGGACCTGATCGTCGCGATCAACACCAATCCCAACGCGCCGATCTTCGATTTCGCCCATATCGGCCTCGTCACGGACGCCGTACGCCTGCTGCCCGCGCTGACCGAGGCCTTTGTCCGGCGCCTCTCGCCCCACAACCGCGACAAGCTCGCCAGCTAACGGAGACGTCACCATGATCGAGGAAAAATTCGATGCCATCGTCATCGGGGCCGGCATGTCCGGCAACGCAGCAGCCTATACACTGGCAAATCGCGGATTGAAGGTGCTGCAGCTCGAACGTGGTGAATATGCCGGTTCGAAGAATGTCCAGGGCGCCATCATGTATGCCAGCATGCTGGAAAAGATCATCCCGGACTTCCGCGAGGATGCCCCGCTGGAGCGGCATCTGGTGGAACAGCGCTTCTGGATGATGGACGATACCTCCCATACGGGCATGCATTACCGCTCATCCGACTTCAACGAGGAAAAGCCGAACCGCTACACCATCATCCGCGCCCAGTTCGACAAGTGGTTTTCGAGCAAGGTGAGGGAGGCCGGTGCGACGGTGCTGTGCGAGACCACGGTGACCGAGCTTGCCCGCGACACCAATGGCAAGGTGATCGGTGTCCATACCGACCGTCGCGGCGGCGCGATCTTCTCCGACGTGGTTGTGCTTGCGGAAGGCGTGAACGGCCTGCTCGGAACCCGTGCCGGCCTGCGCGATATGCCGAGACCGGAAACGGTGGCGCTCGCGGTCAAGGAAATACACTTCCTGCCGGAGGAAGTCATCTGTCAGCGTTTCGGCCTGACCGGCAACGAGGGCTGCGTCATCGAGGCCGCCGGCACCTTCTCGCAGGGTATGACGGGGCTTGCCTTCCTGTACACCAACCGGGAATCAATCTCGCTCGGTGTCGGTTGCCTAGTCTCCGACTATGCCAGGACGATGGAAAGCCCCTATGCGTTGCTCGAGGAATTCAAGAGCCATCCGTCGGTCAAGCCGCTGCTCGCTGACTCCGAAGTCAAGGAATACGCCGCGCATCTCATTCCCGAAGGCGGATACAAGGCGATTCCGCAGCTCTTCGGCGACGGCTGGGTCGTCGTCGGCGATGCCGCCCAGCTCAACAACGCCGTCCACCGCGAGGGCTCCAACCTTGCCATGACCTCCGGGCGTCTGGCGGCTGAAGCAATATTCCAGGTCAAGAGCCGCAAGGACCCGATGAGCGCGGAAAACCTCGCCCTCTACGGGAAGATGCTGGAGGAATCCTTTGTGATGAAGGACCTTAAGAAGCACAAGGACATGCCCGCCCTGCTGCATACCAATTCGCAGAATTTCTTCATGACCTATCCTCAGCTCATTTCTGCCGCCGCACAGAGTTTCGTGCGGGTCGACGGCACCCCGAAGATCGACAAGGAAAGGGCGACCATGGCGCAATTCGTCAAGAACCGCAGCCGTTGGGGCATGGTGTCGGATGCCGTCAGGCTCGCCTTCGCCTGGCGCTGACGCCAGCTCCAGGACCTAACCAATAGAACGAGGAGTTCCGAAATGACCATTGCCGTCAAGGATGTCCGGGTCGAGGACAAGCTTTTCCAGAACCGCTACCTCGTCGATGTCGGCCGCCCGCACATCACGGTGCGGCCGCACGAAACGCCGAGCCCCAATCTTCTGGCGCTGACCAAGGTCTGCCCCGCCAAATGCTACGAGCAAAACGATAAGGGCCAGGTGGAGATCACCGCCGACGGCTGCATGGAGTGCGGCACCTGCCGGGTGCTCTGCGAGGCCTCAGGCGAGATCGAATGGAACTATCCGAGGGGCGGTTTCGGCGTACTCTTCAAGTTCGGCTGAGCCTGAGACCTTATGCTGAACGGGCTCTGTCCAAATCGAATTGACAACCGGCGGTATGGGCGTACTCTCGCTGTCATATAAAAAATTCGGTTTGGGGAGGTTGCCCTTGGAATAATCCGGTCCGGGATGGTCCAAGAGGTCTTCAGATGAACCGCTATGTCGAGCATGTCAGTCCGCCGCGCAGGGAGCAGGCTTCTTCTGACGCTGCCGTCAAGTCCAGTCGCCGCGCGACCGTCTCCTTGAGCGGTATCTACGAGATATCGAAGGTTCTAGCGGAACCGGCGCGACTGGAAATCACACTCGCCAATGTCGTGAACATTCTCTCTTCCTTCCTGCAGATGCGGAAGGGAGCGCTGATCGTGCTCGACGATAACGGCCTGCCGGAGATTGTCGCCACCGCCGGCTATTACCACAAGCCCGGCGAGGACCATTTCATGCCGATTCCGCAGGCTGTCATCGACCAGATTGTGGCGACGGCGACACCGCTGGTCGTTCCGGATACCGGCCGTTCCCACCTTTTCCCGGAAAGCGAGCCGGGTGTGTGTTTCATCGGCGTCCCCGTCAAGGCCAGCCATACGGTGCTTGGAACCCTCTCGATCGACCGGACCCGAAAGGAAGGCGCTGACTTCACGCTCGATGACGATATGCGCTTCCTCACCATGGTCGCCAATCTCGCGGGCCAGACCATCCGTCTCCACCGTATCCTGAGCGAGGATCGGCAGCGCTTGATCGACGAGCAGCGTCGTCTCGAAAAGTCGCTGGACGGAAGCACGGAGGTGAGGTCACGGCGGGCTTCTGGGAAGACCGGACGCATCGTTGGCGAGAGCCCTTCCGTGAAGAACGTCCTGGATATCATCAACATTGTCGCCAGAACCAATTCGACAGTGCTGCTGAGAGGCGAAAGTGGGACGGGCAAGGAGCTTTTCGCCCAGACCATCCACGAACTCTCACCGCGTCACGATAAGCCCTTCGTCAAGCTCAACTGTGCGGCTCTTCCCGAAACCGTGCTCGAATCCGAACTCTTCGGCCATGAAAAGGGCGCCTTCACCGGCGCCAGCAACCAGCGCGCCGGCCGCTTCGAACTGGCCCACGGAGGCACGCTGTTGCTCGACGAGATCGGCGAGATTTCTCCCGCCTTCCAGGCCAAGCTGCTGCGCGTGCTGCAGGAGGGCGAATTCGAGCGCGTCGGCGGCAACAAGACTTTGAAAGTAGACGTCCGGCTGATCTGTGCGACGAACCGCGATCTCGAGGATGCGGTGCGCAAGGGCGAATTCCGCGCCGACCTCTACTATCGGATCAGTGTCGTGCCGGTAGCACTGCCGCCGCTGCGTGAACGGCCGGGCGATATTCCGCGGCTGGCCGAGGCTTTTCTGGATCGCTTCAATCGTCAGAACAGCCGACACCTGAGTTTCAGCCGGACCTCGCTCGACCTCATTTCCCGCTGTTATTTCCCCGGAAACGTTCGGGAGCTTGAAAACTGCGTGCAGCGCACGGCGACTCTCACCCGCTCGGAGGTCATCGGTCCTACTGATTTCGCCTGTAGCAGCGGGCAGTGTCTGTCCGCTCTTCTGTGGAAGGGCAACGGCAAGGTGCCGCACAATAACGATATCGACATGCTCGCCACCGGCCACATCATACCGGCCGACGTTCCAGCTCCGTCGTCCAGGGCGCAGGAAACGCGCGTCATGCCCAGCGGGAACCCCTGCAATCCGGCCGATCCCGCCTGTCCGGCCAACGGCAACCGTTTGACCGAGCGCGAACGGCTGATCGAAGCGATGGAGCGTTCCGGCTGGGTGCAGGCGAAGGCGGCGCGCATTCTGGGCCTGACACCGCGCCAGGTGGGCTATGCGTTGCGGCGCCACGACATACCGGTCAAGAAGTTCTGACCGGTTGCTCCGTTGCTGCTGTTGCTACCGTGGCTTCTTGTGCGAGAATGGCGACGGCCTCCTCGAGCGGCATATCGATTAGCGTGATGCCGTTTTCAGCGAGGAACCGGCGCTCGTTCCTGCTCAGGCTTGCTGCGTCCATGACAGCATAATGCGGCCCCTTCGATCGCTTGATGATCTGTCGCGCATACGTGCGCAGCATCTGATCGTGAAACCGGCAGCCGAGAAAGACGAAGCCGAGGGCTGCACGCCGTTCCTTTACACTGTCGGGGATCGGCGTCTGGATGTCGATCTCGGTCAGAACCTCGACATAATCGGAATCTGCCACCAGAAAATTGCCGGCTGGCTGCGCGCCGCCGTGAGGCTCATAAAGAACCGTGCAGGCCTGCGCGGGGACCGCATCGTCGCAAGCCGCGTCATCTGCGCGATAGACTCGGGTCCAGGTGTCGCGAACCTCTCCGGCCCGGGTTATGCCCTGGATGCTGATGAAATCCTGTCGGCCGCTCTCTTTGAGCGCCGCCCGCATGGCTCCGTCGTACCAACTGTCGATGATGAGCGGCAGGGAGAGAGCAGCCAGCCAGCGGTGCAACGCTAACGGCTTCGGTGTAGCCGCGAAGATCTCTGCCATCCACGCCTTCAGCGTGTTCCTGTGCCGGCGCTGCTCGATGTACTGAGCGACCGACCACATATTGGTGCGAATACGCGATGGTGCAGGCGCCTTGATGTTGAGGGCCACGGCGACAGCCTCGGGCGAAGCGGGTACGGAAGCCTCGCCGGTTGTGAGCGCAACAAGGCCGGGGCCGAGATAAGGAGCGGTTACGCCCTTCTCCAAACCGCTCCTGACATCGAGAAGGGTGCTTCTCGCCTCGTCGTCACTGACGCAGAACAGGAAATCGTTATGCAGTATCGCGTTCATGACCTTGTTCCTTCCGGTTGCTGTGGGTGGTTTCATCAATGGCCTATTCCTCGTCGGAGAGCTTGCGGGCTTCCACCGTCACTGGCAGACGCGTATCCGCTGGCATGGCCGGAAGGTCGAGACGCCAGCCGTTCTTGAGCGTGACCACGCCACCCCACAGATCCTCCCTCTCGGAACGGACGATAGGTTCTTCCAGATCCTTTTTCGGCACGTAGGCGGAAAAACCGCGCTCGGATTTGCGGATCATCACTTTCATCGTTCGCTTCCCTGTGTGTCGATAGGGTTGGCCGTGGCCGGTTGGTCGAGACTGGCGAGTTCCCTCGCGCGCATGCCGACCAGCGTGCCCCGGTCGACCCATTCAACCGAGTAGATGTAGAACTGCTGCAGGAAAGTACCGATGTCGCGCACATAGCCGACATCCCCTTTGCGGACGAGATTTTCCCCGATCTCCTTGCCGGGATAGGTGCCGTCGTTGCTGACGTGCCGCGTCGCCCTGACGTGCTCGCCATGCTCGAAGACCGGTGGCTTGCGGATTTCGACCTCCTGTTCTCGTCCAAGTCCCATACTGCGCTACTCCTTGCGTTGCGATGTTGTCCTTTCCTGCGCCAGCTCCCGAACCGCCTCATCGCCATCGCTCAGAAACGGGCCGAGCTCATCGAGGGCAATGCGTTCGACGACGACGTAGCGCACGCGAAAATCGGGATCGGCGACGAGAAGATGAAGCCGCGCCGAGGGAAGCCTGCGGGCGACCTCGATCCTCACCAACGGCTCCGGATCGGCAATCATCGCCGGGAGATGCGTTAGCGGAACCCGTCGTGCCGCCTCGCGCCGGATATCCAGCTCGGGATCGTCAATCAGCCCGACCAGCAACGCCTCCGTCGCGGATCGCGCCGCACTCAGTCGCACCTGATAATCCGGGTCACCCAGCAGGGGCAGCAGATCCTCCCCGGAGAGCTTGCGGGCAAGGACGATCCGCACGCGGCGATCGGGATCCGACCGCAGTGCAAGCACACGCGCTGCCGGCAAGCGGGTCAGCGCGATAGCCCTGACATCCGGCTCGACATCGAACAGGAGCGGCAACAACCTGAATGGCATGGCGTAACGCGCGGCGATGCTGCGCACCTCGAAGAACGGATGATCGAGATAGCTGTCGGCCAGCGCCGGATTGAGCGAAAAGAAGCGGTCAATCCGGCGCGCGCGCAGGTCGCGGACACAGGCCCGACCGAGGTCGCAAAGGCCCGAGACGCGATTTTCCTCATGCGGACAGTCCGCGCAGGAGACCGGATTGCCGAGCCAGTCGATAGCTTGCGGAATGTCGTCGTCCGTGTGCCTCGAACTGCTGTTGTCTGCGTTCATTTCACCCCTCCACACATCCGCCGCCGCGTCTCGCCGGCGATCTCCAGGGATGCCGGACATAACATGCCGGGAGAAGAAGTCCGGCCACCCCTGCGAGGATTCAAGGTCCGAGAGTGGCAGCCGGGTGTTTCCCGCCTCAATGGAATCAGGCGGGAACGCAGGTTTTCGGCACCGGACAGACGGCCGCGCATTGCTGGGTATCGAAGTAACCGTCGCATTCGGTGCATTTGTTCGGATCGATGACATAGGTCTCCCCCTTGAACTTGATTGCCCCCGTCGGGCATTCGAATTCACAGGCGGAACATTGCGTGCATTGCGATGCGATGATCTTGAAGGCCATTTTTCCATCTCCTTTCGGCAGCTTCGTTTAGGGAGTCGGAGCGTCAGGCGCTCTCGGCCAGCAACTCCAGACCGAACTCGGCGGCATAAAGCGCTCCGATCGCGGTCTCGATGTAGTCAAATCCATAGGCGTCCGTGGCGCGGATGCCGGCGGCGATGAGACTGTCCTTCGGGCAATCGCCGATCCTGGCGCAAAGCACCACGTCGATGCCTTCGAGCGCCTCGATCACGCCATCGAGGGTGGCATCCTCGCCGAACCCACCCATGCAATACTGCTCGACCTTGCGATGGCCGACGAAAGAGATGCCCTTGGGCGATGCTTCATAGACCTGGAATTCCCTGGCGTGGCCGAAATGCTCGTTGATGCGACCACCGCCCTTGGTGGCGACCGCGACCAACAGTGTGCCGTTTGCTTCCGTGCCCTTTACCGTGGTGACGGCGGCCTGTTTTGCGGCCGCGTGGTCTCCCCTCTCTCGCGCTACCGCTTCACGGTAGGTTTCGCGCCGCGCGGGATCGTAGGCCACTTCGTCGGGTATCTGGTCGAGAGTGAATTCCTGGCCGCGGTCCTCGCCCAGAAGGCCGACCGCGTCGGCGCGACACTGGCGGCAGTGGCGCATCAGCTTGGCGCCGCCTTCGAGCTTGTCCTGCAGGGCCTTCAGCTCCATGGCCTTCGGGCCGCGCTGTCCGGTGAGACCGAAATAGGTGCCGTGCGCCGGATCCGAGATCAGCGGCATGACGTTGTGGAGGAAGGCACCTCGCTCCTTCACCCACTTGTTCACTTCGATCAGATGCTCGTCGTTGACGCCGGGGATCATCACGGAATTGATCTTGGTCAGGATGCCGCGGGCAGTCAGCATTTCAAGCCCGAGCATCTGCCGCTCATGCAGAATCTGCGAGGCTTCAAGGCCGGTATAGCGACGATTCTGATAGAAGATCCATGGATAGATCTTCGTGCCGATCTCGGGGGCGACCATGTTGATGGTAATCGTCACGTGATCGACATTCATCTCGGCAAGTTCGTCGACATGATCCGGCAGGGCCAGACCATTCGTCGAGATGCACAGCTTGATGTCGGGAATCTCGCGCGACACGTCATCGAAGGTCGCCTTGGTCTTACGCCAGTCGTAGCATGCATCCCCCGGGCCTGCGATGCCCAGCACGGAAAGCTGCGGCACCTCGTTTGCCACGGCGATCACCTTGCGACGGGCCTGGTCCGGCGTCAGCTTTTCCGAAACGACGCCGGGGCGGCTCTCGTTGGCGCAGTCGTACTTGCGATTGCAGTAGTTGCACTGGATGTTGCAGGCTGGCGCCACAGCGACGTGCATGCGGGCAAAATAATGATGCGCCTCCTCCGAATAGCACGGATGATCCTTGATCTTTTCCCATATGGCAAGGTCCATGTCGTCTGGCTTGGCGGAGGAGCCACAGGAGGACGACGCACAGCCTCCGGATGTCTCCTTGGCCAGCATGGCATCCATGGATGAGACGGGAGCGAGGCTATCGAGCGAGATCATCAGGGCTGACATCAGCCTCTCCTTTTCGCGTGGTTGAACCATGCCAATAGGAACAGCAATCGATGTGCCACTTCGATTTACCCAATGATTTCAGTGATCATCGACAGAGCCGCTCGAACATTTGTCGGACGCAATGGCCGATTTGTCAGAGAGGCGACACGGATGTCGGATCAGGCAAAGAACAGTATTCCACGGATACGCGGACCAGATCGATCCGGTGATGGGATGCTCTGCAGACCCTGCCACTCGTACGGCGTTCGATGGTCCCAGGCATTATCGCTCAGTGCCACCTTGGTGGATACCTCATTATCCGACTTCAGGGGCAGTCAGTATTGTTGAACGGTAATACCCAGTCACCCCGTCGACATTAACTGAACATCCTGGAAATGGGAGGGGAGCCACATGTAGAGCGGAGCGAAGTAGCCGAGACCATTCGCATTGCGCGGGCGTGCACAGGTTTCATAGGGATCTTTGACGAAGGCAGCTGAGAGTGGATCGAACTCGATGGGTGCGGTTTCAGGCATGCTCTCGGCTCCTCGGGGAATGCCAGGCTAGTGCGCCGAACCGCGACGGAACATTTGTCGATGTTGCACATGCATGGATATTTATCGCGCCACGTTTGAAAATGATGTTTGTGGTTTCGCGATGTAATGGGATCTGAATGACGAAATCTGCTTTCGCTCGACTTAGGACGAGGCGACATTCTTCGCCTATCGGTTGCTTGCAGCGGGGTCACGGCGCGCCCGGCCAGACGATCCTGCAATCATCACGCTCTTTCACGAACGGTGTCTCATCCTGACAATATCCGGTCGCGGTATCATTGAAGTGGCGGGTGCCAGTCAGTCGTCGATGCCGGTGACCTGGCCTGGATCGATACGGTCAGACCTTGTTGCGCCACGCTCGCCAATGATGGTGTCGAGGCCGTTCGGAAGCAAGACGATCACGCCATCCAGTCTTGCGCGGCGGACGGCGTCCGGTCCGCGTGATCGGGCCGATATGTTCCAGCGCTTCCCAGCCGGATGCGCCGGGTTCGTCCGGATCGCGACAGCCGGGCCAGAGCGGCACTCGGCCAAAGGAAGGCTTCATGCCGAAGGTGCCGGTCAAGGCGGCCGGGATGCGCACGGAACCGCCGCCATCACTGCCGAGGGCTGCGGGAACCATGCCGGCGGCCACCGCCGCTGCCGAACCGGCGCTGGAACCGCCGGGCGTCAGCGCCGTGTTCCAGGGATTACGCGTCGTCGGGAACAGCGGGTTGTGGCCCGTCGCGCCATAGCCGAATTCGGCGGTGTTCGTCTTGCCGATCACGATGGCCCCCGCCGCCTTCAGCCGCGCGACGACGATTTCGTCCTCGGCGGGAATGTTGTCGGCATAGAGAGGCGAGCCGTAAGTGGAGCGAAGGCCTTTTGTGGGGATGAGATCCTTGACGGCAAGCGGCACGCCGGCGAGAGGGCCGACCGGTTCTCCCGCGGCTACTCGACGATCGATCGCATCGGCTTCGGCGAGCGCCGTATCCGACAGCGTGCAGAAGGCGGCAATCTCACTGTCTATCGCCGCGATAGCTAAGAGGGTCTGCTCGACGATTCGCCGGGCCGACGTCTGCCGTTCATGAACGCGCCGGCTTATCTCCCTCGCGCTCTGGAAGGTCGGAGTATCGTTCCATCGCATAGCGGGTTCAGTCACGAACCTTCTCCGGGTGCGAACCGCGGATGATGCCTGTGTCCTCCGCGCCCATGAAGGCGAAATCCTCGAACATGTCGGCACCGGGAATGGCGCGCGCGCCGGCCCGGGCGACCGCAAGGTCCTGCGTGCCCGTGCCGGATCCAGCCGCCACCGCGCCGAGAACGAAGCCATCGACGCGGATCGGCAGGCCGCCGATGAGGTTGGTCCACTTGTTCTCCTGGGCGAGCGTCACCTGTAGCTCGACATCCTTTCGTGCCCATTAATAAGGCTATATGCTTTTAAATAAATCAACATGATTTACAATCATGTTGATTTATTTTGCTTGATCTAATTTCACACACCATAGTAAAATCAAATCGTTATCGCATTTCAACCATCGTCATGAATGCGAAAAGGCACTTGGCACAAAACTTGATTGTCAATAAATTGAACTGATCGAAGGTCGATCAGCCTTATCGACATGAGGAACATGATGCCGAACATTCCTGACGATCTCCTGGCCTTATCGCGCCGCTCTCTGCTCAAGACCGCGGGCGCGGCAGGTGCGCTTGCCTTTACGACCTCGCTCGGCGGACGGTACGCCTTCGCAGCTGACCGAGCCAAGACACTTGCCATCGCCGCATCCGCGACACCGCTCAGCCTCGACGTGGAAAACTCCCTCTCGCTTGGGACCATCGACACGGTCGGTGCATTCTACGATTATCTCATCGGCTTCAACACGATCCCGGACCCGGCCGTTCCCGGCGTCCTGCGCGAAGATCTTGCGCCGAACGCATCGCTACCGGGCGGCTACAATCTCAAGGGCATGCTGGCGGAGAGCTGGGAGTTCGCGCCGGACGGCAAATCGGTGCGTCTCGTGCTGCGCAAGGGGGTCCTGTCCAACTGGGGCAATCCGCTGACCGCCCACGATGTCAAATACACCTTCGACCGCAAGTTCGAGGTCAAGGGCGCCGGCGCCTTCATGACCTTTGTCATGGGCCTGCCGAACAAGGATGCCGTGGTGGTCGAGGACGATCACACCGTCTCCTTCCGTCTGGAAAAGCCCAATCCGATCCTGATGATCGTCTGCGGCCATCTTGCCAACCCGATCTTCGATTCCAAGAAATGCAAGGAAATGGCGACCGCCGACGATCCGTGGGCGAAGAAGTTCCTCGACACCCACGTCGCCGGTTTCGGCCCGTACGACCTGAAGGAAATGACCCGCGGCCAGCAGATGATCGCCACGGCCCGCAAGGACTATTATGGCGAAAAGCCCTTCTTCGAAACGGTCATCTTCCGCGAAGTGCCGGCATCGGCGACCCGCCTCCAGCTGCTTCAGGGCGGCGCTGTCGATATCGCTCAAAACCTTGCACCGACCGAGATGAAGAGCCTCGCCGCCAGCGCCAAGGCCAAGGTCACCTCCATCGAGGCGAGCCAGATGCTGTGGGTCGAACTCAACACCGCCTTCAAGCCGCTCGACGATATCAAGGTACGCAAGGCGCTGAACTACGCCATGCCGAAGGATGAGGTGGTGCAAAGCGTTCTTCAGGGTTACGGCAGGAAGATGAAGAGCTTTATGCCGGACTTCTATCCGGGCGCAACCGACAAGTTCTACGACTACGATTTCGACATCGACAAGGCCAGGGCGCTGCTGGCCGAGGCCGGGTTCAAGGATGGTTTCTCGACGACGCTCGCCTATAACGCCGGCGACCCGACGCAGGAGCCGATCGCCATTCTCTACCAGACGGCGCTGAAGAAGATCGGCGTCACCGTCACGCTCAAGAAGCTGCCGGCCGGCACCTTCTTCGACAGCCTCGTCAAGCGCACCGAGCCGATGATCTTCAACCTCGACGCTCCGTGGACGCCGGACCCGGGCTTCGCGCTCAACCTCTATTTCCAGTCGGGATCGTTCATCGACTTCTCGAACTACAAGAACGCCGAGGTCGACAAGCTGATCGGAACCTCGCTCTCGACACTGGTTGAAAAAGACCGGCTGGAAGCGACCGAGGCGGCGCAGAAGATCATCAATGAGGAAGCGCCGTGGGCACTGATCGCCAATCCCGGTTTTCATCTCGCCCATGGCAAGGATATCGGCGGCATCGTCTACTATACGTCCAACCGCCTGAGCTTCCAGGATTACAAGCGTGTCTGACGCAACCGCGAACAAGGGGGACGGCGCTGCCGTCCCCGCCTCTTCCCCCGGCTTCGCGGGCTTCGTGCTCCGTCGGCCGGGCTTCCTTGCCGGCTATGCCATCGTCGGGCTGATGCTGCTCTGCGGGTTTTTAGCACCCTTGCTGCCACTTCCTTCCCCGGTGGAGGCCGATGCGGCGGCGAGCCTGATGCCGCCGGGGTGGGGCCGCCCGATGGGCACCGACATCGCGGGCCTCGACATTTTCTCGCGCACGCTGCACGCGCCGCGCATCGACCTCACCATCGCGCTTGCCGCGACTCTCGCCGCCGCCCTTCTCGGTGGAACACTCGGCGCCTATGCCGGCCTTTGGGAAGGCGCGCGCGGATTGCGCGGTGCTCTCTCCACGCTCGTTCTGCGCCTTGCCGATGTGGTGCAGGCCTTCCCCGTCTTCGCACTCGCCTTGGTGCTGGTCGCCGTCCTCGGCCAGGGCATCCTGTCGATCGTCGTCGCCATCACCGTGGTCAGCATACCGCTCTATCTACGTCTGATGCGCGCCGAAATGCTCACCCTGCGCCGCAACGCCTATGTGGAGGCGGCCCGCATCGCCGGCGCGGGCGACACGTACCTGCTCACCCGCCATCTGCTGCCGAACGCAGCCGCCCCGCTTCTTGCCCAGATGAGCGCCAGCGCCGGCAATGCCGTGCTGATCGCCGCCGGCCTTTCCTTCATCGGCGCCGGCGTGCGCGCGCCGACGCCCGAATGGGGCGCGATGATCGCCAGCGGCTTCCAGAACGTCGTCACCGGCCAATGGTGGCCGTCGATCTTTCCGGGTCTTGCATTGTCTCTTACCGTCTTCGGGCTGGGTCGCATCGGCGCATCCATCCTTGCATTTTCCAGCCCGCGCGAGCGGGCCAGACCCACGCGCCGCGCCTGGCGAGCCTTCGTCACGGGGAAGCTGTCATGAAGATCATCGCCTATCTTTCGAGCCGCCTGTTCTTCGCTGTTCCGCAACTCTTCGGCATCGTGGCCGTTGCGTTCTTTCTGCTGAAGCTGATCCCCGGCGATCCCGCGCCCATGATGCTCGGGCCGCTGGCAACGCAGGAGGCCGTCGACAAGCTGCGCGCCGAAATGGGACTGGACCAGCCATTGCCCGTGCAGTTCCTCGCCTATATCGGCCGCGCCCTGCATGGCGATCTCGGCAGTTCGTGGCAGACGACCAATACCGTGCTTGCCGACCTCGGCCAGCGACTGCCGGCGACGCTGGAACTAGTGGTCCTGTCGCTACTGCTGGCGGTTGCCCTCGGCCTGCCGCTCGGACTGATGGCCGGCCGCAAGCCGGAGAGTTTGACCGCCCGCATCGCCGATGGCTATGCGACCGTCATGGGCGCCCTGCCGGATTTCTGGCTGGCGCTGGTGCTGGTCTTCGTCGGCTACACCGTCCTGCAGATCGCGCCGGCACCCATCGGCAGGCTAGATTTCGCGGTGCTGCCCCCGGACAGGATCACCGGTTCCTATGTACTCGATGCGCTGATGACCGGCGATTTCGAAACCACAAAGGCCGCCGCCGGCCAGCTCGTCCTGCCCGTCCTCACTCTCGGCCTGATCTATGCCGTGCCGATCCTGACCATGACGCGCGCCGCCGTCGAGCGGCTGAACGACAGCGATTTCATCCGTTTCGCCATGGCCAAGGGGCTATCCCCGGCGCGGATTTCCCTGCACGCGCTGCGCAACGCCCTGCCGGCGGTCATCACCGTCATCGGCTCGCTTTACGGCACGCTGGTCGGCTCGGTGGTGCTGGTCGAAGTCGTCTTCTCCTGGGGCGGCGCGGGGCAATATGCCGTCGCTGCCGTGCTCAACGCCGATATCAACGCCTCGCTCGGCTTCATCCTGGCGGCGGCGGTCATCTCGCTCTTCGTCCATCTCGTGGTCGATCTCGTCACCCTCATTCTCGATCCCGCCCAGTCATAAGGAGACAACCATGTCCGACAAAACTCTGTTCAAGGATGCCCGGACGCTGACGCTCGACGGCGGGCTTGCCGTGCTTTCAGCCGCCATTACCGAGGCCGAGCGCATCGGCCAGCCGATGTGTATCTCCGTGGTCGATACCGGCGGCAACCTGCTCGCCTTCGCGCGCATGGACGGCTCCAAGGCGCTCTCGGTCATCTCGACGAAAAACAAGGCGACCACTGCTGCGCTTTCCAATGAGCCGACCGGCGGCGCCCATGCCGATGTCGAGCTACAGGTGACGCTCGCCCAGGAGAACAAGTGGACCAACCTCATCGGCGGCCTGCCGATCCGCGTCGATGGCTTCGTTCTCGGCGCGGTGGCGGCTGGATCCGGCACGGGCACGCAGGACCTTGCGGTCGCCCGGGCCGGCGCGCGCGCCATTCCCGGTGCCGACATGTTCGAGGATTTCGCCTTCATGGGCGCGGAGGACACAGGCATCATCCGCGGTTCGCACCCGGAGAAGGTTCGTGACTGAACCCGCTATGCGATGGAACGATACTCCGACCTTCCAGAGCGCGAGGGAGATAAGCCGGCGCGTTCATGAACGGCAGACGTCGGCCCGGCGAATCGTCGAGCAGACCCTCTTAGCTATCGCGGCGATAGACAGTGAGATTGCCGCCTTCTGCACGCTGTCGGATACGGCGCTCGCCGAAGCCGATGCGATCGATCGTCGAGTAGCCGCGGGAGAACCGGTCGGCCCTCTCGCCGGCGTGCCGCTTGCCGTCAAGGATCTCATCCCCACAAAAGGCCTTCGCTCCACTTACGGCTCGCCTCTCTATGCCGACAACATTCCCGCCGAGGACGAAATCGTCGTCGCGCGGCTGAAGGCGGCGGGGGCCATCGTGATCGGCAAGACGAACACCGCCGAATTCGGCTATGGCGCGACGGGCCACAACCCGCTGTTCCCGACGACGCGTAATCCCTGGAACACGGCGCTGACGCCCGGCGGTTCCAGCGCCGGTTCGGCAGCGGCGGTGGCCGCCGGCATGGTTCCCGCAGCCCTCGGCAGTGATGGCGGCGGTTCCGTGCGCATCCCGGCCGCCTTGACCGGCACCTTCGGCATGAAGCCTTCCTTTGGCCGAGTGCCGCTCTGGCCCGGCTGTCGCGATCCGGACGAACCCGGCGCATCCGGCTGGGAAGCGCTGGAACATATCGGCCCGATCACGCGGACCGTAGGCGATGCGGCTCTTATGCTTTCGGTGATGAGCGGACCGACGCCCCGCGACAGGCATTCCCTACCTGCCGACGGAATCGACTGGATGTCGCACGAACCGACACACACTGTCGGATTACGGGTCGCCTTCTCCGCCGATCTCGGTTTCGCAACCGTCGATCCGGAGGTCGCCGCCCTGACCGAAATGGCGGCCCGGCGGCTGGCACGCTCGTTCGACTTCGATCTCGTTGCGGCAAACCCAGCAACCGGCGATATGCAGGCGCTTTTCGAAACGCTGGTGGCGCTAGACACCGATCGCGCCGGTTTGCGTGCGGCAGGCGCGTCTCAGGGTTATGCTTTCCGTGGGCAACTCGGCGACCTGCTTGCGCGCGACTGGACCCCCGACGAATTTACCGCCGCGATCATGGAGCGCAAGCGTGTCGTCAACACACTATGGCGCTTTATGGAGGATTTTGATTTCCTGTTGACCCCAGCCACCGCATCGGCCGCCTTTCCCATCAATCTGGACGGACCATCTCACATCGGCGGCAGGCCTGTTCTTCCCTCTGCCTGGGCACCGTTCTCCGCACTGGTTAACCTCACCGGCCAACCGGCGGCAAGCGTCCCCGCTGGCTTGACGAGCGACGGCCGACCGGTCGGTCTTCAGATTGTAGGACGGCACCTCGACGATATCGGTGTTCTCCGCATGGCGCGCGCCTGCGAAATCGCCATGCCCTGGTCCTACCCCGACACCTGCCTATGGGAGGAGATTTGAAATGCGGCTCTACTCCCATGATTTTACCTCCGCCGTCTTTACTGCTAGTCAAGGCGGCATAGCCATCGAGGAACCACCGACTCATGCCGGACAACGAGCAAAACACTGCAAATGCGGGAAAGCGCCGCGAACTCCAGGTCGGCGCGCGGCTGAAGCATGCGCGGCTTCTGGAAGGCATCCTGATCCGCGAACTGGCGGAGCGGGTCGGCTGCGCGGAATCGATGATCTCCAAGATCGAGAACGGCAAGGTGACGCCCTCGCTGGAAATGCTCCAGCGACTGGTGGAGGCGCTCAACCGCGACCTCTCCTCCTTTTTCGGGACGGATATCAATTCTCCCGGTCTGGTGCAGAAGGCGAGCGAGCGAACGATCTCGCAGGTCGACGCGCTGCGCGGCGGAACCGGCGTCAGCTACGAGCGGCTGGTGCCGCTAGCGGCGGGCAATTTGCTGGAGGGCAATATCCATCGCATCGAGCCGGGCGGGGAGAAGATCGACCAGATCACCCATCAGGGCGAAACGGTGGGCTATGTCATCGAGGGCGAACTGGAGTTGAGCATCGAAGACACGATTTACAAGCTTTCCACCGGCGATTCGTTCTTCTTCAAGAACCATCTGACCAACCGCTACCGCAATACCGGCTCCTCCCTGACACGGGTCATCTTCGTCAACACGCCGCAGGTTCACTGAGCCTTTCCGCCGCGAAGGGAGCAGGCCGATGAGCGCGCTTCTGACGGTCCGGAATTTCAGCATCGATATGCTGGCAGCGAATGGACCACGGTCCATCGTTACCGGCCTCGATTTCGACGTCGCGGCCGGCGAAACGCTGGCGATCATCGGCGAAAGCGGCTCCGGGAAAAGTGTGGCGACCCGCGCCATGGTCGGGCTGGCGCCCTCGCCGCCAATGAGGGTCACCTCCGGCAGCGCTCTCTTCGAGGGGCAGGATCTTCTCACGATCGGCGAGGCCGGCCTGCGCCGGCTGCGCGGCAGCCGCATCGGCATGATCTTCCAGGAGCCGATGAGCGCGCTGAACCCGATGATGCCTGTGGGCGCGCAGATTGCCGAGACCATCGTCACCCACAAGGGCCTGAGCCGCCGCACCGCACAGGCCGAGGCGGTGCGCCTGCTCGACCGGGTGCGCATTCCCGACGCCGCCGGCCGCGCCCGGCTTCATCCCGCCGCCCTCTCCGGCGGCATGCGCCAGCGCGTGGTGATCGCCGCCGCCATCGCCTGCAAGCCGCCGCTGATCATCGCCGACGAGCCGACAACTGCCCTCGACGCCACCGTTCAGGCCGAGATCCTTTCTCTGATCGCCGAACTGAAGGCCGAGGTCGGCTGCGCGGTTATCTTCATAACCCACGACATGGCCGTGGTGCGCCAGACGGCCGACCGCATTCTGGTGATGCAGAACGGCCGCGTCGTGGAAAGCGGTTCCAAGGATGCGATCCTGTCGGCGCCGAAGCAGGAGTACACGCGCACGCTGATCGCTGCTTCCATGCCCGATATGGGCGGGGTAGCTCCGCTTGAAAAAGCCGCTGACGCTCCGGCGCTCGCAATTCGCGACCTGATCGTCTCTTTTCCCGCCCGGCGCAATCCGCTTTCCCTGAAACGGCCGGAGCGGCTCTATGCCGTGGATGGCCTGAGCCTCGATGTCGCCCGCGGCGAGACCGTGGCGCTCGTCGGCGAAAGCGGCAGTGGCAAGACCACAATCGCCCGCGCGGCCCTCGGTCTCGTCGCG
The DNA here is from genome assembly GCA_002600635.1 of Rhizobium sp. ACO-34A. Classification (NCBI taxonomy): domain Bacteria; kingdom Pseudomonadati; phylum Pseudomonadota; class Alphaproteobacteria; order Hyphomicrobiales; family Rhizobiaceae; genus Rhizobium; species Rhizobium sp. ACO-34A. Next base: position 84,403 of record CP021375.1, on the reverse strand, counting down.
CCGGACGAAGGCCGTATCTGGATCGGTGGCAAGGATGTGGGCGAAGCAGGCCGCAAAGGCCGCGTCCAGTTCATCTTTCAGGACCCGCAATCCTCGCTCGATCCGCGTTTTCGGGCCTGGCAAAGCGTAATGGAGCCGCTGGCCATTGCCGGCGACCGAGAAAATCTTCGGGAAAGAGCCATTCCCCTCTTCCGTCGGGTTGGTTTGGACGCAACCCATGTCGATCGATACACGCACGAACTGTCCGGCGGCCAGCGCCAGCGGCTCGGCATCGCCCGAGCGCTCGCGCCTTCACCCGATCTTGTCATCGCCGACGAGGCGGTGGCCGCGCTTGACGCGACGACACGCCTTCAGATTCTTGACCTGTTCCAGTCGCTGCAAAAGCGCACCGGATTACCGATGCTGTTCATCACCCACGATCTTGCGACTGTTTCACGCATCGCCCACCGGGTCGCGGTCATGCGCTTCGGCCGGTTACTGGAAATCGGACCGACCGCGAGCGTTCTATCTGAGCCTCGACATGCCTACACCCGCTCACTGGTCGCCGCCGCGCGCGGCGAAGCCGCCACAGCACCCGTAACGCGCGGCCATCGCATCGGCATGGCCGGGGCGCAGCCGCACTGGGCGCCCATGCTGGAGGTGACGCCGGGACATTTCATAGCCGACAAGAGGGAGAGCGTCTGATGCGTTTCGACACCGTGATCCACAACGGCACCATCGTCACCGCAGCCGATACGTTTCGCGCCGATCTCGGCATCCGCGACGGCCGGATACCCTCCCATCCTCAAAATTCCAATCCACTGCGCCCGGTACATTGTAAGAGTAGTACAATAGCTCGCGGAGAGAGCAGTAGTCGGAACAGAACAAGAGGTCTGACATGAGCGTTTCGACGTCAGGCTTTACTCCACCCATGCCGCTCACTAAATACGGTGCGAATATTGATACTCCATGTGCAAGAGATAATGATAAGCCGAATGTCTCTATTCTCGACGCTGCGTGCTCCTGAATATTACTCACCAGCGCGAGAGTTGAATTGGCCTCGTAGTTGCGGCTTTGGAGTTGCGCAAAGTGGCCATCCAGCAGCTGCTCAAACTCTTGAAATGACTTCATTTTGCCCGCACCCGCCCGTGAACTCGATTTTAGCCTAAGGCCTCTTCCGACGGGTCACAAGGATTGGTGCCTCCCAATTTATATAATTTGCTCGATGACCAATCCGCGCTGCGGAGACTTGTATGGCGTTAAAGCCGAAAAGCCCGATCGAAGCTAACTTGAGTGAAATACTTCTCTGCCCGGCGAACTTTGTGAGCCAGCGTGTCCTTTCGATTTGCTTTCAGTAGATGGAACGCGGCCCTAGTCACATGAGTTTTGCGATTTATGCCGCCTGTCGCGTCTAGCGCGAGCGAACCATTTGTTCTTGTTTTGTTCCGGTATAATATGTTAACAAAGCCTATGCTTAGCGAATTCAGCTTGACGCATCCCTGCTGTGGCATTGAATGCGAGATAAGTAGGACGAGTAAAATGAAACAAGCCAGTCTTTGGAGCGGGAAGAACGAATTAGGTCCGTTGGCGGACCCTATTGACGCGGCGTTGGAACTCGGCGCTTACGAGGCACTGTGGACAGAGCAGAATGCGAGCTTCAAATCACTCGCAGAAAAATTCGCGAAAACACCGGAAGCTCGGCCCTCTGATTTTATACCCGCCGAGAAAGCAAGAGAATTTGCAAATCGAGTAATCAGCAAGCTGCGAGGTCCTGAAAGAGCCCGGTTTGATGTGCGGGTCAGAGGCGAGCTGGAGTACCCAGAACGGTTGCGGCATGCGACCCATCCGGTCGAGCTTCTATATTTTCAGGGTCGATGGGAGTTGATTGCGACGCGTTCAGTTGCCGTTGTTGGCACTAGGAAGCCGACGGCAGACGGGCTGAGCCGTGTCCGCCAGCTCGTTAAGCGACTCGTACAAGACAAGTTCACGATTGTGTCAGGTCTTGCCGAGGGCGTCGATACGGAGGCCCACACCACGGCTTTAGCAGCGAAGGGTGAAACGATCGCAGTAATTGGCACGCCCCTCAACCATGTCTATCCGAAGTCGAATGCCGGTCTGCAAGAGCAAATCGCGCGCGATCACCTGCTTATAAGCCAAGTTCCGCTCGAACGGTATGAGGCGCAGAATTTCCGTGTCAACCGCTTCTTCTTCCCTGAACGAAACAAAACCATGTCTGCGCTGACCGAGGCGACAATCATCGTTGAGGCCGGCGAAACGTCTGGAACACTTGTGCAGGCAAGAGAAGCGCTCAAGCAAAAGCGTAAGCTTTTCATTCTGAACAGCTGCTTCGAGCGGCCAGATCTTACGTGGCCGAAACGATTTGAAGCTGAAGGGGCTATAAGAGTACGCGAATATGACGACATTAGACGCGAGCTGGTCAGCGCGCCTTAGAGTTGTTGGCGATCTTGAGCGCGGAGATCATTATTATCTAAATGACGATGACACATGCGCTTACTTTGGAACTTACACCTCCAGAGCCGGTTTCGCGCATAGCTACACAAATCAGCTGATCAGCAACCTGAAAAAAAGCCCCTCTGTTCGCAACACAGCGCAGTGGCAGTACAAGCAACGCGCAATCAGTCAAGTTGCTGCAGCGATTGCTCGCAACCTCAATGCTGACAGCTGGCAGAAGACCATCTTTGTCCCAATTCCGCCATCGAAGCGGCGTGACTCCCCAGATTACGATGACCGGATGCTGCGCGTTGCTCAAGAGATGGGGAATCACGCAGATATTCGCGAGCTTCTCTATACAGCCGTCGAACGCGAAGCACGACACACCAACACCGACCGAAGGGACCAAGATGCTTTGAGAGCATCTCTGGCGGTCGATACGCGTTTTGCGGCAAATCCCAAGGCGCAAGTAGTCCTTCTTGACGATGTCTTGACAACTGGCTGCAGCTTTAGGGTGTGCCGTGAGATGATTGCAGAAATCTGGCCGAATGCCTCGATTTTCGGCATATTTGTTGCGCGAAGGGTCCCGCCAAATCCTTTCGCCGACCTGGAACTCGAACTGATCGACCACTAGTAATGGCTATCGCTTCTATGGCCAGTCCCATGACGAATACCGGTTGAAAGCCTCGGCAACCTCTTCCGGCGCCTTGGCATTGCGGATCTGTGCGCCGTTCGGGTATATAGTTGTCCGCGTTGTTATCGGAGCAAACGGCTTATAGGGATCGTTGAGATCAGGGCTGACGTCGGCGAGGGCGCGATAGTGGTTCGCTCCTGGAGTTTTCAGCCACGCCGCACAAATTACGCTGGCTCCCGACGCCTTTACAAACGCTTGCGCTGCCTCAAGCGAATAGCCTTCCGTCAGAATGTCATCCACGACAAGCACCGTTTTCCCTGGCTTCGGTGGGTTTTTTTGTAGCGGCCACCAACTTGCCCAGTTTTCAAAGGATCGCGTCGAAGCTTGATTGTCGATAACTGGTTCGTGTGATCGAGTGCGACGCCCTGTTGGCGAGCAGTCTGAGATTTTCGAGCGGGACTATGACGTTCTATAAGGTCGACCAAGTATCCAGAACGCATGGTATCCGCTGCAATCTTGAGGGCGTTTGAAAGCAGCTTTTGACTCGAACTCGGATGATGGCCTGGATAGGGTGCAACGTAGTCAATCGATCTGCCCAAGCCCGAGAAGTAGAGACGCGCGCCCATTAGACGTCCCCAGAACCGCAGGTCGCCCTTATTAAATTTCACGGCTTGCTTTGCGTCAGTCGAATATGCTCCGGCGGTAGGATAGGATCTGGAATACTCAGCAAGTGGAGCAATGGAATAGACGCGCAAGTCGCCCTGTTCGATCGCCCAGAACCAATCGCCGATGGACAGACAACAGCAGTCGATGAACCGCGCAATGTCTTTTGGCGACTCAAAGTCGAAGCCGTAGGTACTGTTGAGGGCATGCCAGCGGGCGTTAAGAAACATGAGCTTTCCATTTCTGGCTGCGATCATGTCCTCTTTGGTTGAGCCGACGTAAATAGCCTCCTCTGGCTGCCAGCCCTGAGTGGTGAGAACATGACTCATCGCGCCAGCATACTGCTTCATCGTAAGCGGTCAGCCGATGGCGTCGGACCTGAAGTTCCAGGGCATGAGGGCTTCGATTTCAGACGAGGGCCAGCCTTGAGCGATGCGGGTCAAGGTTTGGGAGAGCCAGGCGAGTGGATCGACGCTGTTCATTTTGCAGGTCTGAAGGAGAGTGGCCAATGTCGCCCAGGTGCGTCCACCACCGTCGCTGCCGGCGAATAGACTATTTTTTCTCGTGATTGTTTGAGGCCTGATCGCGCGTTCGACGATATTGGAGTCGATTTCGACACGGCCGTCCGCCAGGAACTGCTCCAGCGCGTCCCGCCGGGAGAGCGCATAGCGGATCGCCTCGGCGGTCTTGGATTTCCCGGAGATTTTGCGCAGCTCTCTCTCCCACAGATCGAAGAGGCCGGTGACAATGACTGCGGACTTTTGCTGTCGCAGCGTCGCTCTGGTATCGGCGTCCCTGCCGCGAACCTCATCCTCGATCTTCCATAGCGCGCTCATGGCGACGACCGTATCCGTCGCGGCCTGCGAGACCCCGGTGATGTGCAGGTCGTAGAACTTGCGCCTCAGATGCGCCCAGCAGCCTGCGAGTTGGATCATCTCGTTGCTGCCGCCTTTGGCCCGCGTCTTGGCCAGGCTGGTGTAGGCCGTGTATCCATCGACTTGCAGGATACCATTGAAGCCAACGAGATGCCGCGCCACGCACTGCGCACCTCGGCTGTCTTCGAAGCGATAGGCGACCATCGGCGGGCTGGTTCCGCCATAGGGCCGATCATCGCGTGCGTAAGCCCAAAGCCAGGCTTTCATGGTCTTGCCCGAACCGGGCGCAAGGGTGGGTAACGTCGTTTCGTCGGCAAAGACCCTCTCGCCTTCCTTGACCCGCTCCAGGATGTAGTCGGCGCATATCTGAAGCTCGAAGCCCAGATGCCCCATCCATTGCGCCATCAAGTTCCGGCTGATCTCGACGCCATCGCGCAGATAGATCGCTTCCTGCCGGTAAAGCGGGAGGCCGTCGCCGTATTTGGAGACCGCGATATAGGCCAGCAGCCGCTCCGTCGGCAGGCCGCCTTCGATGATGTGCGCCGGTGCCAGAGCCTGGATCACGCCGTCACGCCCCCGGAATGCGTATTTTGGGCGACGCGTCACGATGACACGGAACTTCGGCGGCACGACATCCAGCCGTTCTGAGCGGTCCTCGCCGATCAAAACCTTTTCCAGACCCTCGCATTCAGCAGGGATTTCCGGTTCGATGATCTCCTCGATGCGTTCGAGGTGAGTGGCAAAGCCCTTGCGCGGACGCGGCGCACGCTTCGGCTTATCCCCGGCAGCGCGATCAAGCTCGGACTGGATCGCCGAAAGACCCGTCTCGACCTCCTCGAAGGCAAAGGACACCTGGTCGTCATTGACGGCCAGGCGCAGTCGCTCGGACCGCGTGCCGTTCTGCGTGCGCTGCAGGACCTTCATGATCGTCGTGAGGTTGGCGATCCGCTCGTTGGCAGCCGCCTCGACAGCCTGCAACCGGATAACCTCTGCCTCGGAGGCTACGAGCCGAGCTTCTGCAACCGCTATCCGCGCCTCGTTTGCCGCCTGCTCGCGCGCCATCGCCAGGACCATCGCCTTCAGCGCATCGACGTCATCTGGCAATTCGGAAACAGGCAAAACCATGAGAGGAATAGAGCACAAAAGCGGCCGTTTTCCCAAGCGTTCCCGCCACATGATTCATCTTGCCGCAGGCCGGTATCAGCCCGTCAGCAGCGGTCGCCGGACCTTGGCTGGACGGATCTTTTTCCAATCCATTCCAGCCAGAAGCGCCATCAGTTGCGAATGGTCGAGACGCACCCGCGCCGCCGATATACCCGGCCAGCAGAAGCTGCTCTCTTCCAGGGTTTTCGAATAGAGGCAGACCCCGCTGCCGTCCCACCAGACAATGCGGACACGGTCCGCCCGTTTCGACCGGAAGACGTAAAGCGCGCCATTGAATGGGTCGAGGCCGCCATCCCGCACCACCGCCATCAAGGATGCGGCTCCCTTGCGGAAGTCGACCGGTTGGCAAGACACGTAAATCACAACGCCGGAAGCGATCATGCCTTGCGCACCGCGCCGATAATTGCCGCCAACTGATCCGGATCGATATCGCCGCGTACCCACATGACGATATCGCCAACCACAATCTCCACCGTCGCGCCGCCGCTCACCTCAAAGCGCGTGAACTTCGCCGGCTCGCTTTCCATCATGGTTCGACCGCCCAATGGCACCGTCAATGGCGCCATCGCCCCCGTGGAAAGCGCCTTCCTGCGCCACGCATAAAGTTGCGACACGTCCAGTTCATAGGCGCGCGCAACCTCCGCCACCGTCCCTCCCGGCGAAAACGCTTCCGCCACAAGCCGCGCTTTCTCGTCATCAGACCAATGCCGCGGCGAACGTCGCGACGGCGTCGCCGTCAAAACTTCGAATGTCCGAACCTGATTCACCTTGTCGCTCATATGACTCTCCGCATGATTCATGCAGAAAATGAGCTTCCGAGCACAAACGCGCTACGTGGGATCGCCTACACGCTTACGCTTCATCGGCATATCGCGCCCACCTTGAAAATATGGGATCTTGTGCCCGACCGCTTCGTTCAGCAGTTCCGGTATTTCTCTCTTGGAAGGGCTGGCAATCCAGCTGCTATTGCTGACGATTACAGGCATGACGTTTTTAGCCAGCAGGAATTGTAGCAGCTTGACGGTTTCTTACAGAAGAGTGGCGTCTATCGCTCCTTCGACCACAATCGTGTCGCGCAGCGAAAATATCGCACCCTTCAATGTGTACATCCGTTCGCTCCGCTAAAGGAAACTTGTCTGTCGATACATAGCGGTATCGCGTAAAAATTTGTCGATGAAACCGCGGAATGCATCGTCCTGCCCCGGGACGGTGAAGACTTGTCTGGGACCTGAACCAGGCGGGATAGTCACCTGACGCGTTTGCCAAGTCGGCAAACGAAGACCCGCGATTGCTCGGCCTAAGCCCGCTGCGTACCGAACTGTATGCGCAGTTCCGCTACGCTCCCTCCATTCGACAGGAATGAGCGCCCTCGCCAGTGCAGCTTGTAACCGATTGCGACGAACAAAGTTCATAGCGCTATAGCTATCATTTGGAAGGTACTCACTGACGACAGCACCTCCGGCTGAGATGATTTTCTGTCTGAGCGGGCCAGCATTCTTCGGATAATCCGCAGTTATGCCAGTTCCCAAAACTGCTATTGTCGGGACACCCGCCGTGAGGCTGGCATTGTGGACAGCCTGATCGATTCCGATCGCAAGGCCGCTGACGGTCGGATGCCCCCAATGGTGCAAAGTCAATCCAACATATTCGGCCAGCCACAGACCATCGGCAGATGGTTCGCGGGTTCCGACTATGGCAACCGACGGCGCTTGCAGAATTTCAACATTGCCTTGCACAAAAAGCCAGTGCGGCGGGTCCTCTAGGTCCAATAGTGCTTGCGGATAACTTTCATCGGAACGGAATAGAACCCCAATTCGGAGATTTCGAAATACGGCAGTAAGTTGGTCAACGGCCTTTTCACACGAACTTTTGATTTTAGTCCAATCTTGACTTGATCCTTGGGCGATGCGCTCGCCCCTCAACCTCAAGGTTTTCGCGAGTTCGTCGTTCGACAGGTTGAACACCGCATGGAACGAACTTTCCGCTTCTGCCAGCTGCCATAGCGTGTGGAAACCAACGCCCTTGATCATAGCTAGGCAAAGAAAAGCTCTCTTCTCAACATTTAACTCCGTTTGACCGACCATTTGGTACCTTAACTATCACACCCAGTCAGACTGATATCTTCGATAGAGGAATCATGCAAACTAGGCAGGCGCAGCTTCTCGAAACACTACTATCTGGCTCCTGCAGCCACCAGATCCCTCTGTCAGGTTATTCGGTAAACCACCTACGGAATCTATTGTAAAAGGCGCTGCGCCAGGCTCTCCACCCCGGTAGCACCGGGATTGAGGTTAGCATGATGTCAGTCTCGCGATCACCCTGCCCGCCAATGTGACGCACATCAAACATAGGATCCCCGACTGCTTCCGCGGGAAAATGATGACATGCCATGCCCGCCCTTCGGCGCAAGCGATCCGAAGCCACCAGCGTCCCTTCACTAGCATCAAACGCAAAATATGCCGACCGAACCGGCTTCCCGTGCCATGGAGTAAACAACTGAACCAGAAGCCCGACGGCGGTCGAGGCAAGGATACCGTTCGGCCAAACTACCTGTGGCTTGCCGCCGGCATCTCCATATTGAGCTGCCTCATCGGTAAGAGCGTTATCCGTGACGATCCCGAAGCAGCGCAGGCACGGCGTACCAGGGGAAGAGAGCACAACCTGACCGGCGACCAGGAATTTGGCGGAATCGCCAAGTCGATGGACGTCCATTCCCATATCGATGTACGGGATCAAGAACCGTCGGCAAAACGCTTCGAGTTCACTTTTCGCGATGATAATCCCACCTTGGTTTCAAAGTCATTGGGGCTGAGATAGGCCAGTGTCGAGTGGCGACGTTTCGGGTTGTAGAAGCGCTCGATGTAATCGAACACGTCCGCTCTGGCATCGTTCCTCGTGCGATATACCTTGCGTGCCGTTCTCTCCGTTTTCAGTGATGAGAAGAAGCTCTCCATCGCGGCGTTGTCCCAGACATTCCGGCGCGGCTCATCGAGCAGGTGATGCCGTGGTCGCCCATGAGGCGCTGGAACTGCTCACTCGTATATTGGCTTCCCTGATCGGAATGATGCAGGAGGGCATCTGGTTTTCCTCGACGCCATATCGCCATGATCAGCGCATCTGTGACGAGTTGGGCCGTCATGTTGGCATTCATCGACCAGCCGACAACACGGCGTGAGAACAGGTCAATTACGGCAGCGACATACAGCCAGCCTTCTGCGGTCCAGATATAGGTGAAGTCGGCCACCCGTTTCTGGTTCGGACGGTCTGCTACGAACTGGCGGTCGAGGACGTTCGGCATGATGACGGCACGGTCACCGGCATCCTTTGGCAAGCCACGCCGTCTTGGCCTGGCCCTAAGCGCATTCAGGCGCATCAGCCGCTCTATAAGATGGAGGCCACAGGATAACCCCTCTTCCAGCACATCGTGCCAGACCCGTCGAGCACCATACGTGCGGTCGCTGGACTTGAAGCTCTGCGTGATCTTCTTCAGCAGGACCTTGTCATAGCGGGCGTGTTCGCTTGGAGAACGATTGAGCCAGGCATGGAAACCTGAACGGGAAACACCCAGCGCTTAGCAGAGCCATGCCACCGGCCAGATCGAACGGTGCTTTGCAACGGATGCGAACTTCATATCGCGTCCCTGGCAAAGTAGGCTGCGGCCTTTTTTAGGATATCGCGCTCCGCTTTCAGCTTGGCGACTTCACGACGGAGCCGCTCGATCTCAAGCTGCTCCGGCTTCATCTGGCCTTTTCCGGGAAAGGACTGGCTGGGGTCGTCGCCATATTCCCGAACCCATTTGCGCAACACATTCTCGTGGACATCAAGGTCACGGGCCGCCTGAGCAACGGTGACCCCACGTTCCCTGACCAGCTTCACCGCTTCAAGCTTATACTCGCGGCTGAATATTCGTCTTTGCATTCATGCTCTCCGGTTTCAGGAGGGACATCTTAACTCGATGTCCGTGAAACCGGCAGAAGGCCATTCATCCAGATGACAGGTTTTGGGCGGCACCATGATTACACCGAACAACTGGGATGAGGTCGGAAGCTGAACGGCTGGCTCCGTTGGAGCCCAGTTGCACAACGATCCAATGGTCAATTCCGCAAGCCGCCTCTCATATATGTCAGGGTATGCACTATAGCTTCTGGATCAGCGTCAGACCAAGCATCGCTTTCGCCGAAGCTTATGGTCACGGTTTTTGTTCCGGGCTGCCCAATCTCGGCTAACACATTGGAATGCCACTTCCACTGAAAGCTATCGTCCGCGCTACAGTAGCGAACTAAGACAGAGGGGCAGTCGAGTTTATCTAGTAGTTAAGCTGGTCTACCTTCATCGAAACAGAACGCGCCTCTGCCGGATCGTTGGTGCCCTTCAGTTGCACAAGAAAGAACAGGCCGGTTGCCTCGTTGCGATCGTTGAAAAATCTCCACCTCGAGATCAACGCCATAATCTTTGTCCCTGCGCCGACAAACCCACCGGCTCGGCAGTGTCTGTTCGAACCGCCGGATGGATTCAGTTTCGAGCTGGTGGCTTCGGGATCGCTTCGGCGTTTCCCACAATTATAGCTTCCACGGTCGCTTCGGGATCGGGTCGGGCATTTGTCCTATCCTGTTCAGCCACCTGCAGAAAGTTCCGCGTTGGCTGAGGTTTTAGGCAAGAGTCAAAGACTACGCCGAGCCGAGCCAGAGAGTTCGAATACACCGATCAATGATCGGAAGCGCAATGCCTGCATATGGTCCTAGGTCCATTAACCGAAAAGCACTGAGCGAATGGCGGGTTTTGGTCACCCAAGAAGACAGTTTGGATGGCAGGAATGGTGAAGAGGTTCAGGTGCCGTCAGGTGTACGAAAGCCTCTCATGCAGGAACCCGCGGTCGGCATTCTCTGAGCTATGGGGTTTTGTGGATTGGAGCTTCCGGCCGACCGCCAATCACAACGACAGTTGTCATTCCCGGCGCTCCGAAGGTGTTCTGATGAACATCAAGGCCGCGACCTCGGTGCAAGTGATCACATCGGGTCAGACTTCAATCCGGTCGAGAAAGCGCTCTCGGGTCTCAAGGCTATGCTACGCAGGGTGGAAGAAAGAACCGTCAGGCTTACCAGCCGCTGACCGACTTGACTTCCAGATATTCCTCAAGCCCCCAGACGCCGCCTTCGCGACCATTGCCCGACTGTTTGTAGCCGCCGAAGGGGCTACCCGAGGCGCGACCGGCACCATTCATCTGTACCATGCCGGAGTGCAGCTTGCGGGCAATGCGGCGGGCGCGGTCCTTGTCGCCGGTCTGCACCTGCGCGTTGAGGCCATAGGGCGTATCGTTGGCAATACGAATCGCCTCTTCCTCGTCGGCGAAGGGGATCATGCAGAGAACCGGCCCAAAGATTTCCTCGCGGGCAATCTTCATGTCGTTGGTGACGCCGGCGAAGATGGTGGGGCGAACGTAATAGCCCTGCGACAGCCCTTCCGGATGTCCCGGTCCGCCGACGGCAAGTGTTGCACCTTCGGCTATGCCGGCCTCGATGAGGCTTTGGATGCGGGCATACTGGGTGGCGGAGATGACGGGACCGATATGACCGCCTTCCTTCGCGGGATCTTCCACCAGCGTCTCATCGGCAATGCGCTTCGCGATCGCCACGGCTTCGTCGTAGACGCTGCGTTCCACCAGCATGCGGGTCGGCGCGTTGCACGATTGGCCGCTATTGGAGAAGCAGGCCTTCACGCCGCGGGTGACGGCGGCCTCGAGCCCGGAATCGGCAAAGACGATGTTGGGGGATTTGCCGCCGAGTTCTAGCGCAACCCGCTTGACGGTGTCTGCGGCCGTTTTCATCACGGAGATGCCGGCGCGGGTCGAGCCGGTGAAGCTCATCATGTCGATATCGGGGTGCGCCGTCATGGCGGAGCCGACCTCGACGCCGGTGCCGTTCACCAGATTGAAAACGCCGGCCGGGAAGCCGGCTTCATCGATCATCTCGGCAAAGACCAGCGCCGAAAGCGGCGCGATCTCGGACGGTTTCAGAACCACGGTGCAGCCAACGGCGAGCGCCGGTAGAACCTTGAGCGCGATCTGGTTGATCGGCCAGTTCCATGGCGTGATGAGACCGCAGACGCCGATGGGGTCGCGCAGGATGTAATCGCCCGAGCCATCCGCACGCATTGGCGCTTCGAAGGAGAAATCGCGGGCGGCGGCGAGGAAATTGTTGATCTGGCTGCGGCCCGCTTCCGCCTGTGCCTGCCGGGCGAAGCTGATCGGCACGCCCATCTCGGTGGAGATCGCCTGCGCCATGTCCTCGAAACGGCGATCGTAGACCTTCTGCAGGCGCTCGATGGCGGCGATGCGCTCGCCATGCGGCGTCTCGCTCCAGCATTCAAAGGCGCGTCGGGCGGCCGCGACGGCACGGTCGACATCGGCAAAAGTCCCGAGCGTGATCGCTGCCCCGGGCTTGCCGGTTGCCGGATTGATGACATAGGCACGCTCGCCGCCAAGCGAAGCGACCCATTGTCCGTCGATGTAGAAGTCTGTCGTGTTCATGGTTTCTTTCCCGGGAGAATTTCGGCCTCAGGCCCAGATGGAGCGGATGCGGTTGATAGGCCCGCGGAAGCGCGGCACCATGGCCGAGAGAAGCGGCGCGGGCAGGAGACGCCTGATTTCCGCGATCTCCATCGGCAAATCGGCGGCCGGAACGCCGGTTCCGGCTTCGCCCAGAACCTCGCCGAGCGCGGTTGCCGTCGGCACGCCGCGGCCGGAATAGCCGACCAGCGCGTAGAGGCCTTCCGCCGGATTATAGAGATGCGGCTGTCGGTCCATGTTGATCGCGAGCTTGCCCGACCAGTACCAGCCCCACTTCACTCCGGCGAGTTCCGGGAAGGCGGCGGCAAAACGCTTGCGCATATGGCCTTCGGTCCAGCCGACATTGCGGCCGCGGATCGTCTCGACGAGACCGCCGACGATCATACGGTTGTGCTTGTCGAAGCGCAGGTAGCGCACATCGGGCCGGGTGTCGCCGAGGCTCTGGTTGCCCGGCAGGATCTTGCGGCGAATGGCCGGGTCGAGCGGCTCGCTCGCCAGCGCATAGGACGTCATGATGAAATAGGATTGCCCGAGCGGCGGCAGGAGCCGGTCGGTATAGGCATTTGTGGCGATGCCGACGCGGCGGGCGCGCACGGTGCCCGATGGGCAGGTCACACGCCAGCCATCGCCTTCCCGCGCAAGCGAGATGGCAGGCGAGCCGGTGTAGATCTCGGCACCTTCGCCGATTGCGGCGCGCGCCAGTCCGCGCGCATAGGCGAGCGGGTTGAGATGACCGCCGTCGGGATGCATCCAGCCGCCGTGGAAGGCTTGCGAGCCGGTCATGGCGACGGCCTTGTCCCGGTCGAGCCAGACGCCCTCGATGCCAAGTTTCGCATAGGTCTCGTACTGGCGTTTCTGCTGGTCGACGGTCGCCGGGCTGTGGGCAAGCTGCAGCGCGCCTGTCGGTGCTGCCTCGCAGTCGATGTCGTATTTCTCGATCAGCGAGAAGACCGTCTTGCCGGAATTGACCAGCATGTCGGTGAAGCGCTGGCCGCGCTCCTGCCCCAGCCGCTCGATAGCCGATTTCGCATTGATGAAGCCGAGGATGGGCACGCAGTGGCCATGATTGCGGCCCGAGCCGCCGAAGCCCGGACCTTCCGCCTCGAGAACGATGGTCTTCACACCTCTGGATGCCGCGTGAATGGCGGCCGTCAGACCGGTATAGCCCGCGCCGATCACTACGAAGTCGGCATCGTGATTGCCGGCGAGCGACGTGGTGACCGGAGCCGGAGCCGCCGTCGCTTCGTAGAGAATGCCCCGGATCGGCATGGTTTTGACCTTTCTCAGAGAGAAACGCTTTCATGGGCCGGCAGTTCTGCCGGTGTCATGGACTGCTGAACGATGGTTTTGACGGCGCGGGCAAGGCGTTCGGCCCAGAGCCAGCGCCCCTGCTGTGTCAGGAGAAGGTCGTTGACGATTTCCAGTCCGCAGGCGGGAAGACCGCTTCCCCATGTGTGATAATCGATGGAGAAGGTGCCGCCGATGCCGGAATAGGGCGCGTTATCGCCGATCACCAGCCCGGCCTCTTTGCTCAGCTGCGCAATCAGCGCATCGGAAAACACCCTGTTCTCATGCCAGATCGTGCCGCCATCCATGTCGCGGAACGGTCCGTCGCCAAGCTGGCGCGTGCAGCTGTGGAGCGAAAGAAACAGCGGCCGGCCGGCGCGCTCGACGAGACCGGCAAGCACCCGGTGGACTTCGCCGTGATAGGGCCAGAAATAGGCTTCCAGTCGCTCCTCCCGGTCCGCGGCACTGAGATCCTGGTTGCCCGGAATGACGATGCCGTCGCTTTCCGTCAGGAAACAGCGGCTGTCCTCGATCCAGCGGTTGCAATCCACCAGCAGGCGCGAGGTGGGAGACAGCACCGCCGGCGCATCCAGAAGGCGGGCGAGTTCGCGCACCACATCGGCGATACCGATATCCACGCCGACATGCTTTTCGAGATCGGCGGGATCGAGCCCGAGATTGTCATAGGCGCCGGGAACACGGCTGCTGGCATGATCGCACACGATCATGCAGGGAAAACGTCCCTCCGGATTGATGATTTCCGGCAGCCAGTCTGTGTCGGCAGCCGGAGTTTTCATCCTGTCATTCGTCGTCATTCTTGTGTTCGATCCGATGGAGATGCGCATTGCCCTTCTTGCGCAGGTCCTCGATCACCGAGAGACGCTCGCGCACCCGGTCGGGGTTGCGTTTGGAAAGGGCGGCGATGATCGCCTCGCACTGGGCGAAGGCGACGACGCGGGTATCGAAGGCCGAAAGGCTTTCGACCGGCGAAATGAGAACCTGATCGGCAAAATTGCTGATCGGGGAAAGCCAGCGATCGGTGAACAGCACGATGCGGGCGCGCGTTTCCCGCGCGAGCTTGGCAAATTCCACGACATCGGCCTGATAGCGGCGATAGTCGAAGACGACGAGCGTCACCTGGCTGTTGAAATCGGCCAGCCGGTCGAAGAGCCGGATGGATTCATTTCCGATATGGAAGACATTCGGCCTGACCTGCGCGAGAAGCAGCGACAGCCGCAACGCCAGCGTCGAACTCGACCGCCCGCCGACGCAATAGACCGTCGAACGTTCGTCGCCGAGCAGGTCCAGCATGGCCTCGAATTCGGCTTCGCGAAAATCATCGGCGGCCTGATGCATGGCGGTCGCGATATTGCGCATGAAGGCCGAGTAGACGCCGGCTCCCGGTTCTCCTGCGCTCCGGTCGTCGAACATGGAAAGCGGCGAATTGAGCTTTTCGCTCACCTCGTCGATCAGCACGTCCTGAAAGGCGGCATAGCCGCCGAACCCCAGCTTGGTGACCAGCCTGAGGACAGTGGGAACGCTGACGCCGGCGCGTTGCGCAAAACCGGCAACGGTCGTGAGGCCCGCGGATGGGTAATTCGCCAGCAATGTACGCACTACCCTGGTTTCCGCAGAGGTCAGCTTCAGCTCACCGCCCGTCAACCTGTCCTTGATCGTCATGCCTCACCTCTTGTTCTGTACAATATGATAGATTTTCTAAGTTCACAACGTCATTTGATATAATTTGATACAGAAATCCGTTGACGCTTGTTCAAGTTGTCATACTATGAAATCCGACTTTCCAGAAAGCTTGCACGGTCTGCGATGCAGGCCCTGGAGCTGGCAAACGACAATCAGGGGACACGAAAACGTGGGAAAGAAACTTCGCTTCAGCCTTGTGACGGCATCTCTGCTTTGCGCCACGGCACTTCATGCCGGCGCGGAAACCCTGCGGTTTTCTTCCCAGGGCGACATCACCTCGCTCGATCCCTATACGATTGACGAAACCTTCACCTCCGGCTTCCTCGGCAACATCTATGAAGGCCTCGTTCGCCGCGCTCCCGACCTTTCGATCCAGCCGGCTCTCGCCGAAAGCTGGGAAATGGTCGAGCCGACCCGCTGGCGCTTTCACCTGCGCAAGGACGTGAAGTTCCACGACGGCAGCGCTTTCACGGCCGACGACGTTCTCTACTCCGCCGATCGCGTTCGAGCCGGTGCTTCCGACTTCAAGAACCGCCTTGCGCCCGACACCAAGGTCGTGAAGGTCGACGACTATACGGTCGACTTCATCACCACCACGCCGAACCCGATCATCCATTACCAGTGGGGCAACTGGTACATGATGTCGAAGAGCTGGGCCGAGAAGAACAAGGTCGGCGAGCCGCAGAAGGCAGGCGCCGGCGAGGAAGCCTATACGACGCTGCACGAGAACGGCACCGGCCCGTTCAAGCTCGACACCCGCGAGCCCGGCATCAAGACGACGCTTTCCGCCAATGCCGACTGGTGGGCCAATGCCAGCCGCACGGACAACGTGACCGATGTCGTGTTCACGCCGATCCCGAATGCAGCGACCCGCGTCGCAGCCCTTCTCTCCGGCCAGATGGACGTGATCTTCCCGGTTCCGGTTCAGGATATCGACCGCGTCGAGCAGTCCGAAGGCACTCACATGATCGTCGGGCCAGAACTGCGCACCGTCTATCTGTTCCTCGACCAGTTCCGCAACGAACTGCTCTATTCGAACATCAAGGGCAAGAACCCGCTCAAGGACCACCGTGTCCGCGAAGCGCTTTATCGCGGCATCGACATCGAGACCATCAAGAAGAAGGTGATGCGCGGCATGTCCACGCCTTCGGCGCTGATGGTGGCGCCGGGCATCAACGGCTTCAGCGAGGACTTCAAGCGTCTCGAATACGATCCGGAAAAGGCGAAGGCCCTGCTTGCCGAAGCGGGCTATCCGGATGGTTTCGAACTCGGCCTTGATTGCCCGAACGACCGCTACGTCAATGACGAGGCGATCTGCGTGGCGGTCACCAACATGTGGGCCAAGATCGGCGTCAAGGTGAAGCTCAACGCCCAGACCAAGTCGAAGTTCTTCGAAAAGGTCTTCGCGCCGAAGCTCGACTTCAGCGTCGGCCTGATCGGCTCCACGCCGCCGAGCTTCGACAGCCTTGCTCCGATCAACTCGCTGCATGTGTGCCCGCGCGTCTCGCCTGAATCCGCCGCATGGCAGGAAGGCGAACGCGAGAAGGTCTCGAACGGCAAGTCCAACTACGGCGGCTATTGCAACCCGGAAGTCGACAAGCTCGCCGGCGAGATCCTGCTTGAGACGGATCAGGACAAGCGTAACGCGCTGATCAAGCAGACCTGGAAGATCACCACCGACGACATCGCCTATCTGCCGCTGCACCAGCAGTGGATCGCATGGGGCGTGCGTGATGGCGTCGAGCTGAAGCAGCGCCCGGACGATGTTTTCGACTGGCGTTACGTTGAGATAAAGAAGTAACTTCTGTCATCCGGACAGGACACGGGCTTCCCGTGTCCTGTCCGTGTTTTCCGCCGGAGGAGACGCCGATCCGCCTTCTCCCCACGGACATTCTGGTGCCCGATGTTTTCTTTCCTGCTTCGACGGCTTTTGCAGTCGGCCATCGTGATGCTGGCCGTGGCGCTGATCGCCTTTCTGATGTTCCGCTATATCGGCGACCCCGTGGCCCAGATGGTCGGTCAGGAGACGTCGCTTGTAGAACGCGCAGAGCTTCGCCAACAGCTCGGGCTCAACGACCCGGTGCCTGTGCAGTTCGTCACCTTCGTCGGCCGCATCCTGCAGGGTGATTTCGGTCTTTCCTACCAGATGGGGCAGCCGGTCGACACCCTGCTCGCCACGCGGCTGCCGGCGACGCTGGAGCTGAGCTTCATGGCACTGATCATGGCTTCCGTGCTCGGCGTGCCGATGGGTGTCTATACCGGCCTTCATCCGAAAAGCTGGCTGGGCCGCACCTTCATGATCGTGTCGCTCGCGGGCGTTTCGCTGCCCACCTTCTTCATTGGCATCATGCTGATCCTCGTCTTCGGCGTCGAACTCGGCTGGCTTCCGACCTTCGGCCGCGGCGATGTCGTGGAGCTCGGCTGGTGGTCCACCGGCCTGCTCAGCGTCTCGGGATGGAAATCGATCCTGATGCCGGCCTTTACGCTCGGCCTTTTCCAGCTCACCTTCATCATGCGCCTCATCCGCTCGGAAATGCTGGAGGTGCTGCGCGCCGACTACATCAAGTTCGCGAGAGCCAGAGGGCTGCGCAACAGCTCCATCCATTTCGGCCATGCGCTGAAGAACACGCTGGTTCCAGTCATGACCATCGCCGGCCTTCAGCTCGGCTCGATAATCGCCTTCGGCATCATCACCGAGAGCGTCTTCCAGTGGCCGGGCATCGGCCTTCTCTTCCTGCAGGCGATCTCAACGGCGGACATTCCGATCATGTCCACCTACCTGCTGCTGGTGGCGGCGATCTTCGTCATCATCAACCTGATCGTGGACCTTCTCTATTACGCCGTCGATCCGCGTCTTCGCGCCGATAACGCTTCGGGAGGGCACTGACCATGGCAGCCGGACGACTGGCCAGATCCATCAAGAGCGACATGCTCTACAAGTTCCTCACCTCGCCGCTGACGGTCTGCGCTGCCATCGGCGCGACCATCCTGATCCTCTGTGCGCTGCTTTCGCCATGGATCGCGCCGCACGATCCCTTCGATACGGCAACCGTCGACCTGATGAACTCGCTGATCCCGCCGGTCTGGCAGGAGGACGGCGACTGGACCTTCCTGCTCGGGACCGACGATCAGGGCCGCGACCTGCTGTCGGCCATTCTCTACGGCACTCGCACCTCGATTGCCGTCGGCTTCATCGCCGTCGGGCTCGCGGTCGTCATCGGCCTGATCCTCGGCCTTCTCGCCGGTTATCTCGGTGGCTTCGTCGATGGCCTCATCATGCGGGTGGTCGATATCCAGATGACCTTTCCGGCGATCATGGTGGCGCTTCTGATCGACGGCATCAGCCGCGGCATCCTTCCGCGCGAACAGCACGACCGGCTGGCGCTCTTCGTCATCATCCTGTCGCTGGCGCTGTCGATCTGGCCGCAGGTGGCGCGCACAGTGCGGGCCTCCACCATGGTGGAGAAGAACCGCGAATACGTTCAGGCCGTGCGCATCATCGGCCGTCCGGCCATCGTCATCATGCTGAAGCACGTCATGCCCAACGTGCTCGGCCCGGTTCTGGTTATCGCGACGATCAATCTCGGCGTGGCGATCCTCGGCGAGGCGACGCTGAGCTTCCTCGGCGTCGGCATGCCGGCGACAGAGCCGTCTCTCGGCACGCTGATCCGCATCGGCAACAACTTCCTCTTCTCCGGGGAGCGCTGGATCGTGATCTTCCCCGGCCTCACGCTCGCCCTGCTCGTCATGTCCGTCAATCTTCTCGGCGACTGGCTGCGCGACGCGCTCGACCCGAAATTGCGATGACTGCGGAAGGGACCTCATCCATGCAGGAAACGGACGCAAAGCCCCCTCTTCTCGCCATCAGGGGCCTGAAGGTCGAATATCCCGGACGCCTGAAGACCTTCGTCGCCGTCGAGGACGTGGCCCTACAGATCCGCCATGGCGAAATCCTCGGTCTGGTGGGCGAATCCGGCGCCGGCAAGTCGACCATCGGCAGCGCCGTCATGGGCCTGCTCGATGCGCCCGGCCGGATTGCCGAAGGCGCGATCGAACTCGATGGCGAGCGGATCGACAATCTCGGCGCGGAAGCGATGCGCCGCATTCGCGGCAAGCGCATCTCGATGATCTTTCAGGATCCGCTGACCAGCCTCAATCCGCTCTACACCATCGGCCGGCAGCTGACCGAGACCATCCGCACCCATCGTTCCGTCAGCGCCGATCAGGCACGGCGCGATGCAATCGCATTGCTGGAAAAGGTCGGCATCAGCGATGCCGAACACCGCATGGATCAGTATCCGCACCAGTTTTCCGGCGGCATGCGACAGCGCGTGGTGATCGCGCTGGTGCTCTGCACCGATCCCGACCTCATCATCGCCGACGAACCGACGACGGCGCTCGACGTTTCGGTGCAGGCGCAGATCCTCGATCTCATCAAGCGGCTGGCCGCCGAACGCAATGCCGGCGTGCTGCTCGTCACCCACGACATGGGCGTGATCGCCGAGACCGCGACCCGCGTCGCCGTCATGTATCGCGGCCGCGTGGTGGAAACCGGCGAGACGCAGCAGATCATCCATGCGCCCACCCACGCCTACACCAAAAGCCTGATCGGCGCGGTGCCGCGGGCCGATATCAAGCTCGAGCGCTTCCCGCGCGTCGATTTCATCGAGGGTTCGGGCAAGCCCGCGCCGCAGTTCGATGTCCGCAGCCACTGGCTCGGACAGGGCGGCAGCGCGACGGCTCCGGAGCGAACCGTCCGCTCGACGCCACTCGTCGAAATGAACGATCTCGGCATGCGCTTCCTCACCCACCGTTCCGTCTTCCGCAGAAGGCGTCGCTATTTCGATGCCGTCAAGGATTTCACCCTCGACGTGAAGAACGGGGAAGTGCTCGGTCTCGTCGGTGAATCCGGCAGCGGCAAGTCCACGGTCGCGCGCGTTCTGGCCGGGCTCTACCGGGAATCAGCCGGCTCGATCAATTTCGACGGCAAGGCGTTGAGCAGCGAGAACGGCCGCCGGCAATTCGGCCGGCAGATCCAGATGATCTTTCAGGATCCCTATTCGTCGCTCAATCCGCGCATGCGCGTCGATGCCATCATTGCCGAGCCGATCGAGCATTACCGACTGGCGCCGGACAGGCACGAGCGCGACATCATCGTCGCCAATCTCCTCGACCTCGTTGGCCTGGGACAGGATGCCGGCCGCAAATTCCCCCACGAGTTCTCGGGTGGCCAGCGCCAGCGCATCTCGATTGCCCGCGCGCTTGCGACGCGCCCACGTTTCCTGATCTGCGACGAGCCCACCTCGGCGCTCGATGTCTCCATCCAGGCGCAGATCCTGAACCTCTTGAAGGACCTGCAGGAATGGCTGGGGCTGACCATGCTCTTCATCAGCCACGACCTGCCGGTCGTGCGCCAGATGTGCGACCGCATCGCCGTCATGCGCCATGGCAAGCTGTGCGAGGTCGCCGAGACGGAAGCGCTCTTTTCGAACCCGCAGCACAGCTACACGAAAGAACTTCTCCGGCTGGTGCCCCGTCTTTGAAAGTTGACGCATCCTCTTCTGTATAGATGGCGTGGTTGCCGCTCTACCCACCCCGCACGTTCTGTCAGAGGATGGTCGGATCGATCCCAATCATCGTATCCTTCATCTCGCCGTCTTCTCCGTTCTGTCCTGTGGCCTATCCGTAATCACGGGAGCTGAAGGTGGGTTGGGTTTCGCGGCAGAAGGTTGTTTGACGACTGGCTGTTTCGGTTTTGTGGCTGTATCGGACAAGAATCGTGTTGCGATCCAGGATTTTGCCCTGGGCGGACGGTGCATCCCTGAATGCAACCGCATTCCCCTGAACGAAGAGAACCGGCAGCTTTGAGCTTGGATTATTGGTAATCGGTGACGATGGCGTGGGTTGTTTCGGCGCAGTGACCTCCTTAGGCGACGAGGATGGTAACTGGTTCGATGTTGATCAGATTGCCTTAGGTCGCCAGCTTCTCGGTTCACGTCGGCTGACGGGGCGTCGGGCGATGGTGATGTATCCGAGCCGAGTAATCTGATCGCCAGAAATACTACTATCGCTCCGGCGAAGAGATGTCGTTTGCTCATGATCTTGCCCCCGGCGCAAAATCTGGCGTAGTTTCGTGGATGATGCAACCACAACCAGTGAGGGTGGAGATATTTTTGATGTTTGGCGCTAGGTGCAGTTAAAAGGGAGATTGTAATGGCTAGTGGATGGGACAAGGCGCCCGGGCCTGACAACGACTATACTCCGAAACCCTGGTCACGCTCTGGATGGGTTGCGGCAGCGGTACTAGTCGTTATGGTTTTGGGAGCGATCTCATGCTTTCTGTTTCCGACGTAGCCGCATGAACCAGCCGTCCGTCTGGGGCGTGATAACCTTGGAGGCTAGGGTTCGGCGGTATAACTGCGCTTGCGGTGATATTTTTGGATGCCGCTTTTTGCCCAATATTCACGGTGTGCACAGTGGGCTATCGAGATTGCGATCTCTCAAGCCGCTGCCGATGTTGGATACTCACAGTTCTATCTTCATCGAACAGGAGCCCCATGGCCTCGCAGCTTGAATTCTTTGCTCCTGCGGGTGAGCCGACGCCGCCGACCGATACCAGGCGACGAACCGTTCCTGGAAAAAGTGACGAGCATGTCCTCGATGACGAGGAGATGGCGAAACACCTTGAAGCGACCGGCAAGTACCGGATCCTGCGCAAGCTCGTGCCTCCGGCGATCGTCGAACATCCTCGGCCCGAGTTTCCGCGGCGAGGGGTGATTGTCGATACCGAAACGACCGGGCTTAACTTCCGCACGGACGAGATCATCGAAATCGGTCTCGTTTCCTTTTCCTTTGACGACAATGGAGACATTGGCGACGTGGCGGCCTCCGGCGGCCAGGCAATCCGCTTCCCCCGGAGATTACCCGTCTGACCGGGATCACCGAGGAGATGCTCACCGGTCAGGCAATCGACACCCAGCGACTGAGATCGCTCATCGAGCCGGCCGATCTCATCATTGCCCATAATGCCGGTTTCGACCGCCCGTTCTGCGAGGCCTTGTCGCCGGTCTTTGCCAACAAGGCCTGGGCCTGTTCGGTTTCGGAGATCGACTGGTCGGCGCGCGGATTTGAGGGCAGCAAGCTTGGTTATGCGATCAGTGAATTCATGTGGTTCATGGGCCAGCCATTTTATCCGATCGGAGCGCTTGCCGAGGCAAAGATTGCCCATCTCAGGTTGTCTTCGGGAGAGCTTGACACAAGCGATGAAGACAATCTCGATCTCGTGTTCAAGATGAGAGAGGCCGGCGGAGGCCACTATTTCGAGATCGTGCTCCGTTCGGATCGAGGTACCCGCTATGGCGGCTGGGTCTGGGGTAAGGAACTTGAGGTCCTCGACGAGTGCGTGGACGGTTATCGGGTGCTGGTCACAAGCTCCGGGGCCTGCAGGCGGCGCTTCGAGTTCTGCAGTGACAAGAGCCGCTACAGATGCGTGGAGCCTGGCGCCCTCAGCAAGAGCAACTCGACGTTTGCGGTATCTCCATTAACTGATACGGGGCTCCTCGAAGCAGAAGTCAGATCATTCTGATTAAGTTCCGGCGTCTTTATCTGCTCGACCGTTGCCACTGGGTATTATGGACTTTACGGGATGTGCCTGTTGTCGTCGGCGGGCAAGGTGGCCAGTCGCCTATCGGAACGAGTCTATATCATAGCCGGTATTTGGCCAATATTGCCGGCTGATTAACGAGTCGAGGCTGCGAATCACTGTAGTTTCCCTGCAGCGAGTGAATCAGCCTAAGCGCGAAAAGGCCTGGAGCCCAAATGTCAGCAACAATAGCGATTGCTTGCGTAATGTTTGCAACTAAAAAGCTATAAGACGTTAAGAAATCTGAGATAGCGATACAAGACAAAGGCGGGAGAGATTTTGCCTATACGCACATCGCAGAAAAATGCTCCCTCGCCCTCCTAACTTAATATCAATTTTCCAAAAGGCTTCAGAATACACATGAAACACCTTTATGGGCTGGACATTCTGCGGGTCGCATCCGCGCTTGCCGTCATGCTCTTTCATTTTGCCTTTCGCGGCGAAGCAGCCGGTGACCTACCGGCCCTTGAAATTCCTGAATTCCTGAAGGCGATCGCCAGCTATGGCTACCTGAGCGTCAGCGTATTCTTCATCACAAGCGGGTTTGTGATCTCTTATTCTGCCGAGGACCACAAGCCGTACGACTTTCTCGTTTCCAGATTGGTGCGCATCTACCCGACATTCCTCATCATAATGAGCCTCACAGCGGCGACGATCGCGCTCTCCGGCAACCCGCAGTTTCATGTGGATGCGATGCAATACATCGCGAATCTATTCATCTTCTCCCTTATTTTGGGCGAACCGTTCGTAGATGGCGTCTATTGGTCGATCGTGCTGGAGATCATGTTTTATGCTTGGGTATTCCTGATCGTCACCGCCGGACAGTTTCGACATATCCTCAAGATTTTGCCGGTCTGGATGGCAATTTCCTTCGTGAACGAAGCCTTCATCGGATCGGAGGACATGCAAAACCTGCTCATCACCGAATATAGCGGCTTTTTTTCTCTTGGAATTGTGATCAACCGGCTCAGGCAGAATGTCACCACCTATGGGATAGGCCTGTTCTTCATGGCGGCCGCCTATTCCCTCTTCACTGCGTTCGCCGGCGCTGGCTGGTATGAAAATGCTTATTCCGTTGAGCTTTCACGGGCAGTCATCGCAGCCATCATCATCTTATCGGTTGTCATTTTCATTCTGCTCGTCAACCTAAAGATCAACCGAAAATTTTGGCCCGCCGCTCAGGTTCTCGGAGGCGCCACCTACGCGCTCTATCTCGTGCACCAGAATATAGGCTACATCGCAATTGCTGCCTTGCTTGATCATTTCCCTGCAGGCGCAGCTATTGTCGTGGTATCCGGCTTGCTAACAATCTTCTCCATCCTTTTTCACCTTGTAGTGGAGCGCAGGTTGAATTCGGCGATCAAGCGATTTCTTCTTAACGTTCCCAACCGTCTGACCAAGCCAGCGTGACCGGAGCGGACACCATGAAGACGATGTTCAGTGCCGCCGACTGATCGTCGGCGGCACTTTCTTAGACTTCAAAGCCCCGCTTAAGCCAATAAAAAGTGGCTGCTGTTCAGACCAGCCGTGCTGACGTTCTCCAGTACGAGATAGTTGTTTGCATCCAGATAGATAGCGGTATTGCTGCCCCATTGCTGCAGCAACGGCTGAATATCAGCGAACTCGTCATAACCGACAACATCGATTTTGATCTGGTCGTGTGCCAGGTCAAAATCCTTGGCATAGTCGACGCCGCCGCCTGACTGGAAGACGAAAATGTCGTTCCCATCTCCGCCGAACAACACGTCATCCCCTGCCTGTCCATTCAGAATATCATTGCCTGCAAAGCCTTCCAGCACGTCGTTCCCGACGCCACCAAGAATAGTGTCACGGCCGTTCGTGCCGCCGATATATTCCGCTGTTGACGTTCCAGTGAAGAGGCTACGGCTGGTATCAAACGTAAAATGGCGCGAGCTCAAATCAGTCAGCGAAGAGTTTTCGATGACGAGATAGTTATTGGCATCGAAATATATGGCGACGTTCGGCCCCCACTGCTGCAGCAGCGGCTGAATTTCGGCGAAAGTCTCGTAGCCGGCCACGTTGATGCTAACGACGTCATCGGCCAGATTGAAGTCCTTGACATAGTCGATGCCGCCGCCCGTCTGATAGACGAAGGTATCACTACCTGCGCCGCCGAACAGCACATCATCACCTGCCTGACCATTCAGAACGTCATCGCCCGCCAGGCCTTCCAGCACGTCGTTGCCGGCGTTCCCGAGAATGGTATCGGCCACGCTAGTTCCGGTGAGAATATCCGAACTCGATGTGCCCCTGATAAAGTTGCTGCTATTGGCTTCGTTGTCGAAGTCCACGGGAGATGGATTGAAAAAGTCGTCCAAGATATCGGTGCCCGAGCCGTCTTGCGCTCCTAGGTAGTAGTGGTAGGAGGTAGGCCACCATTCACCGGCTCCCCAAGCGGTCCAGCCAAGGAACACGTCGCTGTTGGCGTCCATAAAATTCAGGAAGTCTGTATACTCGTCGGCATTGGCACCGTCCGCCGCGACACCAAATTCACCAACAAAAAGTTCAAACCCGTTTTCGCGAGCCCAATCTGTCACACCTTGCATGACAGTGGCTCCCCTGCCATCGACGGCATCACCAGAGACACCGCCGCTATACTGATCGAGGTATTGATGTATTTCGAAGGCGAAGTTGTTGGCCGGGTCGGTGAACGCTTCATAGGCGGCCATTTCGTCCAGGTAGTCTGTATCGTTGAATCGATAGGCTCCTGACCAGTCCACTGTTGGAACCAGGATCTTGTTTTCGGCCCCGGTATCGCGAATTGCATCGGTCGCGGCCTGGGCAAAGTCCATCCATGTTCCCACCGCGATATCGTGCGGCTCATTCATGATTCCGAACCAGACGTTTGGTTCGTCCTTGAATTCGTTGGCGATCTTTTCCCAAACATCGGCATAGGCATCTTTCAATGCCGTTGACCCTCCTGCCATGCTTTGACCGGAATATTCTCCGAAGTTATGCATGTCGAGGATCAGAAGTTGTCCATGAGCCTGGGCATAATCCACCGCGTCATGCAGAAGCTGCAGGTAGTCCGCGTCGAGTGCGCCGTTCGCCTGAGGCTGTAACCGTTCCCATGTGAACGGTAGGCGAATGGTATTTGCGCCGGCATCCGACCAATAGTCATAGTGTGTCTCGCCGTTGGCAATATAGTTGGTTCCAAGGGTCCCGCCCGTGCCACCAAACTCAAGACCTGATAGATTAACGCCGGTAAATTCTACACTCATGTCGTGTTCTCCAAAACATTAGTTCTAAATAATTGTCAGGTGTCCCCGAGAATCGGGGTATTTGAACCCGCTTTTCTATTCATGGAATAGGGTGTGGCGACGGGGCGGTAGACGTGCCGGAAATCCGCGAAATATGTTGGTATGGACGGACCGCAGAAGGCTGCGCTTAAGGGGTGTTCCTCGGTCTGCGAATCCTTCAGACAATCACATTTGTTACATCGTTTTCGTCAGAATTGGTCGCAAGCTGATCTCAACCGCAGCATTGCCGCCACCTCCTCCGTAAATCCTGATTGACCCAAACAGCCCATAACTTCGGTCCGGGGAACTCTCTCGCGACATTGAGGTGGAGACGGCAAGTTCGCCGTCTTCACCCCGACGGTTGAGTGCGGCGATGATCAAGTGCATGAACTTTGTTCACGGATCTTGATCACAAACGATACTTCATAGTCAGGTTTATCGGCTGGCTCTCACGCAAATATAAAGTCGCCTGCTTGAAGGTTGGCAATGGACACACCCTCAAGGCGCAAATAGTTGTTCGCATCGGCATAAAGCCATGTGGTGCCGCTCACCCATTCAGAAGCATTTGCCAGGACGTCAGCAAAGTTGGTCAGATTGGTGACGCCGCGCAAATCAATCTTGTCGATACCAACTTCAAGATCATCGATCCAATCTTGGCCGTCCGTTGCATTGAAGACAAAGGTATCTGATCCGGCCCCGCCCACAAGATAATCGTTGCCTTGACCACCGATAATGGTGTCATCACCATCGTTGCCGAAAATAATGTCGTCCCCTTCTTCCCCATAAATCGCGTCATTGCCGCTATAACCATAGATCGTATCATTGCCGGCTTTGGCGTGAATAAGATCGGAGACATCAATGAAGCCTGAGATTGCATCATCTCCTTCCGTTGAGATCTGGTCGAGGTAGAGCTGACGGATATCGTCCACGGTCCACATAGTACTATCGTCAAAACGCACCTCTTCAATCACCGTCCCACCGCCGATAAAGCCGCCTTTGATCGTGACCGAATTGCCGCCGCCGAAGTCGAGAAAGATGTCCCAAAAATCCTCTGTTCCCCGATCTATGTAAACGGATTCTGGGACTATCAAGTCACCTAGCTCCAGAACATCAGTGGAACCACTGTCGGCCCAATCTTCAATTACATCATTGCCGTCACCCCAGCCGAAAAGATAGGTGTCGCTTCCACTGCCCCCTCTTACAATATCGTCTCCGCCCAAACCGCGCAGGTAATCATCCCCAGACGTTCCGCTTAGAACGTCATCGTCATCTGTTCCATCTATAATCCCGTTGGATCCCGGAGTTCCGGGGGCGAGTCATCCAAGTTAAGTCCATCGACTTGATATTCATTCAAATCGATGGTCATATGGTTGCGATTGTCAAATCCAGTAGGCTTTAAATAAATATCTATGCTGTCTGTAACTGTTGTTGTTACTGGATCACTTGTTGTTACATATTGGTATGGAATATAATAAACAGTTTTATTGTGCTCGTCCGTAATGGTCTCATTAACAGATGTAACATCAATCTCGACAGTGGTGGACTTGTGCTCTTGTTCCCAATATATTCCATTTCCCGCAATGTTGATGCTTCCGTCTCCGTTCTGAAAGCCATCGATGGTGTATGATTGTCCTTCAACTTCAAAAATAGCTGAATTGTAGGTGCCGACACCCTGCGGGCCTTGTATCTCTCCAAGCGAAACCGATACCTCTTCACTTCCGTCAACGACAAAACGACGCTCAGTCGTCACGAAAGTTGATTTTGATATAGAATAGGCATAATATTTCGTGTATTCACTCCCGGGAGTATCTAAGGCCTCATAATTGAAGCCACAATCATCATATTCTTCTATAGAAATGTCAGTTTCTACCGAAATTGATGAAACATCAATTCCATCTATAAATATTTTGTCGTCATTTTCGATGTTGAAAATAATGTAATTGTACGGATATTCCGCTGAATACGCGTCATTAAATGCTTGGAACAATGCTCCGATGTCTAGATTAAGTAGAATTGCTTCTGATATTTCGATTGCATCCAAAAGTAGTATATGGGCGCCTGACGCAAAGTAGTAGCTGTCAGATCCATCGCCACCCCAAATGACTGATCGCGGGCTAGTGGATGAAGATTCGAGATACAATGTGTCGTTGCCGTCTCCCAGCATGATGAGATCGCTGCCGTTGCCGACATAAACCTCATCGTTCCCGCTGCCGGCCATTATAAAATCGCTTGAATTGTCGATGGTTCTAGCTGGATCGTCGGAGGATGGATCGTCAACTTTGGTTCCGGCGTAAATGATGTCATTTCCATCATCGCCGATGAGGCGGTCTCGGCCAGATCCACCGATCAATAAATCATCACCGGAGCCGCCATATAAACGATCGTTTCCATAGGAAGCGATCAGCACATCATTCCCGTCATACCCGATGAGAACATCGCTACCCTCGGTATCCCCCAGGGTGTTGGCGACATCATCCCCGCCAATAATCGCGCCTGATCCGCTCTCCAATGTCACTGAGAATGGGCCGTAATCGGTAGAGGGGGCGGTGAGCGCCAAGGCGCCGGCTCCCGTCACATCCGCTACATAATCCGCATAGCCCGCAACATCTGAAGAAATAGCGGCACTTAAGATGGACACGTAGTCGGTTACGTTCTCGAACAGGTCGCCCAAGAAACCCAGTGACTCTGGAACCGTCCCACTGGAAGTTACGAGTGAATCCCAGAACGCTTGTCTTTCCGCAAGCGTTGGAAGCTGGTTCAGAACATAGTCGACCGTCCATGCGTCGGCGCTGACATCATAGCTGGCGAATACGGCCTTGTGATAATCCCAAATGGTGTCAACTGATAGATTGCCACCAGCATTGTTCTGTACACTTGTAACTCTTGCATCTAAATCAGCGACCATCAGGTCGATACTCAGGCTGGTCAATTGATTCCAGTCGATACTGACGCCATCTTCGAGGTTTTCTTGCATGAAATAGATATTCGCGGTGGCGCCGGCCTGAGTTTCGTTGGTGACAACGCCAAGCGCGAGAGCCGCATACTGGTCACCCCATGCGGCGAGTTGAGTATAGTATCCGATGCGGTCACCGGCCTGGACGAATGTTCTCAGGATCGCAATGTTGTTCTGCGTAAGCTGCATGATAATACAATGCTCCTATTTGGTTAATTGGCGAAAGCAGCTCAGCAAAGCGATGCTACGATCTCGAAAGGATTCCCATTCGTTAAGTTTGTAGCGGGGATAGCTTGTGCTGACGCTCATATTCTCGAGACGGAATCTCTGCATGCAGTTTGGTGACGGAACACGTCCCGGGATGCTGCAGGAAATCACATCGGTCACACGTCCATTCCTTTTCCCGAGGAACAGATCCTGGCCCAGTTGAGGTCTTTCGGACTGACGGGTGAGACCGTTTGGCAGGACGGGGCCATCAAGCTTTGCGCCGGATCCATAGTAAAGCTCAAGGAGTGCGATCGCGATATTGTGTACAGAGGTGTTTACTCTGTCTGGAGAGATCATGTTGACGAGAACTGTTGAGGCGTCACGGTAGCCTTCCTTGAATCGCTTCTTCTGTTCCGGAGCGTTTTCCTGTGCTCTCGTGAAGGGTTTGAAGGTGTCGCCGTGGACTTGAAAGACGATCGCCTCGCGAACTCCGCCATCGACGAAGCCGAGCGGCACGAGATAATCGTAAGGAAAGCGCAAACTCGTTTCTGAGCCAGCGTTCTTGATATGCGCTGAAACGAATTTGCTATCGGCGTCGAGCCCGGCGCATTCGGCAATTTCCGATGCTGCAACCGAGTTCCGCGCAGCGACTTTCTTTTCGAAGGCTGCGGTTTCGACAGAGCTTGCAACAAGAGGAGCCCCAACACCGAGTGCTAGGCAAGCTACTGTTGCCATGCTGGCTTTCTGAAGTATTCTCAGACGGCTGTTCATAAATTTCCCCACGTCGTTTCACCCTGAGGCATGTGGCTCAATCCTCTCTGAAGACCCGGTTTGCGTGATCCCGCATAGGTTTCATGAAATAGGATGCGACGGAACGGTCGCCAATTACGATAAACGTTTCAACCGGCATGCCGGGAAGGAGGGCAAGGCCTGTCGGCAGTTGCTGGACTTCTCTATCCGCGATGGAGATAGCTACGCGGTAGAAATTTATTCCGGTTTGCTGGTCAGTTTCGAGATCGGCTGATACACGAATGACCAACCCCGAAGCCTCCGGTGTGGTGTTGCGGTTGAAAGCCGTGAAGCGAAGCCTGGTAGCCTGACCGATCGCGATCTGATCGATGTCTTGCGGAGAAACATGCGCCTCGACCGTCAAGGCAGACGATTGCGGTACTATCTCCATCAAGGTCTCAGCCGTCGTCACGACCCCACCGACAGTGTGAACGGAGAGCATATGGACGACGCCTGAGATTGGGGCCTTGACCACAGAATGCTTCAGCCGGTCGCGAGCCGTCACCTCGTCCTCGGCTAGGGTGGCAAGCTGGTTGGCGACATCCCGCAACTCCGCAGCCACCTCCGTTCGTAATTCCTGATCGACCTGAAGAACCTGCAGTTCCAGTTCGGCAATCTTACCCCGCGATGTCGCGATGGAGGCGACCAGCTGGCCACCTTCGCCCCGCAAACGGGTTGCGTTGCGATCGAGCGTATTGACCTGGTTCAAGGTGATGACACCAAGTTCGTAAAGACGGCGCTTTCCTTCCAGTTCTTTGGCGATGAGGGCCATCTCGTCGTCGTTTGCCTGACGTTGCACCTCAAGCCCGGTGATCTGTTCCCTCAACTGATCCACCTGTTCTGCTAATTGCGCCTTCTGGCCGTCGCGGGAAGAGCGCCGATCCATAAACAGACGGCGTTCACTTGCCATCAGCGAGGTAGCGTCTCCGGTACGGAGACGATTATTCAGTTCTTCGGGAACTTCCACGGTTGTTAGACCATCCCGTTCGGCTTCGAGCCGGGCTTGCCGCGCGAGAAGCTGGATGATGTTCTTTTCGACGGCCGCAAGGCCTGCGCGCGCGGCTGTGTCGTCCATCCGGATAATCGTTTCGCCGGCGGTGACCTGCTGGCCTTCATGCACCAGAAGTTCGGTGATGATCCCGCCCTCCGGATGCTGGACCTTCTTTGCATTGCCTTCGACGACCAGCGTACCCGACGAGACGACGGCGCTTGAAAGCTCCGTCGTAGCAGCCCAACCGCCAGCACCACCGAACACGAACAGGATGCCCGCAGTTCCGGCGAGCAGGTTTCGCCGGACCGACCGGACGAGATCCAAATGCGGATCAGTTCTCATTTGCCACTTCCCCACCATCGACCACCGCCAGGACAGGTGTTGGTGACGAGCGCGTCGGCCGGGTGCGCTGAAGCTGTTGTTGTTGGAGAGATTTGAGAACGGCATCGCGTGGTCCAAATGCCTTGGCCATGCCGCCTTCCATCACCAGAAGCATGTCCAGTTGTGATAGAATGCTGTTCCGATGAGCAACGACGATGACGACCCCGCCCCGCGCCTTGACACGGGCAATGGCCTGTTCGAGCGCCCTGTCGCCATCGGCATCGAGATTTGAGTTCGGCTCATCCAGCACAATGAGAAACGGATCACCATAAAGGGCACGAGCAAGTGCGATCCTCTGGCGTTGGCCAGCCGACAGGTTCATGCCACCCTCGCCCACCTGTGTTTCATAGCCATCGGGCAACGCAACGATCATGTCGTGCACGCCTGCGGCCTGGGCGGCGGCTATGATCACTTCATGGGGTGCAGCCTTATCGAGGCGGGCGATGTTCTCGGCTATCGTGCCGGGAAAAAGGTCAGAGTTTTGGGGCATGTAACCGATATGCCGACCGCGGTCCCTCGGCACCCATTGATCAAGAGCCGCACCATCCAGGCGGACATGACCCCGAAGCGCAGGCCAAACACCCGCGATAACGCGGACAAGAGAGGACTTTCCTGATGCACTGGGCCCGACAACCCCGATCACCGTGCCTGCTTCGGCGCGGAAACTGATATTTTGAACGGTCATTTTGTTCCGTTCACCTGGGGGAGCGGTAAACACACCCTCGACGGCAATAAACTTCCCAGGTGCCGGCAAGTTGGTGCGCTCCCGTTCCTCTGGAAAGAGCTTGAACACCGCATTAAGACGTTGCCAAGCTTGGCGTGCGGCGATCATATTGCGCCAGTTGGCAATGGCCAGTTCGATTGGTTGAAGAGCCCGTGCAATGATAATCGATGCCGCTATGATCGAACCACCTGTCATGTCTCCCTGAATGACAAGCCAGGCGCCCAGCGCCAACGAACCGGATTGCACCATCTGACGAATAGTCTTCGACAAGCCGCCAAACAATCCGGCGATATCGCCAGTTTTGCGTTGCAGGTCGATGGTACTCAAATGCAGTTTCTGCCATGTCTCACTTACCATCGGAAGCAAGCCCATTGCGGCAATCGTTTCTGCATTGCGGTTGGCGGCCTCACCAAATCGGTTGCGATTCGACAATGCTTCGGCCGCGCCTTTCGTGTTGCGCCGCGTCAGAAGATCGGCGATAGCCGTGAGTAGCACGAGTGAAATCATCGTTCCGGCAGCCAGCCAGCCGATTAATGGATGCAGAAAGAAGCAGATTGCCAGATAAACTGGCATCCAGGGCAAATCGAACAAGACAGTGGGGCCGGGACCGGCCAGAAATGTCCGGATTTGGTCTGCTTCCTGTGCGGCCTTGAGAACGTCCCCGGTCCATTGCATACGCAACGGTGCTCCCGCGATCACTCCCGCCACTCGTTCTGAGATCGCCGAATCAAAGATCCCCGCGACCCGACTCATCACCCGACCGCGTACGATTTCCAGGAAACCAGAAATACTGTAAAGCCCGGCGACAAGGAGAAGGAGGGCTACGAGGGTCGGGACGCTTCCACTTGGGATGACCCGGTCATAGACCTCCAGCATGAAAAGAGGTCCAGCAAGGGCAAGGAGACTGATACTACAGGAGAAGATTCCAAGCCCTACTAACACGCCGGCAAAGCGAGATGCGGTTAAGCCAGGGAATGCCATAAAACCGCCTTTTGGAGTATCTCATAAGCTTCAGTATACTTCATATAATGGATTGTTTGTCTCCCTGCATACAACCCTGCGAATGTATGGGAATTTATTTACTTACAGCGCTCGTCCGCACAGCAAAGAGAGCGGACCGAGAATGAGATAGCATATTGTGGGCGATTTTATCCTTTCGACCGTCACTGCTCGGCCGGAACCGCCCCTGTTAGCGGCAGCAGGCCAAATCCTTCCGGATCTGGAATTGTGGCCTGGAAGATATCGAGGATCGGCCCTCTCCTTTCTTGTCGGCAGCTTTTTCGCAGCGCTTACCGCCTCTCCGAATAGATCTACGGCGCTTGCCTGAAGGTCGTTTTGCTTTGCACCCAAATTCTTGAGCGCCGGCGGCATGGTTCCCGTCCTGAGCCGTTGGGACGACTGGCGAGATAGTGCCGGCACCATTTTCCACCGTCACTTCTCGCGATGGCGAAAGGCAGGGGGGCGGATCGACCGATGGACGATGTCACCACTGTATAGGATGGTGACAATCCCGATCATCGACAGTGCTTTTGTTCACGTGCACCCAACAGGCGATGACGGCAAAACAGGGGGACCGAGATCCGTTGTCTCGGTCGTTCCTGAGAGGAGCTCCGAAGCTGCGCAGGAGGCTGGGAACGGAGCGTCCCTTGAGGTCGGTACGGCTCGCCGCATCGAAAGCGACGAGCGGCTTTGGCGGTGAACCCTGATGAGCGCCCGGCCGGAGGCACCCGAGGGCGATAGCCCGACATCCACGATGACGCCCTTTGGCCGACTTCTGTTCGGCGGAGGCTTTTGATTGTTTCTATCTTAGGCAGGATACGCAAAAATGATATACATCTTTGCTGACATTGCCGGACAGGCCAGCGATCGGAATCGGATTGGATTGCATTGATTGACTAAGCGGCCTCGCAAAGCGGCTCCTGCAGGAGGCAAGGCACGTCAATTGAACGCGCGCGTTTCCGATGGCGAGCGCCTCGCGATCGAGGCGGCCGCCAAGGACGCTGGCATGTCCGCGTCAGCCTTCTTTCGGGGTCTGCTTCTGGAAGGTGCTGGCGTCCGTCCGATCTTCACGGCTGATGATCGGGCCGCCCTTCAGGTGCTTCACGAAGACATGCGGATGATCGGTATCAACCTCAATCAGGTCGCGCGCTCCCTCAATTCGGGCCGTGTCATCCATACCGAGGAGATCCGGATCGCCCTCTGTCGGACATCAGCGCCCTTGAGACAGAACTGGTTTAATTGAGAAGAGAGGATTTTCAGCTCATCGTAGCTCATTCAAAGGAAGCGAAGATGAGACAGAAAACCGGGCCGCAAACATCAGCGGCCGAAAAGACGATCAAGGACATCCGCCGTGCCACGCGCAAGCATCATTCGTCGGAGGAGAAGATCCGCATCGTGCTTGAAGGGCTGCGTGGCGAAGACAGCATCGCTGCGATCTGCCGCCGCGAGGGGATCACCGAAAGCCTGTATTATAGCTGGTCGAAGGAATTCCTCGAAGCGGGCAAGAAGCGCCTTGCAGGCGACACCGCCCGCTCGGCGACCAGTGACGAGGTAAAGGCTCTGCGCAAGGAGAGCCGCGACCTGAAAGAGGCGCTGGCCGATCTCACCCTGGAGAACCGCCTGCTCAAAAAAAGCATGATCGGGGATGGGGGCGACGAGGAATGAGATATCCCGCTACCGAAAAGCTTGAGATCATCCGGCTCGTTGAGCAGGCGCACCTGTCGGCCAGGCAAACCCTCGACAAGCTCGGCATCCCAAGGCCGACCTTCTACCGCTGGTATGATCGCTTCCAGACCCATGGCGTCGAAGGTCTGGAAGACCGGACGTCTGCGCCATCACGGGTGTGGAACCGCATTCCCGACGATGTCAGGGACCGGATCATCACCATGGCGCTGGATCATGCCGATCTTTCGCCACGCGAACTGGCGGTGAAGTTCACCGACACGGAAAGCTATTTTGTGTCAGAGGCTTCGGTCTATCGCCTGCTCAAGGCCCATGACCTGATTACGTCGCCTGCCTATATCGTCATCAAGGCCAACGACGAGTTCAAGGACAAGACCACGCGGCCGAACGAGATATGGCAAACCGACTTCACCTATCTGAAGGTCATTGGCTGGGGATGGTTCTACCTGTCTACCATTCTCGACGACTATTCCCGTTACGTCATCGCCTGGAAGCTGTGCACCGGCATGAAAGTCGATGACGTCACCGACACGCTCGATCTGGCATTGGCCGCATCAGGCTGCGACAAGGTCAAGGTCGAGCACCGGCCACGCCTGCTGTCCGACAACGGCCCGTGTTACGTCGCCTCCGATCTCGGTGAATGGCTGGAGAAATACAAGATCGACCAGGTCCACGGTGCTCCCGGCCATCCGCAAACGCAGGGCAAGATCGAGCGTTGGCACCAAACACTCAAGAACCGCATCCTGCTCGAAAACTACTTCTTCCAGGAAGACCTAGAAGCGCAGATCGCGGCCTTCGTCGAGCACTACAATCATCGCCGATATCACGAGAGCCTCGACAATCTCACCCCGGCCGAAGTCTACTTCGGGCGCGGTCAGACCATCCTGCTCGAACGCGAAAGGATCAAACGAGACACCATCAAACAGCGCCGCTTGAACCACCAGGCCAAAGCAGCTTAAATCAACCCGCAGACCGAGCCGGAAACTCCATTCTTCCAAAGCCCAAAAAGTCTCAAATCATTCGACGACGGACAGTGCAACACAATGGATCGACACAGAACGAGAACCGCGGTCAGCATCGCCGCGAGGACCGTTAGCAACCACCTCCATCATTCATTCGGCGGAGACGAAAGCCACTTCAGCACACAGATTTCGTCGCCATCCAACCAGTCCAGCAATCGGGTACTGCGTGTCTTGCCCATCCCGCGCATTCGTGGAAGCGTGCCGGCTTCGAATTCTTCGAACACGCGTGGATGGACGTAGGAGTTTCTGCAAACGGAGCGGGTGTTCACCAGCCTTGTGGCCACGGCATCGACAACCGAGTTTATCTGACGAGCTCTCTCATGCCTGCCGGGCGCAACCTCGATGGCCGCGAGTGCGAAGGCGGTCATGCATGTGGCCGCCCAAGTGCGAAACTGACGTGAAGTGAAATCCTTGCCGGACGCCTCTCGGATGTAGTCGTTGACGTCCTGCGAAGTAAGCTGCCGGGGCAAACCGTCATCGTCGAGGTATTGGAAAAGGTTCTGGCCCGGCAACTCCTGCAGCCTCTTGAGTGCTGCGGCGAGACGTCTGTCCGTGTGGGAAATATTCCACACCTTGCCAGACTTGCCGCGAAAGCGAAATTTGACCAGCGAACCTTCAATCTTCACGTGACGATTTCGCAGAGTGGTAAGGCCAAAGGAGCCGTTTGAACTGGCATAGCGCTCATTTCCAACGCGAATGTAGAGATTGTCGAGGACGTGCACGACGGTCGCCAGAACCTTTTCGAGCGATATCTTGCGTGCGCGCAGGTCCAGATCGACCCGTTGCCTTATGTCGGGCAGGCTTTCGGCGAAGCTCGCCAGCTTGTCGAACTTGGTCTTCTCGCGCTCTGCCGCCCAATCGGGGTGATACCTGTACTGCCGCCTGCCCCGCGCATCGGTTCCGATCGCCTGCAGATGGGAATTCGGATCGGCAGAAATTACCACTTCCTGGTAGGCGGGCGGTATGGCGAGAGCCGCAATGCGAGCCAGTTCACCTCGGTCACGTACGCGATGGCCGGTCGCGGTAAAATACAGAAAGCCGCTCTTTCCGGGCTTGCGCACTATGCCTCCATCCAGGGAAGTACCATACACGAGCGAGGAAGGATCGCTGGACCTGTTCCGATCTTGCGCAGTTGCCGTGGCTTGTGCTGACCTTCGCTTTTTCTGATACTCTCTCGCCTTCATGGAGTTTCCGACCGCCGGCGCAAAGGCAGGCCTTCGCACCCCTCGCTCCCCTGCTCACGTCGACCATCGCGCCTTTGCAAGGCGTTTGATCGCCGGCTCCAGCCGACACGCGCCGTCGTTATAGTCGCGCCACGCCAGCGTCTTTCGAAGGAGGGCCGGGACAGTTCGAACCGTGAAACGTTTCGGATCGAGACCGACCTTGACCTGGCTCCAGGTGAGCGGCATCGAAACGGTAGCTCCAGGCCGTGCGCGCGGCGATAGCGGCGCCACGGCTGTCGCCATGCGATCGTTACGCAGATAATCCAGGAAGATCCGTCCCTGCCGAAGGCTCTTGGTCATCTTGATCAGGGAAAGGTCCGGATTGTCGCGGGACATGATCTGGCAAAGGTTATGGGCAAATCCTTTTGCCTCAGCCCATGTCAAAGGATGCTTTGTGTCAACGGCAAGCGGCACGACGACGTGCAGCCCCTTGCCTCCGGTGGTCTTGCAGAAACTGGTGAGGCCGAGATCTTCGAGGCGTTCGTGCAATTCGCGAGCCGTCGCGACCACGCTTGAAAACTGTACGTTCGGACCTGGATCGAGATCGAACACCAGACGACCGGGGATCTCGGGTTTTCCGGGTACGCAATTCCAGGGATGGAGCTCGACTCCCCCGAGTTGCGCGATCGCAATGAGACCCTCTATTCTCTCGACCTGCAGATAAGGCTTCCGGTCACCAGAGATCCTGACCTGTTCGAGCAGATTGGAAGTCCCCGACATCGCATGCCGCTGGAAGAAAAGTTCTCCGCCGATGCCGTCAGGTGCACGTACGATTGAGCAGGGCCGTCCTTTGACATGATCGATAAGCCTTGAACCCACCGCTTCGTAATAAAGCGCGAGATCTTCCTTGGTGACGGGTTCGCCATCTCCGGCGTCCGGCCAGAGCGCCTTGGCCGGACTGGAGACGAGGACGCCCATCACCTCTGCCTTGGCACCCTTAGCGCGCGTTACGGTGACTACCGGCTCCAGATCAGGCATGGCCGGCTTTTCCGGCGAGGCGGGTTTTTCGACCTTCACATCCGCAGCGGGTTTGTCCTCCCTCAGGCCCTTGAAAGCGGCCTGCCGCACGAGTCCATCGGCTGTCCAGCCTGCAAACTCGATCTCGGCTACCAGATCGGGCCGTAGCCAGATCACCGCATTCTCCTTTCCTGGCGCCC
Source organism: Rhizobium sp. ACO-34A (assembly GCA_002600635.1). Classification (NCBI taxonomy): domain Bacteria; kingdom Pseudomonadati; phylum Pseudomonadota; class Alphaproteobacteria; order Hyphomicrobiales; family Rhizobiaceae; genus Rhizobium; species Rhizobium sp. ACO-34A. Next base: position 46,053 of record CP021375.1, on the reverse strand, counting down.
CCACCCCGCTGAATGGAGACCGGCCGGTTTCATGCGCTTTCAGGACGGAAAGCAGGGAGTTCACCTTGCGGGAAGCGAAGCCGGTACCGACCCGGCCGACATAGACCAGATGATCTCCACGGTAGACCCCTGCCAGTAATGAACGGAACCTGCCGTTCGTGGTGGCGTAGCCGCCAAGGACGACTTCATGGCCGGCACGGCATTTCGACTTGACCCAGCTTGCGCTTCGCCCGGATCGATAGGGAGCATCTGCCTGCTTCGAAACGATCCCTTCCAGAGACAGCCTGCAGGCGGAGCGAAGGACGGCATCGCCGCCGGATTGGAAGTGTTCGACGAAACGAAGGCGCCGATCAGCCGGGGCATGCTCCAGAAGGTTCTGCAAGCCTTCCTTGCGCTGCACTAGCGATCGTGGACGCCAGTCGAGGGAACCTTCGAAAAGCAGGTCGAATGCGAAATAGACGAGATCATCCGTCTGATCCTCGGCAAGAGCTGCCTGAAGCGCGCCAAAGTCCGGCGCACCGTTTTCGTCGAGCGCGCAGATTTCACCATCGAGAATGCAGTCCGGCAGCTTCGACGCCATTGTCGCGATCGCCGCAAATCTCGAAGTCCAGTCAAGGCCGTTGCGGGTTTTCAGGCAAGCCTCGCCATCGACCACGCGCACCTGGATCCTGTAGCCGTCCAGCTTGATTTCGTGAACCCAAGTGTTGCCGGCGGGCGGGCGCGCCATGATCTGACAAAACTGGGGTTCGATAAAGGCCGGCAAAGCATCCGCATCGGATGACCTGGCCTTCGCGGAAGGCTTTCGTTCGATTTTTGGCGCTCGCGTTCTCGGCCAGGTCGCGTCCGCGGTCACGTCGGCTTTGCTCGCCATGAAAGGGGTAGGCCTGCGTCCCCTGCCCTCTGCTATCTCCGTCATATTGCGACCGGATGCGACAGAGGTCGTGTTCTTCTCCAGGGTTGCCGCTCCGTCCGCCTCTACCGAATGCCCATCCGGATGCTTGATCAGGAGCCAGTTGGGGCGCTTCTTCGAAATGCGGTCGTCGCGCATGCGCACCAGCACGAAACTGCCCTTCAGCCGTTTGCCATGCAGAACGAACTTCAGGTCTCCCCTCGATAGCGCGTGTTCGACCGGCTCATCTCCTTCAGGCTCCCAGTAACCGCGATCCCAGAGCATGACCGTGCCGCCGCCATATTGGCCTTTCGGAATGGTTCCTTCGAAATCACCATAATCAAGCGGATGATCCTCCACCTCAACGGCGAGACGTTTGTCGCGAGGATCAAGCGACGGGCCTCTTGTCACAGCCCAAGACTTGAACACACCGTTCAATTCCAGGCGAAGATCGTAGTGCAGACGCGTGGCGTCATGTTTCTGAATGACGAAACGTCCACGCTTTGAAGGCTTCACACGCGCCTTGCCGCTTGGCTCCGGGGTACGGCGGAAGTCGCGCCTGGTCCTGTAGGTAGTGAGACTGTCCTCTGCCATGGTAGGTTCCTCATCGGCCCTGCTGCTGGGATAGGAGGGCGGCAGCCCATTGGGCCTGACGCCCGGGACGCATTTCGACCCCATGGGCGCCGGAGGGTGAAAAAGCGTTGTCGCAAGAAGTCATCATCCTGCGGGCGTGTTCGTTCTCTTTCAACATGATCATGCTCCCTAATCGAAGCGGGTCTGGCATAAAGGCCGGCCCGACCTTGCTCATCACCCGGCGCACCGCAGGCGTTCGGTCACGCGTGCGGACGGCAATGAACGGGCAGCAAAACCGGCAGGTTTCGCAGCCGGTCGCAATGACTATCGCAGGAGCCCTTGTCCACCATCGACCCAGACCGGCGTTCCCGTTACATGACGGGCCCTGTCGCTTGCGAGGAAGGCGATAACTTCGGCAACATCGTCGGCACGTCCTGGTCTGCCCCCAGTGATCGGAACCTGCCCTTCCGGCCAGATCACGGGTATTGCGGTTTTGTCCTCGTCGCGAAGATTCGTATTGTCATTGATATTCGTGTCGATCTCGCCAGGGCAGACTGCATTGATACGGATCCTGTGCCTGGCGAGTTCCAGCGCCAATTGCTTTACCATGGCGACTTGCGCCGCCTTGGTGGCAGAATAAGCGGTCGCACCCGGCGTCGTGAAGGTCCGGGTGCCGTTTATAGACGATATAACCACGATAGAGCCCCCTCCGCTGGCCTTCAGGTGAGGCACCGTATGGTGGATCGTCAAATATGTACCACGAAGATTGGTCTCGATGGTTTGATCCCATTCCTGCGGCTGCAGATCCTCGATCGGTGCCCACGTGCCATTGATGCCGGCATTTGCCACGACAACGTCAATTCGGCCGAACCGTTCAATCGCCCGGGTGACAGCAAGACGCATTTCCTCGTTGATCGAGATATCGGCAACGACCGGAAATGCATCCCTCCCATCACCAGACAATTCCTCGGCCGTGGCTGAAATCTCCTGCCGGTTTCGGCCGAGGACGACAACGGCGAAACCTTCTCGTGACAGCTGCCGCGCCGCAGCCTTGCCGATTCCCGACCCCGCGCCGGTCACCAGGGCTACCTTGCCAGGTTCCATACCGTTCTCCCATTCTGATAGGTGCCGAGCCTAGGCCGCGAATGCTAGCCCGGCTGGATTTCCTTGATAACAATGACCTGTTTTTTCATGTGGTTACCGGCCGTCTGCACCTTAAAGGAAATCCTGCCCCGCAGCCTGATTTCCGGATCCCCCTTCAGTCGCAAGGCCTGCACCGCCATGTGATAGCTCGGATAGGTGTCATACTGGACCCCGTCGATCAGCATGGCCCAGCCATTCTCATCAGCCAACAGTTCGTAGCGTGCCTCGTGTTCCATGATGTCCTCCCTGACATACAATTAACTGCGGCAGAGCGGGCCGGGTTCCCCTCGCCCGGCGATTTTAATCAGGCGATCGGAACAGCGTCAGGCTTCGAGCGGAGAGTTCAAACGTCGTCGCACTCCCCACTAGCTGCGGTTGTTCGGGAAAAAGCGCATCGGTCGAGAATGCGAGTTGCCACCTGTCTTGCTCGATCGGTGGCATGACAAAGTCGACGGACGTCTCGCTCGGGTTGAAAAGAATGAGGACATCGGGCCAAAGGCCCTTGCGCGGGTCAAGGTCGGCACGGTGCAGATGAACGCCCAGGGTCGTGCCGAAGCTTTCCTGCCAGTGCTCGGGCAGTTGTTCGCCTCCCCCCGCATTTATCCAGGTGACCGCGACACCGTCTCGCCAGTTATCGCGGCAAAGCAAAGGCTGGGCTTTTCGCATTGCGATCAGCCTGGCGACGATGGGCATCAATCGTTTGCCGGAGACAGGGATATCGTCCCAATGAACCCAACTCAGTTCGTTGTCCTGGCAATAGGCGTTGTTGTTTCCCATCTGGCTGCGGCCGAATTCGTCGCCCGCGGGAAACATCGGCGTGCCATGCGACAGAAGCAGCGTCGCCATCAGATTCATTCTCTGACGCTCTCGAATGCCGTTTATGACCTCGTCGTCTGTCGGGCCTTCCGCACCGTAATTGCAACTGCGATTATCGTTATGTCCGTCGTTGTTGTCCTCGCCATTCGCGTCGTTGCGCTTGGCTTCATAGGAAACAAGGTCGTTCAACGTGAAGCCGTCATGCGCCGCGATAAAATTGACGCTTGCCCAAATCCGCCGCCCGCGTTGGTCATAGAGATCGCCTGAACCGAGTACGCGCGTGGCAAAATCCGGTGCTGTATGCGGCGTGTTTTTCCAATAGTCGCGAAGAGTGTCGCGATATTTGTCGTTCCACTCCGCCCAGCCCGGCGGAAATCCTCCGACCTGGTAGCCCCCCGGGCCGATGTCCCAGGGCTCCCCGATCAGCTTCACGCGCGACAGAACCGGGTCCTGCGTAACGGCATCAAAAAAGCCGCCCCGCTGATCGAAACCTTCCGGTTCCCTGCCGAGGATCGTACCGAGATCGAAACGAAACCCGTCCACATGGAAACACTCAACCCAGTAACGCAACGAGTCCATAACCATCTGCAGCACGCGCGGATGCGAGGTATTCAACGTGTTCCCCGTACCGGTGTCGTTGATGTAATATCTGTGCTCGCCGGGGAGGGTGCGATAATAGGAAAAGTTGTCGATGCCGCGAAACGACAATGTCGGCCCGAGTTCGTTGCCTTCTGCAGTATGATTGTAAACGACATCGAGGATCACCTCGATATTGGCGTCATGAAATGCTCGAACCATGTCCAGTACGCCGGCAAGCCCGCGCGGTCCGTAGTAGCGCGGTGCCGGCGAAAAGAAGCCAAGAGTGTTGTATCCCCAATAGTTCCTCAGCCCCTTGTCGAGGAGATAGGCTTCATCCGGAAAGGCATGGATCGGGAGCAATTCCACGGAAGTAACCCCGAGGCTCTTGACGTAGTCGACCACCTTGCTGTGGGCGAGGCCTTCAAATGTGCCACGCAGGTTAGCCGGAATGGCGTGGTCGAGCTGGGTAAAGCCTTTCACATGCATCTCGTAAAAGATGGTCTGAGGCCAGGAAATGCCGGGCTTTCTGTCGCCGGCCCATGTCCAGGCTGCGGGATCGATCACCCGGCATTTCGGCATAAAGGCGGCACTGTCCAGTGTATTGAAGCTCAGATCTTTTTCCGGGCTATCAAGGTCATGGCCAAAGAGCGCCGCCGACCAGTCCAGGGATCCGACGAGCTCGCGGGCATAGGGGTCCAGCAGAAGCTTGTTCGGATTGAACCGATGGCCATTGGCCGGATCATGGGGCCCATGAACCCGGTAACCATAAAGCGCGCCCGGTCTGAGCCCATGCACATAGCCATGCCAGATCTCATGCGTATATTCGGACAAATCCAGTCGTTGGATCTCATGGCCTCCCGTTTCGTCGAAAAGACATAACTCGACCCGCTCGGCATGGGCAGAAAACAAGGCGAAATTGACGCCTTCTCCATCGAAATTGGCCCCGAGCGTTTCCCAGTTTCCAGCGGTGATGCGGTAGTCTGCTCTGCTGTTTCTCATGTCGCGGAAGGTTCCCTGCGGTCAATCCCACAGGAAGGCGCGTCGATCCAATTGGTTCCCAGGGAGAGGACGGGATTTTTTTCAGCCCGGAGGGAACCTTGAGACTTCCTGACGGGTTGGATCGTACGGAACGAAGTCACCCATTCCAGAGGTCCGCATGAGCAGCGCCATCGCAACGACGGACCATGACGAGATCCGCAAATGGTTGGAAAGCCGCGACGGCAGACCGGCGATCATACGCAGCGGTATGTGGACGGAAGTGGTGAGGCATGTCCTTGCGAGATTGCGGACAGGGAGTAGATGTAATGCAACATTCGCACGGCGTTTGGTCGTCCTGGGTCACGGTGGTATTCGAGCACGACAACGTCAGGACGCTCGCTTCGCCACGTGAGGCCCTCGACGTTCTGCAAGGAGAATGGCCGCGTCCCGGAGGGCCGCGCCACCGAAACGCGGTCAATGCGTGCAGGGGCGCTCTCGATAAAACAACACCCTTGGCTATCGCGCGCGCGAGCTTTCTCTCCGCTTGCGGGGAGGCCGGAATGGCCTGCGCCGTCACGGCAGCTTGCCCTCCCCATCCCGTTTCCATTACAATCCCTTGATCTAGCGATCCCACAGGACCATGAACAGGCGCGCGATCCCTTTAGATATTCCGCACAGCGAGTCCGAGCGCAAGGCCTGACCAAAGACCATCTGCAAGCGGGCAGGTTCATCCGGCGAGAGGGTTGTTTGCGGAAGAGTCTATCCGACACCTGCGAAAACCCGATTGCCCATTCGTTAACACTGCCCCCTATCAAGGCTTCGTCAAATGAACCCTGGCCCGGTCGAACAGGAGATGGCGCCATGAACCCGTCAACGACAGACGAAAGCAAGAAGCAATCCGAGCTCCAGCAGGCCATCGCCGTCGCCAAGCTGGCCCATGAGGGGCAAATGGACAAAACCGGAAGACCATATTTCACGCATTGCGCGAGAATAGCGGCCACCGACAACGATCCAGTATTCAAGATTGTCGCCTACCTGCACGACGTCGTCGAAAAGGGAACCGGATGGAATGCTCACAGGCTTCGTGCCGAAGGGTTCTCCATTCCGGTGCTTTCTGCAGTCGATGCGCTGACACGGCAGGCAAACGAAAGCGAAGAGACATACTTCGCTCGCATCATGAGCAATTCGCTCGCCAGCCGCGTCAAGCTGGCGGACCTTCGCGACAATATCATGCAGGCGGTTCGAAGCGGCGGAAATGTCGAAAAATATCGCACCGGCATTGTTCTCCTCCAGGGTTTCGCGGGCGCCAATACCAGACCCTGGTCTGGCGATGCGCCGCCGCAGACAGCCAGATAGGCAGTCCTCCACCCCGTGGGTCCGAACCATGGAGGCTGGAACAAAGCCGCGGCAATTTCGTTCTGCTTCCAGGTATTATGGGTGGATATCCTGGTGATTGATGCCTTTGGATTGTCAATTTCCGGTCCACTCTCTTCTCTGCCATCCCAACAGCCCGTGCGATGCTTTCCCGTATTCCTGTCTCCTGACGCTTTGGCGTGAGGCAAGAAGCACCGTTATCGCCACCCGGGCGACTGCGGCCTTGCGAGGATATGGACGTTTGTCGAGCAGAAGGCTGATCGAGGAAAGAACGATAAGATGGGACTAATTGAGTATAGCATGACGGAAGAGACATTCCCTGCCTCGCTTGCAAGGCCGCTCTCCCGAGCGTCCAGAAATGCGAAAGCCGCGGGTCTGGAGCGGATTCAGATATTATCCTCCGCGTCCGAGGTGTTCCCGATCGTCAAGACAGGTGGAATGGCGGACGTCGTCGGCGCCCTTCCAAAGGCGCTACGGCCTCATGGCGTGGAAATAACGACACTTGTTCCCGGCTACCCCGCAGTACTTGCCGGGTGCAGCAACCCCATACCGGTCCTGGAACTGGAGGTGCTTGGAGAAGCCGCAAGGGTTCTGAGCTGCCACAGCGAGGGTCTCGATCTCCTTGTTCTCGAGTGCTCACCCCTCTACGAGCGTGGCGGCGGTCCCTATCTCGATGAGACGGGGTCAGATCATCACGACAACTGGAAGCGCTTCGCTGCCCTGTCTCTGGCAACAGCCAGGATCGCCGCCGATGGGATCGGCGATTGGCGGCCAGACGTCGTACACCTGCACGACTGGCAGACCTCGCTTGCAGGTTGTTACGTTCGGGCGATGGGCCTGGACACCCCCGTGGTGCTGACCATCCATAATCTCGCGTTCCAGGGCCAGTTTCCGTCAGCAATATTTCAGCGGCTAGGGCTTCCGCCCTCCTTTTTGGATACGAGCTGCCTCGAATATCACGGCGACATCAGCTTCCTGAAAGGAGCGATCGTCCTCAGCGATCTGGTGACCACCGTGTCCCCCACATATGCACGCGAGATCATGAGCGGAGAACTTGGCATGGGAATGGAGGGGATTCTTTTCACACGCAAGAACGCGCTGCGCGGCATCCTCAACGGTATTGATCAGACCGTCTGGGATCCTTCTCGGGATCCATTTATTCCCGCCCAGTTCGACATGCGCAGCCTTGCAAGACGCAAGGAGAACCGCCGCACGGTGGAAAGGCAGTTCGGCCTGGTCGAGAACGGCCGGCCCATCGTTTCGGTGGTGAGCCGCTTGACCTGGCAAAAAGGCATAGACCTACTGGCTCCCGTCGTGCCCGGGATCGTGGATCGCGGTGCAAAGCTCGTGATCTTCGGAGAGGGCGATCCCGAGATTGCGTATCCGCTGCTCGAGCAGGCACGGCAATATCCAGGACAGGTCGTGATGCACATTGGATACAGCGAGGCCGGCGCTCATCTCCTGCATGCCGGCAGCGACATCGTCCTGCAACCCTCCCGCTTCGAGCCATGCGGTCTGACCCAGCTTTATGCGTTGCGATACGGTGCGATCCCTGTCGTCGCACGAACGGGAGGACTTGCGGAAACGATCATCGACGCCAACGAGGCCGCGATGGAAGCACGTGCGGCGACAGGCTTCCAGTTCCAGCCGGGATCGGTGGAGGACCTTTATCATGCCCTCGACCGGGCACTCGAAGCCTTTGAGCGTCCAACCTTCTGGAAGAGACTGCAATTGCAGGCGATGAAGGCGGATTTTGGTTGGGCCCGCAGCGCCGAGCGTTATGCCGGGCTCTACAGGAGGCTGGTGAACGCGAGAATGCAGGCCAGTTCGGCTTCTGGCAGCTGAGGACAGAGGTATCGACATGTGCTCAACGAGGAACCTTATGGACGTGCGGGAGGTTTGATCCTCAAGATAACGGAAGGAAACGTCATGACAGACTATCCGACGCCACCTTTTTCGCTCCAGACCCAATCCATGCCGGGAATGACCAGGGCCATGACACCCTTGCCTGATCACGGAGAGGAAAGCTATCGTGGATCTGGCAAGCTGCTCGGTCTGCGTGCCATTATAACCGGGGGTGACAGCGGCATTGGTCGCGCCGTTGCAATTGCCTACGCTCGTGAAGGCGCCGATCTCCTGATCTCCTATCTGAATGAGCATGAGGATGCCGAGGAGACCGCGAAGTGGGTACGCGACGCTGGCAGAAAATGCATTACGGTTTCAGGCGACATAAAGTCTTCAGACCATTGCCGGGCCGTTGTCACAAGGGCGATCGAAGAGCTTGGCGGGCTTGATATCCTCGTCAACAACGCCGCGCATCAGGCATCATTTACCGATATCGGCGAGATTTCCGACGAGGAATGGGAACTGACCTTTCGTGTCAATCTTCATGCGATGTTCTATCTTGCCAAGGCTGCGGTTCCCCATCTGCGGGCCGGAAGCGCCATCATCAATACCGCATCGATAAATTCCGACAGCCCCAATCCCTCACTTCTCGCCTATGCGACGAGCAAGGGCGCAATCCAGAACTTTACGGCGGGCCTTGCCCAGATGCTTGCGAGGAAGAATATCCGGGTCAATGCCGTAGCGCCTGGCCCGATCTGGACACCTCTCATCCCCTCGACCCTGCCGGAAGACGCCGTACGGGACTTCGGGTTGCAGGTTCCCATGAAGCGCCCGGGTCAGCCTGCCGAACTTCAGACCGCCTACGTGCTGCTCGCCGATCCCCGGTCGAGTTACATCTCGGGGGCGACAATCGCAGTAACGGGCGGCAAGCCGATCCTTTAGCAAAACGCATGCCAGGGCGGGCGCACGAGCTGGAGGAAACAGGCAAGGCTGCACGATTTCCGCAGCCGTCGGCGGCTCGCCTTTTCCGCGGTGCTCAAGAGGAGGAGGCAAAAGCACCTTGCCACCCATCGGACATCAAGAAAGCTGCATTCCGGATCGGAAAGCAACAAAGCCAGCCTATGGCTCCCCTTCGTTTCTTGCCTCGACCCGGGGTAGAAAGCCGAATTCTCGTGGGAACGCGATTATGGAAACGAATTACAGATGCACCGCCAATGCGGTACCCATGTCCCTCACATCGGGTTCCACTTCCCGGAGATGACGAGCCGGGATCAACCGACCGAGACACCGATATCCCTCGATCTGGTTTTAGCGATAGCCCTGCCCGATTTGCTCGTCCTCTCGTCCGGGGCGAAAGGCAGCTTGCCGTGGTCGAGCTCTTGCGAGGCATCGTGCCAGTGGCGTTCGTGATGGCCATCGATACGCCCTTCCGCCTCCCATATTTCGTAGGCCCGTTGGCGAATGCGTTCTTCCCGATTAATCTCTTCCATGTCACTTCTCCCGACGTTCGAACCGACAGCCTAACTCACCACACCATCGAAGAGTTCCTCCTCCGGTGGGTCGGCCGACAGATATTGCGAGCCTGGAAGGTTCGGCGGGAACCATGCCAGCGACAGCTACTGCGGCTGCAGCTCCGCGACTGCGAAGATAACGGCATATTCGGGTAGGCGGCAGTCTTTCGTGGCGATATCGACCGAAAGAGCCTTCGGGTAACGGTAGAAGACATTTCCCTGCACCGGGGGGCAGGACAGCAGCTCGGTCGTCAGATTGCAACGCAGTTCAAGCCTGTGGCCCTGCGAAATCCAGTCAATGGCGAGAACCCCATCGACTGCGTCGAGGCTCTTGCCGGCAATATTGTTTGCGTGTTCGATGACGGGCAAGACCCGAAGCCTCCGCTTATCGAGCAGATCGGCAATGAACATACGATGGCGCTGCCCGCCCTGCCTTGCCGCTTGCGACCGGTCCAGCTTTGAAACCAAGAACGCCTCCAGGCAATTGGGATCGGGAGCCTCCTCATCGTCACCGACGGTCTGGAAGTTCTTCGCTTCGTGCAATCGGCTGTCGCGCTCGCTCGCCCACATTTCCGCCGGATGGTCGCAGAAGAAGCGGAACGGCTGGGTGGAACCGAATTCATCGCCCATGAAGAATAGCGGGATTTGCGGGCTAAGAAGCAGGATTGCCATAAGCGCATCGACCAGTTTTCCGATCGCCAGACCGCGTAACCTGTCACCTTCCAACCGATTGCCGATCTGGTCGTGGTTCTGCAGAAAATTGATGAAGGATGTGGGCGAGAGATGCCCGCTGGGTTGACCGCTCGGCTTTCCCTCCTGTGACAGCCTCGGCTGCCCCTGATAGACGAAGCCACCGGCCAAGGCCCGGCGCAGCTTGTCCCAGCGATCCTCGTCAAAGTCCTTGAAATGCCCGACCGCTTCGTCTGTCGCTATGACATGGGTAATATGATGGAAATCGTGGTTCCAGACAGCCCGGTAGAGCGGTTCCCGGCCGTCTGAAGGCTCCAGCGGCCCGGTAACATTGCGGGAATCCTCGATGACGAGATGCACCAGCCGATCTGCAAAGGCGTCATGTATTCTCTGGGCGAACTCGTCCAGCAAAGATTTTCCGTCACCCGGTGTCGCAAGATGGTCCGCCGCATCCAATCGCAAGCCATCGAAACGGAATTCCTCGAGCCAATAAGCGGCATTCTGAATAACGAAATCGCGAACGGGCGGCAGTTCGAAGTTCAACGACGGTCCCCAAGACGTTCCGTCTTCCACGAAGAATTGCGGAGCATAGATCGGCAGATAATTCCCCAACGTACCCAGATGGTTGTAAACCACGTCGAGAATAACCATCATTCCGAGGCCGTGGGCGAAGTCGATCAACCGCCTCAAATCATCGGGAGAGCCGTAATCCGGGTGCGGTGCGTAGAGAAGCACGCCATCATAGCCCCAGCCGCGTGACCCGTGAAAGGCTGCCAGTGGCATGATTTCAATCGCGGTGATCCCGATCTGCGCAAGATCCTTGAGCTTACCAATGGCGCTCTCGAAGGTTCCCTCGCTCGTAAAGGTTCCGATGTGCAGTTCATAGATCACGGCTTCATGCCAGGGCCGACCGCACCACCCGGCATTTTGCCAGACGAACGTGGTCGGATCGACGATCAGCGAGGGTCCGTGCACATCTTGCGTCTGCTGCCGCGATGCGGGATCGGGGATCGCCCGGCCATCTGGTAGAATGAACTGGTATATATCTCCGGCAGAGACACCATCCGCCCACAATTCGTGCCATCCGTTGTCGGTTCGGGACATCGGGGCAAGGTTATCGTGAAGCCGTAACTGCACCTCGTCCACCCCCGGTGCCCAGAGCCGAAATCTTACCTGCCCCGCCCCGACAAACTCGGCGCCCCATTTGCGCAAGGCAAGCCGATCCCTGGATGTGAGAGCCGTATCGATTCCCGGAGTCTCGTTCATGCTCGCCTCCGCTATATCAACATGCCTCAAACTCCATGGGGAGCGCGGTGGTTCCGCTGCGTTGATCCCGGACCTCGGCGTTCGTCTCGTTCCAGCCTTTCCACGAGCCTTATGGTTTCGCTTATCGACCGGAACCATCCAGCCGAGTGCGCGTTACGGAACCATCACATTCACCCCGAGAATTAAACGATAACCGGAGAACACCGGTGAATGGCCCTGCACCTGATACGACCATAAGAGCCGAGATTGTGAACTACATCCCGGCTCTGCGAGCCTTTGCGCGCTCCTTCTGCCGAACATCCGAGGATGCTGACGATCTCGTTCAGGAAACCCTCGTAAAGGCGATCGCCAACTGTGCACGTTTCGAAGCCGGCACCCAACTGAAATCCTGGCTCTTCACGATCATGCGAAATACATTCTTCACCAGTTATCGCAAGGCCAAGAAGGAGATCGTCGGACTGTCTGATACGATGACTGATCGTCTCACCATCGACCCGCCGCAGGACTGGTCGGTCCAGGCGATCGATATCCAGCGGGCGCTTGATCGTCTTCCGCAGCATCAACGCGAAACGATCGTCCTCGTGATCATGCTGGGAGAAAGCTATGAAACAGCCGCGGCGATTTGCAGGTGTTCGGTCGGCACCATAAAAAGCCGTATCAACCGGGCAAGGCGACAGCTTTGTCGTGAGCTAAGTACGAGCCATGACTTTGCAATGCCAGGTGCAATGACTGTTGCCAGCATTTAGGCGAAACCTGACCACGCAACAAGTCTGGCACACAAAGCCGCACTTGGCGCCATTGTGAGGCGCGTTCCATGGACAGCCTTGATGAAGGGAACGGATGTCCGTCGGTGCGAGCGCAGACCGAGCGAACTCGGTCGCCTCGCTGCGAAAACGGCAAGAACGATGAAGGGCCGGTCGCTTGTCGGCGGGGATCATGCTGCGGAAGCCTGCCTGCGATTGTCTCGACCTGGTAGAACAATGCCGGATATCATGTCCGACAGGCGCAGCTTCCGTTTTCCGTCACGTCCGTTGAGGGACGGCTTCAGCGACAATCCTACTTCTTTTCAGAGATAGCATCGAGACGAGCCTGCAGCCTGCGTGCAAGCTCAAGTATTCGCGGTGGCACCTGAGATCTTGCGATTTCGTCCAGGAGAAGCACGACGTCCGTCGAAATCTGGTCGGCGCCAACAGGTCTGTCATCACCTGGAAGAGGCTTTTTCATAAGGGTCCTTCCGATCGAATTTTCATGGGCCTGCCAATGTTTTACCGAGGACATCGCCACTGGAAACTTTATTGATGAAGACGACGGTAAAAAAGGCCATAAATGAAAGACGGCGCTGCTTGCCCGATGAATATTTACGGGCGGCTAGCTTTGGCTGCCGCACGAAATATCATTGCCCTTCCCCACTGTCCGGCAAGACGAAGCGGAAGGAAGAAGGGTGGCGGCCAATAACAGCCAAAGACAGTTTCGGTTCCACAGAGCAGCTACGGCAGAGTGCGCCAGAACACAGGCCGACGCTGCTTGCCGGCTAAAAAAGGTTCCAACGTCGGACGGGATACTGTTGCCAAGATCCTATGCAATCCAGTCAAGCCAAATCTCTTCCGCGCCTTCAAGACGCGCAAGGCGAAGCAGGTCCGAGAAACAGGTCGTAGCAAGTTAGGGTTCGATGGCCATGGCTGTAAAAAGGGTATCAGAAGGCGAAAATCGAACCGAAACCGTAGATCACCAGAAGGATTTCAACAACGCCCGATGGAAAGCCCAGCGCCGAAGGGAAACACACTAGCGGCACCAACGCCACGAATGCTCCGATATCGCAAATCACGCCGACAGGCGCTTAAAAATGAATGGAACCAGCGACGACATCTCCCCATCCCAGGCGGCATCGGCCCTGTGCGCCAACTCATCCTTTCTCCTCAAGAATGCAGGCGGCAGTCAATGCTCCGACCCGGTCTCGCTTAGTTGTTGCCATCATCCGTTGTGAGCGTCTGCTCCAGACGACGCAAAAGCCATAGCACTACCATCGCAAATACGGTTGTCACGATCGCAATCTGCCAAAGTCCCAATCCGGCGGTAAGACCGATTGTCCCGGCGAGCCACATGCCTGCCCCAGTCGTCAGGCCGGTCACCTCGCCGCGAGTGAAGACGATCGTCCCGGCTGCCAGAAAGGCCACTCCGCTTGTCAGGCTCTCAATGAGGCGTAGTGGATCGATCCTGACGGCCTCGGCCTGAAAGATCGACAGATAGGTTATCTCGATCCCCACAATAGCGAGGGCCGCCGCCGACAAGCATATCAATATATGCGTGCGAAGACCTGCCGGACGCCGCTGCCATTCCCGCTCGATTCCGACCACGGCGCCGCAACTGAGCGCCAGAAAGAGCCGCAGTGTCACTGTCCCCATACTGAGATGGGTTTGATGGGAAAAATCGGCAAGAAACGTTTCCATGCTCCTTCGAACGCCCGGTCGGCACCGGTTGTTCCAGGATCGTCACGCGCAGGTCTGGATCGGAACCAAATGGGGAGCATCCGGTTATCAAGATCAGGTGGCCACTCACAGGGAAGGCAACATCGGGTTGCTTGCCTGTCGCGGGGTGAGCCGCGAGTTCAGGTTTTTTGCAATCCGGAGGCGGACAGTGATGATCAGGACAGTGGTATGGGGAGAGAACATTCACGAGCGCGTCAACGAGGACGTCCGCAGCGTTTACCCGGACGGCATGCATGAGGCGATCGCTTCTGCGATGCGGATGGATCAGGCGATCGTCGCATCGACGGCAACCCTCCAGGAGCCGGAAAACGGATTGCCCGCAAACCGCCTCGCCGAGACCGATGTCCTGGTCTGGTGGGGGCATAAGGACCATGGTGCGGTCGATGCCGGCGTGGTGGAGAACATCGCAAGTCGAGTTTTCGAAGGAATGGGCCTTATTGTCCTTCATTCGGGCCATTTCTCGAAACCATTCAAGCGGCTGATGGGAACGCCCTGCGCCCTGAAATGGCGCGAAGCCGGCGAGCGTGAACGGATTTGGGTGGTCAATCCCGGTCATCCCATCGCGTCAGACATTCCTGAAAACTTCGTGCTCGAGAACGAGGAGATGTACGGCGAGTTTTTTTCCGTTCCGGAACCTTTGGAAACGATATTCATCTCCTGGTTCGCAGGGGGCGAGGTGTTTCGCTCGGGCATGACATGGAGGCGCGGAGCCGGGAACATATTTTACTTCCGCCCCGGACATGAAACATATCCGACCTACCATCACCCGACGGTCCAGAAAGTCATCCGAAACGCGGTGCACTGGGCGTACAATCCCCATCCCATGCCGATCCAGTGTCAGGCGGCTTCCAATGTTGCGACCGAAGACGCCGCCGAACCCATCCTCAACCGTGGGCCACGATTACATCGCGCTGGCGAGCCGGGCTACCGCTGACATGAACCCGGTTCGTCTTTTGGTGCTTGGAACGGGTGGGATGGCCAACAGGCATGTCATGGAATTTTCAACCATCCCCGACGCCAGGCTTGTGGCCTCGGTCGATGTCGATCTGGCGAAGGTCCGCGCTTTTTCAGTCCGCCATGATATTGCGAACAGCTTCACCTCCTTGTCGGAGGCCCTCGAATGGGGAGAATTCGACGCGGTTGCGAACGTGACGCCCGACCGTGTTCACCATCCCACGACACTGCAGTTGCTGGCTGCGGGCAAACATGTCCTGTGCGAGAAACCACTCGCCGAGACCTATGACAAGGCTCGCGAAATGGCAGACGTCGCCGATGCATCCGGCTTGGTCAACATGGTCAACCTGACTTATAGAAACGTTGCCCAGGTGCAGAAGGCAAGACAGATGGTCCTGGCCGGAGACATAGGAAAAGTCCGCCACATTGAGGCATCCTATCTCCAGAGTTGGCTGGTGTCGAAGGCCTGGGGCGACTGGTCGACAGAGACACAGTGGCTGTGGCGGCTATCGAAAAAGCACGGCTCGAACGGTGTGCTGGGTGACGTCGGGATCCATATCCTCGATTTTGCGGCCTATGGCGCGGCGACGCATATCGAACGCATCTTCACACGCCTCAAGACCTTCGAGAAAGCCCCGGGCAATCGTATCGGCGAGTATGAACTGGACGCTAACGACAGTTTCACCATGAACGCCGAGTTCGCAAACGGTGCGCTCGGTGTCATTCATGCGAGCCGTTGGGCAACCGGGCACCTCAATGAACTGAGGTTACGTGTGCATGGAGACAAGGGAGCGATCGAGGTCGTTCATCGGATTGACGCATCCCGTCTTCGGGCCTGCCTGCAAGAAGATGTCGAGCTTGCGGTTTGGCAAGATATCGACGTGGATCCGGTGGCGACGAATTACCAGAAATTCATCGCGGCCATTCAGGAAGGCAAGATGCAGGAACCGGGCTTCCGTCGTGCCGCCGAACTGCAAAAGGTTCTGGACCTTGCGATGCTCACGGAAATCGAACGACGCGAGATCCCTGTCACAATGCCTGTGTCAGGCGGGGTTCATCCGGATCCGAAAGACTAGGCGATAGAACAATAGAAGTGGTGTCAAACAAGGAGGGAACCATGCAATCCAGATCACTGGCGACCGGAGAGAGCGGCCGCACATTCATTCTGGTCCTGGAAGAAGGAGACGAAGCGTTTTCGTCCGTTTCTGCGTTCGCCAACGAGAACGGCATCGCCGCGGCGTCGCTAACGGCGATCGGCGCTTTCAGCGAGGCAACAATCGCATTCTCCGAGATAGAGGAAAAATGCTACAGGAAAATCCCCGTCGCCGAGCAATGCGAAGTGCTAAGTCTTATCGGAGACATTGCCGAGGACGAAGAAGGAAATGCCAGTCCGCATCTGCACGCTGTGCTGGGTCTTTCGGACGGCAGCACGCGAGGCGGCCATTTTGTCAAAGGACTTGTTAGGCCGACACTGGAAGTCGTCGTGAAGGAAACGCCGAATGTCCTCAGACGGCGAAGACGTGCCGACCTTGGGATCGCCCTGATCGACCTCACTTGATGGACAAGGTCGGGGTCCGGTCGCCGGGACCGCTGATAGTCAAGGTGCTCCACGGCACGCACGTCCCGAGCCCTATTTCTGACATGTCATCGGCGCCGTGAAACCTCGTCGTCCTGTGCAGCAAGGGCGGCAAGAGCATGCTCGGCATCCTGCAGCAGGGGCTCCAGATCTTTGCCCCTCCTGCTCGCGCGTATCCGCTGCTTCAATTCTTCAATCAGTTTCAAAAGCGCTTCCTTCTGCACGGGAAATGGCTTTCCGTCGACAACGAGGGATGTAATTTGTCGCGGCGTGATGGCATTCGCTGTCAATTCGACGTCGGTTTCGCTGCCAATTTCTTCGGATTTTTTCTCCGCCATGTTCATCTCCCGGGTTTTCGTACGGGAGAAAACACGCAGACGCGCCGTTTGTTCACTCATCGGTCCATTCGGCATGACATGCCGGCGTGGCGATCCCGTTTCTTGAAACTGGAACAGTTGCCTGCGTTTGCGGTTGAAAGCAGCAATTGTCCTTCGGGGCGGCGCCCCGCCGGGCACCGGACAGCCTCTGCGCAACGTGACAAAAATGGTCGTATGCCCGCTTCGGATTAACCCGGAAACTACGGATATGTTGCAGGAAATCCGCCAGGATCGGTCGCCCGCAGGGAATGACGGTCAGGCGTCGGCCGCCTACCTCACCCCCAAGCATGGCGGTATTGGGAACAATTCGCCGATCTCGTTGGTTGATCTGGTTGGCTGCCTATGGTCAGGCGGTCCGAGGCCAGTCCGGCCGACAGAGCGTCTCACTTTGCCCTCTGGCCTCATCTTCCAGTGCGATGGGGATGCTGCGTTCCATCCTCGCGTCTTGAACGTCTCACGTTGAAAATTCGGCCCCTCGTTTGGCAGGAGGGGCTTTTTTTCGGCCTCCAGCATAAGCGACGCAAACCGGCTGATCGAGACACTGATTTCGCGCAATCAGGTATGATTAGTCGGCGATCTCCTCTGTCAGGACCTCGAAATATTCGAGGAGCGCAGGGCCGAAAGCGGTCGACATGGCAACATCCGTTGCGTCGCGTCCCGTTGCCATCAGAATACGGCCGATGCGGGGGGTGTTATGACGCGCATCGACGGTGTACCAACGGCCACTCAGATAGACCTCGAACCATGCGCTGAAATCCATCGGGTTCAGGTCCTTCGGCACGCCGATGTCGCCGAGATATCCGGTGCAGTAGCGGGCGGGAATGTTCATGCAGCGGCAGAGCGTGATCGCGAGGTGGGCATAGTCGCGGCAAACCCCAGTTCGATCCATAAAGCCGCCGAATGCGGTTCTGAGAGGATCGGCCTTCATGTAGTCAAAGGCGATGCGATTATGGGCGAAGTCGAGGATGGCCTGTACACGTGGCCAGCCCAAGGGCACCTTCGAGAAGGTCTCCCATGCAAATTCAGCGAGGCGGTCGGTGTCGCAGTAGCGACTGCCGAGCAAATAGATCAACACATCGTCAGGCAGATGATTGATGTCATGCTGGATGGCGTCTTCCGGCACCGGATCGGGCAGGCCGCTGTCGTAGATCTCGAACCTCGTGGAAACAGTCGTCCTGCCCGGCGGCGCGACAATACGACTGCAGGAATTTCCGAAAACATCGGTGTAGGTCCAGGTCTCTATCGGTCGATCGAACACCAGCGTCTGTTCGCTCAGCAGATCGACTCGCCGGGAGGGGTGAATGTTGAGAGCAAGCAACATAGGAGTGTCGTGTTTGCATTCATATCCCAATCGAAAGCCCGCTCTTATCCTCATCGATCGCTGTCCTTCACTGCTGGTTGCCAACACATTGAAACGTCTGAGAAGGGCCGGCTGTTCCCCTGGGAAACCGCATGCGAAACTGGCAGGCTGGTCGCGAACGTGAGGCTTTCGAAACGACCGGAGCGATCTTTAATCTTGCCATCAGAGGGAAGCGGGCGGATACTTCCATGATCGGCGGCTCGTGAAACGGGCGCTACCGACTGGAGGGTATGCTCTTCGCCCCAACTCCGGGAGGACGCCATGTCTTCCATATTTCACCATTCAAGCCAGTCCCGTGACATTGCCCCCGCAACCTTCATGAAGGAGGAACGGCCATGGTAGCGATCATCGTCCTCACAAGCCCGCCCATCGCACATCGCACGGACGGACATCAGGTTATATCGAAGAAGCGCATCGGATCGGGCTTGAGCGGATCTGAACACGCAAATGCATCCTGGAAAGGCCAAGGTTTCGACAAGACCCTGAAAAGACGGCGACCGTCACCCTCTTCGCAGCCGGATCCGGATGCCGGCAAAGCGCGGAGACCGGTCTTCGGGCACAGATACATCGGACGCAAGGAGGCGTCCGGAACCTGGAGCATCATCGATAGCTTTACTGGTGCAATCTGCAAGATCGGCGGGCGGCAGGTTACACGGCTTTGCGAAAGCGATGCCACTGAAATGGCGATGGTGTTGAACGAATATCCGCTTGAGGTACCCCTGCACTGACACCTCCATCCGAGCTAGGGGTGCCCGGGCCCTTTCCTTGTCGGGCTGTCTGCTGCTCGGGTCGGCTGACCGGCTTGATGGTCCTCGTTCGCGACCGAGCCGCCCGGCTTGTTCTGGACTTGCACCCCGGATCGTCTGCGCCACATCGACAAAAAAGCGATGACGAAGCTTCGCCATCGAAGCGGGTATCGTATCGAAGGGGAAGGATATCCGGTGCTGCTCCTGCTCCCCTCCTTTCGGTCCCCGGTCGCCAGGGTCCGCCGTCTACCATGACAGGGGCCAAACCTAGCTTGGGAATGGAATGACCATATTCGCCGTTCGACACCTCACCGCCTATCGCTACGCCCGACCAGTCAGGTTCGGTCAGCATCGGTTGATGTTCCGTCCGCGCGACAGTTTCGACCAGACGCTGCTCGCCTGTTCGCTCGACATTTTTCCGCAACCGGCTGCGGTTCGCTGGATCCATGACGTGTTCGGCAATTGCATCGCCCTGATCGATATTGTGAAGTCCTCGTCGGAATTGCGAATCCAGACGTTGATCCGGCTCGATCATACCGCACACGTGCCGCTCGACCTGGAGATGGACAGGCAAGCCTTCCGCTTTCCCTTCGCCTACGACCCTGAGGAAGCGATCGACCTGGAGCCGACGATCCTGCGCCGGTATCCGGACCCCGGCGACAGCGTCGGCAGATGGGCGAGGCAGTTCGTGCCGGTCGGCCAGTCAGCGCGCACCGGCCATGTGCTGATGACACTCTGCTACGCGATCCGCGAAAGCTTCAATTACATCCGTCGTAACGAACATGGAACGCAGCCCCCTGTCGACACGCTGCGCCTTCGCAGCGGCACCTGCCGGGACTTCGCACTCCTGATGACCGAAGCCACCCGCTCGCTCGGTCTGGCCGCCCGCTTCGTGACCGGCTACATCTACGTTGCCGACCGCGACGGGCCTGTCATGCTCGGCGGCGGATCGACCCACGCCTGGTGCCAGGTCTATCTGCCGGGCGCCGGCTGGGTGGAATTCGACCCGACCAATGGCATCGTTGGCAATCACGACCTTATCAGGGTCGGTGTCGCCCGCGATCCCGGTCAGGCGGTTCCGCTTTCGGGGTGCTTTGACGGTGGCTCGGGGGATTTTGTCGGCATGGAGGTTCAAGTCAACGTGACGACCGAACGGCATCAGGCCGATCGCTCTCCCATTGTCGGGGGGTGACGATGGGTGCGTAAAGCACCTTCGCGGCCGACCCGCACAGGATGCCTGGCGCAAAACTTCAATTCTCGCTCGTGGACGGCAAGAGAAGCTCGACCTCGCGTCGACGTTTGTCATCCAGAGACGCGATATGGACGCTCCAGAACTCCGATGCTACCGCCGGCTCCTCCTCCCACAGGCGCGTATTGACGATATTGTCATCGACCTTCGCGCGGCGACGCCCACCAAGGCGCAGATATTGTTCAGCCAGTCTCCATCACCGGCTTTTCTCATCCTCGCTCCACCCGGCCGACCCAATGTCATCCCGGCCTTCAAGGCGGCGATCAGCGCTTCTCGCGCGGGACCATACGTGCACCGACCGAGGAAATCTTCCACCGGCAGGCGCCTTTCGAGGTTGCCCGATGCGACATTGCCGCGATGGATGACGAAAGGATAGCCGGTCGTCTCATCGCTTCCCAGAAACCAGGTGTCTCCATCGGGGCTCTCGGCCAGTTCTCGCAGGTTCGTCATGGTGTTTTCACCTTCCCAAAAGGCTCGCTTGACGCAAGCGAAACGGGCGATTGACGAGGGTCCAGCGGTCAACCGATCCCCCAGCCGGGTGACTTCGCTGAAGCGCGACGGTGCCCGGCAGTTATATTTCCGACGGACCTAGCCCGTCGGTGTCTTCGCCTTTCCAAACTTTGTCGAAGGCTCGCGCGCCCACACCCGCAGCCTGCCAAGGCTGGAGACGAACCCCGCAAGCCCGTTTCCGGCAAGAGAGAGGACACCCTCATCGAGGGCATCGCCGATCCCCGCCTTATCCAGCAACGGCATTGCCGACGCATCGTATCCGATGAACTTGCAATGCTGGAAAGCATCTGCAACGAAGTCGCGGGCCGTCGCTTCGTTCACCAGATCGTCTACGGCCGGGGGAGAGGTCAGCAGGGCAACGGCGTCGAAAAGGACGGAAGGAGCGCCGTCGATCATATGATGGGCTTCTATCCACGCCCCATCGGAGGCCACCACGCCGCCTACCCGCGCCGCCACGAACTCACATGTGGCCTTTTCCTTTTCAACGGCTTTGACAAGCCCCTTCAGCAGCTTGTTATCCACACCATCGGTAACGAGAATACCGAGTTTGCGCCCTTCGAAACGTTTCGGTCCCCGCTCGATAATGCTGAGGGCCGGCGACGGTTCGAGATCCTGACGGGTCGCAATCGCCGCCTCAGCCGGCTCTGGCATCGATCGCAAACCGAGCTTCCCGGCGACCGTCCTGGCGAGGACCTCGTCGATATTCAGGAGATGGGAAACCATGCGTTCACGGATGGCTGGCGTTTCGACCTTGCTGAGTTCGAATGTCAGGGCAGCGGCGAGATGGCGTTGCTCCGGCGGTGTCTGGCTGATGTAGAATTGCCGGGCCTGACTGTAGTGATCGGCAAAACTCTCCGGACGAAGTCGGGCCTTGGTTCCGTTCTCCTCGGCCGGAAAATGACGGTATCCCCGTGCCGGCGCCTCACGCGGGCCGGTATCGAGTGAGTTCGGTTGGTAATTGGCCCGGCCCGTGGGATTGCGCATCGCCATATGGCCGTCCTGCTGGAAATGGGCGAACGGACATTTCGGCGCATTGATCGGCAGGTGCGTGAAGTTCGGGCTTCCCAAACGCTTGAGCTGGGTATCCAGATAGGAAAAGTTACGCCCCTGCAGGAGCGGATCATTGCTGAAGTCGATGCCCGGGGGGACGTTCTGCGTCATGAAGGCCACCTGTTCGGTTTCGGCGAAGAAGTTGTCCGGCATGCGGTCGAGTACCAGCCGGCCGATCGGCTCAGGCTTCAGGATTTCTTCCGGAATGATCTTGGTCGGGTCGAGAACATCGAATTCGAAACTGTCGGCAAATGCCTGATCGAAGAGTTGCACGCAGAGCTCCCATTCCGGGAAATTGCCCGATTTTATGGCATTCCAGAGATCGCGACGATGAAAATCCGGATCAGCGCCATTGATCTTCACCGCCTCGTTCCAGACGACGGATTGCAATCCGAGCCTGGGTTTCCAGTGGAACTTCACGAAGGTGGATTCGTCCCGGGCGTTGACCAGCCGAAAGGTGTGCACGCCGAACCCCTCCATGAACCGGAAAGATCGCGGGATAGCCCGATCCGACATGACCCACATGATCATATGCATGCTCTCGGGTGTCAGGCTTATAAAATCCCAGAAGGTGTCGTGAGCGGACTGGGCCTGCGGAAAGGCGCGGTCCGGCTCAGGCTTGACCGCGTGGATGAGGTCTGGAAATCGGATGGCGTCCTGAATGAAGAAGACGGGAATGTTGTTGCCGACAAGATCCCAGTTTCCTTCCTTCGTGTAGATCTTGACGGCAAAGCCGCGGACGTCGCGGGCGAGATCGAACGATCCCTGGCTGCCGGCAACAGTGGAGAACCGGACGAAGGCAGGCGTTTTCTCGCCAGCGCGCTGGAACAGATCGGCGCAGGTGTAAGCCGCAAGGGAGGCGTAGGTCTCAAAGTAACCATGCGCACCGTATCCGCGGGCATGGACGACACGCTCGGGAATTCGCTCATGGTCGAAATGAAAGATCTTCTCGCGGAAATGAAAATCATCGACGACAAGGGGCCCTCGCGGCCCAACGCGCAAGGAATTGTGGTCGTCGGCCACGGGACCGCCCTGGGCGGTCGTCAGAACCGGTGCATCGCCCTCCGCGGTCTGGTGAAGCTCGCCACCCGCACCTCGCTCAAGCCCCACGTCATGGATCTTCGCGGTTCTGGTGGCATGGCGGGTCGCGGCGCCGGAGACTTTCTTTGCCATGGTCTGGCTCCTTGTAAAGGTCTAAGGTCAGGGAGGAAGCAAAAAGACCGCCCCAAGGGCGGCCTGAACGATGTTAAAGCGAGGCTAGCCGGCCTTTAACATCGATCCCTTTGCGTTGGCGGAGCTTTCACCGAGCGCCGTCAGCTTCTGATCGGTCGCGATCTCCTCCTGCAGATTGGCGTCGAGAAGGGGGATTGCTTCCTTGAGGCCCATCTGTTTCGCCCACGCCTTCAACGTCCCGTAGCGCGCGATTTCGTAGTGTTCAACGGCCTGGGCCGAGGAGATGAGACCCGCATCAAGGGTTGGCGTACCCTGGTACTCCTCCATGATCTCCTCACCTTCCGCGATGATGCCCTGAATGGCTTCGCAGGTCTTGCCGCGGGCGGGTTTACCAAGCAGTTCGAACACCCGTTCAAGCCGCTCGATCTGCATCTGCGTCTCGTCGCGATGTTGCAGAAAGCCGGCCTTGCCTTCTTCGGACTGGGCCGCCCTTGCCATCTTCGGCAGGGCCTTCAAGATCTGCTTTTCAGCGAAGTAGATGTCCTTGAGCGTATCGAGGAAGAGGTCGTTCAGCGTCTTTGGTGTGCCGGGCATTGTAAAATCCTATTGGTTGCGAGTTGAATGGACTCCCAAAACCATTGGCGGATGGCGGACGTTCCTTGAGGCGGTGAAAAAAATTGCCAAACGAAGACTGGTCCTGTGCGGCGGCCTTGGATGGGGCAGGCTTGCCGGTGTTTCTCCCCAAGTTTCAGACAGGACAAACGCCACCACCACGAGTTTCGTCCTGCGGGAATGAGTACATCTTCCTGACAGGGGGGTGGACTCCTGACCCGGAAAGCGTAGGTTCGACGTATCGTTCGCAACCTGCATTCCGCGCAGAGGCGCCTGAAGGTTGCGATGTGTTCCCGCCCTGAAAACGGAGGCAACACCATGACCATCTGCCATAGCGACCACTTGCGTATCATCTTGAACGATCGCGCGACGCTTTATAGCGGCAATCGCAAGGTTCGAGCCGATCTCGTCGATCGAACCCTTCTGGCAGCCTCATATGTCGAACTCGGTCTCGACATGCCTGTCGAAGATGCCTTGTTCCGCCTGATGCACCGGGTGGCCTGCTCCTGATAAAGGGTCGCCGGGCTTCCGGTCGCCAGTCCTGCTGCGATGGGTGGGCAGGAACCGGGCTACGTCTTCACGTTATATTTCACGAAGGAACGCAGTTCCTGCCGTCCTGGTTAGAAGGGGGCCGGGCGAATGAGCGTCCGGCATGCTCAAAACAATGGAGAAAGATGATGGCCAATCAAGGTGGAAGCCATGAACAACATGTGAAAGCTGGTCAGCAGAGCCACAAGAACGACGATCAGAAACGGGAAGCAACGGGAAGCAAGAACCAGAACGATCAACAGCGCGGAGGCAAGGGCAACTTCGCGGATGATCGTGGTCGCGCTTCCGACGCCGGTCGCAAGGGTGGCCAGCACTGAGGGCATGTCCGAAGCCGGCTCGCCTTTACGTTGGCGAGCCGGCGGGCTGCCCGGATTGCGACAGTACTTGCGCGACGGCCGTCGTTGGTGTGACGCCTCCAGAATTGGTGGGAGTGATCTGCGCAAAACACAAGGAGTGCTGAGATGGAGCCCGAACAATCTGCCCGTCGTCCTAACCATAACGCGTCGGACGGCGAGACAAAGACACTATCTGCACCAAGAGCAATAAAGGGGCTCTAGGGAAGGCCGGTGCTCGTGGTTCTCCTTGTCGGCCTCATCTTCGCTCTGCCGGTCTGGATACCGGAGGGGGCGGAAGCGCCACTGCGCCGAAAACCCAGGCTAACCAACGGGTCGAGCAGCAAACAACACCCTCGCCGGAAGCCGATCCGCAACGATAGCCGTGCAGCTCCGGCCTCAGCGGAAAAGGGGCCAAGCCAAGCCCACAGCAGCCGCCTGATTGTGGAGATTGCCGTGCATCGCAGCCGCCTCGAAGTCAGGACAGCTTTCCCGGCAAGCCTCGTGGAACATCCTTCACCTCCTGGAGTTTTACCCTGGAGAGTTTTATCCGGGAGATTGACGGTTGATGGGCCGGAATACACGCTATGCCCGCGGTTAGAGACACCAACATTCTGCTCGTGGAAGACGACTACTTCCTCGCAACCGAGCTGGAACGCTACTTTTCAGACCTGGGAGCATCGGTGATAGGCCCTTTTGCGTCGAGTGAGGGAGCGCGACATCATCTTGCGGAGGCGGAAGCGGCGATCCTCGATGTCAGGCTGTCAGAGACCAACGTTTTCCCGCTCGCCGACGAACTCCTCAAACGGCAAGTTCCATTCGTCTTCTATACCGCATATCCGGAGACGATCATTCCGGCACGTTTCCATCATGCCGGCTATCTTCAGAAACCGGCTGCCCCTCACCTGCTCGTACGAGCTCTCCTGCAACGGCCAGTCCCCCCGACATCTCCACCTCCGACTTCAGTCGCGACGTGATGGGCGCCCTTCCCCTTCTGCGCCTGGCTGCGCGCATACAGATCGGCGATGAAAAGGCTGCGGACAGATTGGTCGAACTGACCCTCCGGCGTGCGATGCGGGAGCTTCGCTCGATGCCACCGGACTGCGGCGTCCGCGACTGGCTCGGCCGCCTGCTTTTGGATGTTTACGACGATCAGGGCGCGAGCATCATGAACTGAGACCGCAGCCGAGAATGATCAACATTCTCTGTTTGGATCACGCCCCCCCATCATGGTGGGGCAACCGCGCCCTGACACAGGCGCGGATCTCGTCACCATCTCTATCCCCGAAATTGGAGAGGACATCGCGAGGGAGAGGCAATGACGCCACCTGGGAGCGCGCGGATCTGCTGTCGTACAATGCGCCTGCGATGGTTATTGCCGGCGAAGACGGTTCCTCCATCCGGTTGAAGGCCATTTATGCAGGAAGTGGTGAAGTCCGCTGCGGACCAACCGGAAGGTGATCAGTGTATCCTGCGACTTCGTTTCCAAGGACTCGACCATTTTATTGCGGAGCTGGAGCGGCAGGTGCCGAAAACAGCAGGAAACCTTCTTATGCGAGTGATCCACACCGAGATCATCATGAATGGAATGCCTAGTGATCGGCAAGTCCCGGCAAACCCGCAACAGGAGCAATCCTCCAGAGGGGACCGGAATTTACGAAAAAAAGCTTTTCCAGCGCCAGTTGCAAGGAATGCGGCTCCAGTGGCTTTTCCAAGCGGGGAACCCTGCTCAGGCGCGTCGGAAGATCATCCGTTACATAACCGGTCGCGAACACCAACGGCACACCTTTCAATATGAGAGCGTCGGCAACTGGGATGATGCTCTCGCCGTTGAGGTTCATGTCAAGGACGGCAGTGTCAATTACCGGTGAGCGGGCGATAGCATCAAGCGTTGCGTGAACGGAGGCAACGGGTCCCATCACGGTTGCACCGGCATCCTGCAGATCCCGATCGATCTCCATCGCAAGGTAATACTCGTCCTCGACCACAAGTACGAGACGATCGCGCAAGATCTCATTCATCAGTTCCACTCCCTGTTTAGCTTCGCTCGGCAATCGGAAGAGCAATGGTGCAATGAAGCCCATCTTCCTCGAATATGTAGCTGGTTCGGGCACTCAGCTGATAAGGCAAGGCGCGTTCGATAAGTTCACGCCCTCCTCACCCTCCTTCAAATCGTCGTGCGTCGTCGGTACCTGGATGCCACTCTCATGTCACTCGATATAGAGCCAGGAGCGTTCGTTCTCCCGTAAGATTGTCCAGATGATTGAAAGCCTGCCCTCCGGCTGTCACGGGGCGCCGTATTTCAATGCATTGGTGAAGAGTTCGTGGATGGCAAGCGCCAGGATCTGTACCATGCTCGAGCGCAAGAAAACGTCGGAGGGACCTTTCAGTGTAATCAGAGCCCGCCAGTTCCCAAAGTCGACGGCTGCGGCGAGTTCACTGTCGATGAACTGCCTGAAGGTGGCGCGATCATCTCCCTCCAGACGCGACAGCAAGGCCTGGGCGCGCGCCAGGCCGAAATCCGCTCACGGAACTTGCGACCGAAATCATCAAGACCATTGCTGCTTCGCAGTGTTTCGTCACATATGCTGCGCACGACGCTCAGCAGGTTACGGGTACGATGCTGACGTTCCTGCAGCAAGACCTTCTGTCGTTCCTGCCAGTTTCGCCGGTCGGTTACATCCTGTTGGACACCGATCATTCGGACAGGCTGGCCGTCCTGATCGAAAAAAGTCCCCCGCGCATGACACCAGGCGGTCATGCCACCAGGCAGCAAGATGCGATATTCGAGAGTATAGGGAGCCAGCTCTCGGTGAACACCAACCGCTGCCTGTCCTGTCACAAGCGCGAGCTGACCGAGGGGTCGGGAGCGCCGATGATCAGCGTCACCCACTACATGACCCGTGAGGGACAGATGCTCGCCGATGTCTCGCCGCGCCGTTATTTCTGTACCGCCTGCCACGTGCCGCAGGCGGATGCAAAGCCGCTGGTGGACAACAGCTTCAAGGACATGAGCGAACTCGGCTTCAAACCCATCGGGTCGGACCAATGAAGGCGTGGTTGAAAGCGATCATCCTCTGGACCTGGGGCATTGTCAGCACTCCGGCGGCGACACTCGGCCTCGGATTCCTGACGCTGGGCGGCTTCGTGGGTGGCGTCATGTTCTGGCGCGCGTTCAACACCGCTCTCGAACTGACCAATACGGAAGCCTTCTTTACCGGCTGCCATGAGATGAAGACCAACGTGTATGAAGAACTGACGAGAACCATTCATTTCTCGAACCGTTCCGGCGTGCGCGCCTCCTGTCCCGATTGCCATGTTCCGCATCAATGGACCGACAAGATCGCCCGCAAGATGCAGGCCTCGAAGGAAGTCTGGGGCAAGATCTTCGGGACGATCAACACGCGACAGAAGTTCCTCGACAAGCGTCTGGAACTGGCGCAGCACGAATGGGCCAGGCTCAAGGCGAACGACAGCCTGGAATGCAGGAACTGCCATTCGTCGATCGCGATGGATCTGTCGAAACAGACCGAACGCGCCGCCGAAATCCACACCCGCTATCTTCTTGCCGGAAAGGCAACCTGTATCGATTGCCACAAGGGGATCGCGCATGAATTGCCGAACATGGAGGGCGTTGATCCTGGCTGGAAGGTTCCCGCTGAACTTGTGGGCAAGACCGCCAATCACCGCATGGAGGATCTCGACCGCCTTCTGGCTTATCTGACCGAAAGTGAACGGAAATAGGCCCATCGAGGGACCTCTTGTGCGCCATAGATCCCGTTCATTCGCCGGGGTTGCTACAGCGCGACGCAACAGGGGTTTTGCGCGGGCGTTTCCTGGCGTCGAGCCGCACAAGGACGGTCACGGGTCATCTTGCATCGCTGAACGGGAGGCCTAGTGAATCCTCGAAACCGGCAAGCCGATACCGGAAATGGGCTTCAGGCCACGCTTGAACGTACCCCTGTGCTAGTCCCTTTCACTAACACGACCAGGCCGGCTTTCTGGCTGAATCGAATTCTCGCCCAACTGCCTTTCCGCAACAAAGATCGACCATGCTGCCATGAAGAGAGCGGCAACCATGGGACCGACGATGAAACCGTTCATACCAATCAATGCGGTGCCACCGAGGGTCGAGATAAGGACCAGGTAATCTGGCACCCTGGTTTCCTGGCCCACCAGCGATGGGCGCATCAGATTATCAACAAGGCCGATGACGAAGACCCCCACCATCGCGAGCGAGATTGCCTGCCACCAAAGACTTATGAGCGCAAGGTAGGTCGCCGCCGGAACCCAGACAAGCATGGCGCCTGTCGGACATCAGCGCCCTTGAGACAGAACTGGTTTAATTGAGAAGAGAGGATTTTCAGCTCATCGTAGCTCATTCAAAGGAAGCGAAGATGAGACAGAAAACCGGGCCGCAAACATCAGCGGCCGAAAAGACGATCAAGGACATCCGCCGTGCCACGCGCAAGCATCATTCGTCGGAGGAGAAGATCCGCATCGTGCTTGAAGGGCTGCGTGGCGAAGACAGCATCGCTGCGATCTGCCGCCGCGAGGGGATCACCGAAAGCCTGTATTATAGCTGGTCGAAGGAATTCCTCGAAGCGGGCAAGAAGCGCCTTGCAGGCGACACCGCCCGCTCGGCGACCAGTGACGAGGTAAAGGCTCTGCGCAAGGAGAGCCGCGACCTGAAAGAGGCGCTGGCCGATCTCACCCTGGAGAACCGCCTGCTCAAAAAAAGCATGATCGGGGATGGGGGCGACGAGGAATGAGATATCCCGCTACCGAAAAGCTTGAGATCATCCGGCTCGTTGAGCAGGCGCACCTGTCGGCCAGGCAAACCCTCGACAAGCTCGGCATCCCAAGGCCGACCTTCTACCGCTGGTATGATCGCTTCCAGACCCATGGCGTCGAAGGTCTGGAAGACCGGACGTCTGCGCCATCACGGGTGTGGAACCGCATTCCCGACGATGTCAGGGACCGGATCATCACCATGGCGCTGGATCATGCCGATCTTTCGCCACGCGAACTGGCGGTGAAGTTCACCGACACGGAAAGCTATTTTGTGTCAGAGGCTTCGGTCTATCGCCTGCTCAAGGCCCATGACCTGATTACGTCGCCTGCCTATATCGTCATCAAGGCCAACGACGAGTTCAAGGACAAGACCACGCGGCCGAACGAGATATGGCAAACCGACTTCACCTATCTGAAGGTCATTGGCTGGGGATGGTTCTACCTGTCTACCATTCTCGACGACTATTCCCGTTACGTCATCGCCTGGAAGCTGTGCACCGGCATGAAAGTCGATGACGTCACCGACACGCTCGATCTGGCATTGGCCGCATCAGGCTGCGACAAGGTCAAGGTCGAGCACCGGCCACGCCTGCTGTCCGACAACGGCCCGTGTTACGTCGCCTCCGATCTCGGTGAATGGCTGGAGAAATACAAGATCGACCAGGTCCACGGTGCTCCCGGCCATCCGCAAACGCAGGGCAAGATCGAGCGTTGGCACCAAACACTCAAGAACCGCATCCTGCTCGAAAACTACTTCTTCCAGGAAGACCTAGAAGCGCAGATCGCGGCCTTCGTCGAGCACTACAATCATCGCCGATATCACGAGAGCCTCGACAATCTCACCCCGGCCGAAGTCTACTTCGGGCGCGGTCAGACCATCCTGCTCGAACGCGAAAGGATCAAACGAGACACCATCAAACAGCGCCGCTTGAACCACCAGGCCAAAGCAGCTTAAATCAACCCGCAGACCGAGCCGGAAACTCCATTCTTCCAAAGCCCAAAAAGTCTCAAATCATTCGACGACGGACACATGGCGCCTACGGCTGGCAACATCGACAAGATAATCATCGCCACGCCCCAAAGAAACGCCGGTTGGAGATCCACAAACCAGAAGGCAATGCCCCCTATCAAACCTTGGATGATGGCGATGATGACATTTCCGCGAACGGTTGCCCGCACTACGGATGTAAACTTCTGGGCAAATTTCCGGGTATGGTCATCGCTTAACGGAACGGCACGCCTTATCGTCTGGGCAAGCTTGCGACCATCGCGGAAGAGGAAGAAGAGCAGATATAGCATGGTGCCAAACGACAGGAGAAAAGCGAGCGTGCTCTGGCCAAGGCTCAATGCTCGGCCTGCAAAAAAGCCGCCGCTCCCTATCGCTGCCGCCGACACGCTCTCCCGCAAGTGATCGAGCCCCTCGATGCTGACGCCTTCCAGATATTCACGTATGAAGAGCGGAAGGGTGTTCTCTATCCTCCGCAAAAGGTCCGTAAGATCGAACTCGCCGTCCTGAATACGCAGGAAAAGCGCGTTTGCCTGGTTCGCGAGCGAGATAGCCACGACGAGGCCGGGGACGATCACTAGACACAGGCAGGCTAGAACAGAAAGGCCGGCAGCAAGATTTTCGTGCCCTTTCACGGCACGTTCGATACGAGCATGGAGGGGAAAAAAAATGATCGCGAAAACCACGGCCCATAGGATTGCGGAAAAAAAGGGCCATAGCACCGCGACGAAGGCAATGGAGACCAGCGTCAACATGACGATAAAACCGACTCGATAGGCGGACATGATTTCTCCCCGCTCGCGGCAGAATCCAACGTTCCACCTGTTTGTTTGATCCTTTCATTAAATCCACGCCCGCCGCCCATAAGGTGATCGGGTCTCCTTCTGCCGGAAGTGCATTTCCATTCTGCAGACGACGTTGATAGCCCCTCATGCTAACCAAAGCATGCCAAAAAGCCGCGCGCGAGGCCGGCGTGTCCCGCCAAGGGAAGTCCGGCATCCCCTCCTTGATCGCCACGCCGCTCTCCGGTTTGCTATGTTGCCTAGGCAGACGTCTCCGGCGACCGGCAAGGTCAGAAAGGCCCTGCCCAGCAAAAAGAGCAGAACCTCACCATTCCAGACACGGCGTGTTTCAGCGTGTTTCAGATGGAGGCTGGTTCGACTACACGCGGTCCCTGGGAACTCTTCAGATCTCGCATACATCTACATCGAAGGCCTGAACCCTTCGTGCGACCCAGAACAGAACTACCTCTGTAACGAGTCGGCGAGTTGGTTGGCTTTCAAAAAACGCCGACAAGCTCGACCGGAGGGTAAAGTCAAAGGCAAGAAGCGGCAGTTATATAGGCACCTCGTGATGGACGTTTCACTTTGCACCGCGTGTCTTCAGCGCATCCGAAAGGTTGCGCTTGCGGGGGTCGCGGAGGTTTTCGCCGACCGCGTCGCGATCCACCTCCGGTTCGTCCTTTGCGGGCAGATAACCTCTCGGCCTATTCTCCTTTGGCCCTTCCCACCGGGGAGATTGCTCGGTTGTTCCAGGCGGGCCCTCTGTCGGTCTCTTCATAGCCATTGCGCTCTCCTTTCTGTGTTCTTCGGCAAAACTGCTGGAAGGCGAAAGAAGTTCCGGCGAGGCTGGGGTTGGAATTTTAGCGCGAGCGCTCAAGACGGTATCCGGCGGCAATAATCTCCCCGGAGTTGAACAACTTTCTTTATCGATGCCTTCCTCGCAATGCGTAGAGTCCAGCTCCTTGTTCCGGCTGAGTAGTCGACCACGCTCGTCTCCACACCAGGGCCAGCGAAGCCTTTTTTGGAAAGGCCAGGTTCATAAGTAGGCACGCCAGGGAGGGGATGGTTGAATGAGGAAATTACCAAAGGCCTCGCGCTTCACCGGAGATCGGGTGTTTTGAGGTCTCCCCGGTGTTTACGGAATTCGGCTGAAACCCTTGCAGGGATGGACGCCTTCTCCGAATAAAAGAAAATATTCGGAACTGATCTGTCGCCCCGCGCTCTTCCGATATCGGCGGAACAGTGTGAGTTCCGTTGCCGGAACCGGTGAGCGGCATTACAAATCCTGCTGAATGGGAAACAAAAGCGCTTCCCACAGGTTCTTCCCCGAACCAAGGCTTGCGCAGCCCGACCATCGAGGATGGCCGATCATGCAGCAGCCCCTTGAACTGCAACACCAAGCGGAGGAAACCCGACGATGCTAGTGGGCTTCGTCCTTATCGTAGCGTGTGTCACCACACTTGTTCTTTGGACCTTGGGCACGTCATTCAACACTTCGGAAACGACGTCGTCAATCGGGGGCGGGCAGGCCGATACCTTCGACAATAATCCGCCATCGGGCGCCACCGGTCCCGAAGCCACGAATCGGGACCCGACGCCCGAGAGCAGCACCGGGGGCGACAGCCAGCAAGATTCCCGCGGGGGCACCAAGCGTTAAGGCCTGGGCTAATAAGGCTCGCAAGACCCTTATCGAACACGCAGATCGGGAAATGCGGTCGAGCAAGTCTGTCACCTGCGCACTCGTCAGCCGTGCTGGGGGCAGCAATGATCGTGGCCTGATCTTCCGCCTAGTTGACAAGCCGCCGATGTTGGGTGACCTGATGCCGCATTCTCCTATTGGTGATTTTCAGGATCGGCAGACTTTCGTTGCTGACCTGTCCGTCGTCGAATGATTTGAGACTTTTTGGGCTTTGGAAGAATGGAGTTTCCGGCTCGGTCTGCGGGTTGATTTAAGCTGCTTTGGCCTGGTGGTTCAAGCGGCGCTGTTTGATGGTGTCTCGTTTGATCCTTTCGCGTTCGAGCAGGATGGTCTGACCGCGCCCGAAGTAGACTTCGGCCGGGGTGAGATTGTCGAGGCTCTCGTGATATCGGCGATGATTGTAGTGCTCGACGAAGGCCGCGATCTGCGCTTCTAGGTCTTCCTGGAAGAAGTAGTTTTCGAGCAGGATGCGGTTCTTGAGTGTTTGGTGCCAACGCTCGATCTTGCCCTGCGTTTGCGGATGGCCGGGAGCACCGTGGACCTGGTCGATCTTGTATTTCTCCAGCCATTCACCGAGATCGGAGGCGACGTAACACGGGCCGTTGTCGGACAGCAGGCGTGGCCGGTGCTCGACCTTGACCTTGTCGCAGCCTGATGCGGCCAATGCCAGATCGAGCGTGTCGGTGACGTCATCGACTTTCATGCCGGTGCACAGCTTCCAGGCGATGACGTAACGGGAATAGTCGTCGAGAATGGTAGACAGGTAGAACCATCCCCAGCCAATGACCTTCAGATAGGTGAAGTCGGTTTGCCATATCTCGTTCGGCCGCGTGGTCTTGTCCTTGAACTCGTCGTTGGCCTTGATGACGATATAGGCAGGCGACGTAATCAGGTCATGGGCCTTGAGCAGGCGATAGACCGAAGCCTCTGACACAAAATAGCTTTCCGTGTCGGTGAACTTCACCGCCAGTTCGCGTGGCGAAAGATCGGCATGATCCAGCGCCATGGTGATGATCCGGTCCCTGACATCGTCGGGAATGCGGTTCCACACCCGTGATGGCGCAGACGTCCGGTCTTCCAGACCTTCGACGCCATGGGTCTGGAAGCGATCATACCAGCGGTAGAAGGTCGGCCTTGGGATGCCGAGCTTGTCGAGGGTTTGCCTGGCCGACAGGTGCGCCTGCTCAACGAGCCGGATGATCTCAAGCTTTTCGGTAGCGGGATATCTCATTCCTCGTCGCCCCCATCCCCGATCATGCTTTTTTTGAGCAGGCGGTTCTCCAGGGTGAGATCGGCCAGCGCCTCTTTCAGGTCGCGGCTCTCCTTGCGCAGAGCCTTTACCTCGTCACTGGTCGCCGAGCGGGCGGTGTCGCCTGCAAGGCGCTTCTTGCCCGCTTCGAGGAATTCCTTCGACCAGCTATAATACAGGCTTTCGGTGATCCCCTCGCGGCGGCAGATCGCAGCGATGCTGTCTTCGCCACGCAGCCCTTCAAGCACGATGCGGATCTTCTCCTCCGACGAATGATGCTTGCGCGTGGCACGGCGGATGTCCTTGATCGTCTTTTCGGCCGCTGATGTTTGCGGCCCGGTTTTCTGTCTCATCTTCGCTTCCTTTGAATGAGCTACGATGAGCTGAAAATCCTCTCTTCTCAATTAAACCAGTTCTGTCTCAAGGGCGCTGATGTCCGACAGTTGCTGACCTGCGTCTCTCCACGATGTCCTGTTCGGTTACCGGGTCGCTTCGGAATTTCCGAACGGGACAGAAGAAACTTTCTTGCGGCTTCCGAGTTGAACATCCGACCGGGCGTTTCGGGGAAAACACACCACCTATTGTTTCACAAGAAGAGAAAGGGAGAGAAATGCCGGCTGGCAGGAGTGACAACGATCGTATCGGAGAGCCCATCCCCCGCGGCGTCGTGGATGTGGGGCACGGCATGGTGGGCGTGCCCGACCAGGCTCCAAACTTTCTCCGGCAGATAAGCTTCCTGCGATCTGAGGTTTCGAAACTGGACGAATGCTTCCGGGAAATCAGAGCTGGGGCGTATGCGCCCGTAACGAACCGCTCGGGGAGAAGAGAACGAGCGGCTTTCTCCAAGACTGGTGCGGCCTCGACAATCAAGCGGCTGACCGGTTTGGGCTTGGTCCTTCTCGCCTTAGGCGGTTTGAGGGTCGCTTGCGGCTCGCGCGGTGCGGGCATGCCCAATAATTTCCAGAGAGCTTTTCTCCGTCGAGGAAAGGAACCGATACAAGCATGAAGCTGCTGCGCAACAACGGCCTTTCGATCACCTTGGTCATTGCTTCCCTAGTGACCATTGTAGGGATGCTGCTGACCGGCTGGTATACCTACGGCGCGGCGCTGGCGGAGCATGGCGACAGAGCTGTCACGCTCGCCGGCTACATCGTCAGTGGTCATTTCCTGTCTGCGCTTTTTGAAAACTGGGAAAGCGAGTTCCTCCAGATGTCCGCCTATGTGGTCCTGACGGCTTTCCTGTTTCAAAAGGGGTCCGCGGAATCGAAGGACCCGGACGAGCAATCACCAAAGGATGAAAATCCGGCACGCGATACTGAAGATCCGAATACTCCCTGGCCGGTCAGGGCGGGTGGACTAGTGCGCGTTGTCTATTCCTATTCCTTGGGTCTTTCTCTTTTATTCCTCTTCCTCGCGAGCTTCATCCTGCATCTGCGCTACAGTGCGCAAGCACATAACCTGCAGGCTCTCCGCCACGGGCAGCCTCTCGTGTCTTGGATGGACCATCTTCAAACCGCGGAATTCTGGTTCGAATCCTTCCAAAACTGGCAGTCGGAATTTCTATCGACGGTCGTTCTCATTGTCCTGTCGATTTTTCTGCGCTTCCGTGGCTCGCCGGAATCCAAATCCGTCGCAGCCTCCCACAGCGAAAGCGGTGGCTAGAAATGTCGGGGGCCTTAGGATAGGGAGCGTCCTCATGAGCGTAAAGCCCTCAGCCGGGCAGTCGCGCTTATCGCCACGAAGCTTTTCCAGCATGGAAGGATCGCCGGCAGTTTACCCGCGTCGACTATGAAAATGATACCCCTCGCCATCCGTCTTTCAATCATGAGGATGAGCACTCGGCCGCGAGCGCGCGGCTGCATGTATTCGTGTCGCGCCTGCTCCTTTCGCGCGGGGCAAAAGGCTCGCCTTGCCAGATGGATTCCGCATGCCCCGGCGACAGGTAGGACGAACGATCGGGCGCGCATATGTTCGGGAGGCTCTCATGGATGTGGAAGCTGCCGTTGCAGGCAATTGGCACCATCTGTGCATCGACATGCAGCGTATGTTCGCAGAAGAAACGCCATGGCATGTGGACTGGATGAACCGCATCGCCGGCAACGTCGTTGAACTCGCGGGACACCATGCGGCGAGAACCACCTTCACCCGGTTTGTGCCACCGCGGTCCCCGAACTGCGCAAGGGGTGCCTGGCGGGAGTACTATCAAAAATGGCAGGACCTGACCCTCGATAGGTTGCCCCCCTATCTTGTCGATCTCATTGGTCCGCTCCGGCGCTACGTGCCGCCCGGCCTGATTTTCGACAAGCCGGTGTATTCACCATGGTTTGACGGACGCCTCCACGATCGTCTCCAGCGGGCCGGTATCGAGACGCTCGCAATCACCGGGGGAGAAACGGATGTCTGTGTGCTCGCGACAGTGCTGGGCGCCATCGACCTAGGTTATAGGATGCTTCTCGTCGGCGATGCTGTGTGCAGCGCGCGCGACCAGACCCATGATGCCGCCCTTGAACTGCTGTCGGCCCGCTTCTCCTGCCAGGTGGCGGTCGTGTCCACCGAGGATTTTCTTCTCCTCACCCGCTAGGGGAGCCCCTACCGCCAGCCATCGGGAGATAGAACGACCGGCTCAGTTCCGCGTGGAAACCAACAGAGTGACCGACGAATCCATGACAAACAGTCTATACCAAATGTGCGGTTTAGACCACACTATTGATCATATCCGCACGGCTTGTCGCTTCCATATAATGATTGATAATGTTGCATTATCGGCCTTTTGCATCTCGATATAGGGAAATAGCCAAAGCATTCAGCAGAACGAGGAAATTCAGCCTCCAGAGACCTCTGCGTCATCTGACAGCACGGCGGTCGGCGACGCTATTTCTCCGCCGCAACCATCGGTCGGCATCGTGATCTCCTACGCCGGGCTCTCCTCCCCACCTCATGAAGCAGGCAACGCGCCGCCTGCCCACCGAGCGCAGCTTACCAAGCGATCGCTCGATTATGTCGAGGCCACCAGTTCGGTAAACACCCGCAAGGCCTATGCCTTCGACTGGAAGCATTTCTCGAGCTGGTACCGCCGACAGGGGCTGGAAATCCTGCCCCTCCCCACAGGGTGTCGGCCTCTACATCACCGCCTGCGCGTCGGGTGCGGCGATCGAGCGGCGTTGTCGGGCTACCATGGGGACCATACCCAGCGCGGCACGCTGCTCGACCGTCAGGACCAGCACATCGCCACCGTGCTTGCCTGCATCCACAACAAGCACGCCGGCCTCCCCGGCATAAGGAAGTAGTGTTACCCGAGGATCGGCCATGCTGGAAACACTCAACCGCAGCATCCTGCGCGACCGTGCCATGCTGCTGCTCGGCTTTGCTGACGGCCTGAGCAGTTCCGAGGTCATCAGCCTCGGCTGCGGTCGGTCTATAAAGCCCCCTGTCCTCTTCCGAAGACACCGAGCATATCAAAGGCAACCGGCCTTCGCCGATCAAGCGCCAGCGCTTCCTGAAGTTCCATAATGTGTTCACGCATCAGCTTGACGGCATTTCCCACGTCACCATTCGCGCAATGACGGATGAGATCGTCGTGATGATCATGCCATCCGGCCAAGCCGATCTGATTGTCGAACAGATTGACGATGAGACTGGTGCGGGCGACCAGGATGCGAACCTGTTCGGAGAGAATCCGATTTCCCGAAAGCTCGGCCATGAGAACGTGGAACCCGCCGGACAAGTGGATCGCTTCACGCATGTGCCCTTGTTCCCGCAGTTTGTTTTCCTGGTTGATATTCTCCTGCAGACGGGCAATCGCCACAGGATCGGCAACGTGGGCCACCGCCTCTGTCGTCCCCGCCTCAATGGCGACACGGGCAGAGAAAACCTCCCTGGCTTCTTCGGCGTCCGGCGCGGCGACAAAGGCACCACGCTTGGGAAAGAAAACAACCAGCTTTTCCCATGTAAGACGTTGCAAAGCAGTTGCGATGGCGCGCCGGCCGACACCGAAGGCCTCGACGAGTGCCATTTCCGTCAGCTTGGTGCCAGGCAGCAGCCGCTGGTCCACGATCGCCGAGAAAAGGTGATCATAGGCGTCATCCGCATCCTCGACCTTCGGGCGGTTGCGGTCGTTCATCACCCCGACGAGGCGTTTTTCCTGCTTCATTGTTATTCGCTCTGTTTATTCGACGCGCACGCGATTGTGCGCAATTTATAGCGCACCATTGTTTTTATTCAAGTTCACAAAGTGGCACACGGCTTGCTCATTTATTTCCAGCGAAACCAAAGCAAAAGGGGAAGATGATGACGATTTTCAGCATGACACGCCGATCCTTCATATCGACGGCAATTGCCGCGCCCTTCGTTCTGAAGGCCGGAATCTCGCGCGCCGCAACGACGGTAAAATTTTCGCTCGCCGCGCCGTTCGACGGCTCCAACGCCGCCTTTTTCCTCGCCCAGCAGAATGGCTGGTATAAGGATGCGGGTCTGGAGTGCCAGTTCGATGCGGGTGGCGGCTCCGGCGAAGCAGTGTCACGTGTCGGTTCCGGCGTCTACGACGCCGGTATCGCCGACATCAATTCTATGGCGGAATTCAATGCGAAGAACGCCGGCGCGGCGATCCGCATGACCTACATGGTCTACTTCCGCAGCCCGCTTTGCGTCGGCACGCTTTCCAAGTCCGGTATTGCCAAGCCTGGCGACCTCGCCGGAAAGACGATCGGCGCCGCCGCGCCCGACGGGGCCTATCGGCTGTTCTCCACCTACGCCAAGGCGGCGGACATCGATCCGGCATCTGTCAAATGGAACATGGTGGGCCTTCAACTGCGCGAGGCCGTGCTCGCCGGAGGCGATGCCGATGCCATCCTCGGCTTCGACTCGACTATGTACTTCGGGCTGCTGAAGGCCGGTATCAAGCCTGACGACATCAAGTTCCTCTACTATGCCGATGCTGGCCTCGATCTCTATGGCAACGGCATCATCCTGTCGGAAAAGTTCAGGACCCAGAACCCGGAGGCAGCCAAGGCCTTTGTCGACGTCAGCGCTCGCGCGTGGCAGGCGGCGGCGGCAGATCCCAAGGCCGCTATTGCCGCGCTGAAGGCGCACGCGCCTCTGATCAACGCGGATCTCGAAGAACAGAAGCTCCTCTGGCTCATCAAGAACCAGATGACCACGGAGGAATCCAGCACGAATGGTCTCGGGGCAATTGACGAGGCCAAACTGGTCAAAAGCATGGAGGCTGTCGCGGCTGGTTTCGGGTTGCCTTCCGTCCCGAAGCTGGAAGATGTCTTCGATCCTTCCTTTCTCCCCTCCGTCGAGGTCAGGAAGCTGCCGGCATGACATTCGATCTTGTGATCCGCGGTGGCACCGTCGCAACGGCTTCCGACGTCTTCAAAGCGGATATCGGTATCCGGGGCGAGCGTATCGTTTCCATCGCGGATCGGCTTGTCGATGGCCACCATGTCATCGATGCTACCGGCAAGCTCATCCTTCCCGGCGGCATCGATGCCCATTGCCATCTCGATCAGCCGCAGGCGCCTGGCCTTGCCTCCAAAGGTGCGCGCATGGCAGATGGTTTCCGCTCGGGCAGCATCAGCGCGGCCTTCGGCGGGACGACGACCATCGTGCCCTTCTGCGTCCAGCACAAAGGGCAATCCCTGACAGCCGCGGTCTCGGATTACCACGAGCGAGCCGCAGGCCAGACTGTCGGCGACTATGCCTTCCATCTGATCGTCAGCGATCCCACGTCCGCCGTTCTCGGGCAGGAATTGCCGGCACTGATCCGGCGCGGCCACACCAGCCTCAAGGTCTACATGACCTATGAAGCGATGCAGCTCAGCGACCGCCAGATCCTCGACGTGTTCGAAACGGCCCGGCAGGAAAAGGCCATCATGCTGATCCATGCCGAAAACCACGAAATCATCGGCTGGCTTGCCGGCCGCCTTGAGCGGGCCGGCCGCACGAAGCCGGTCGCCCATGCGCATTCCCGTCCGTTGCCGGTCGAGCGAGAGGCGACGCACAGGGCCGTGACACTGGCGGAAATCGCCGGCGTGCCACTTGTCATCGTCCATGTCAGTGGTGGAGATCCCCTGGCGGAAATCCGCCGTGCACGGGCACGAGGCCATGTCGTCATCGCGGAAACCTGCCCGCAATATCTCATGCTCACCGAACAGGATCTCGACATGCCCGACATGCTCGGCGCGAAGGCGATGTGTAGCCCCCCTCCCCGCGATACGCGGGCACAGGCTGCGCTCTGGCAGGGAATTGAAGACGGTACGATCGACATCTTCAATTCCGATCATGCTCCCTATTGCTTCGACAGCGAGGGCAAGCTCAAGGCAGGCCCCGATCCTTCCTTCCGGGCGGTCGCCAATGGCATACCCGGCCTGGAAACACGTCTGCCGATCCTGTTCAGCGAGGGGGTGGTCAAAGGACGCATTGATCTGTCCCGTTTCGTCGCCCTGACGGCAACCAATAACGCGAAACTTTACGGACTGCACCCTCGCAAGGGGACAATTGCCATCGGCGCCGACGCAGACCTAGCCCTGTGGGATCCGGAGCGGCGAATGACCATCAGCAACGATATTCTCCACCACAATGTCGACTACACACCCTTCGAAGGGCTTGAGGTGCAGGGCTGGCCTGAAACCGTGATCAGCCGGGGCGAGATCATCATCGACAAGGGAGAACTGAAGGGCAAGCCTGGAAGAGGACGCTTCATGACGCAGGAGATATCTTCTGCGTGGAAAACAAGGGAGATCAAGGCATGGACCTGAAGATCAAGGGCAAGCGTGCGCTGGTGCTCGGAGGAAATCGCGGCATGGGGCTGGCGATCGCCAGGACACTGGTCGAAGAAGGCGCTGACGTCGCCATTGCGGCACGCGACGAAAAGGTTCTGGCTGCCGCAGCGACAGAATTGGGCGGCGCGCGCGGCTTTCACCTCGATCTGATTGATACCCCTTCCTTCGGCGCTTTCGCCGAAGCCGTCGGCGATATCGACATTCTCGTTAACAACACCGGCGGACCGCCCTATGGCAGCGCGTTTGCGCGCAACTCTTCCGACTGGGAGGAAAGTTTCAGGGCTATGTCCCTCTCGGTCATTCGACTGACCGACCTCTTCCTGCCCACCATGCGTCGCAACGGCTGGGGGCGGATCATCACGGTCGTCAGCACCGGGGCAGTTCAACCCATTCCGGTCCTCGGCATATCGAACACCCTGCGCGCCGGGCTGATCGCCTGGTCCAAATCTCTGGCACCCGAAGTGGCTGCGGACGGAGTAACGGTCAATGTTCTGATGCCGGGACGCGTCGCGACGGAGCGGGTGCAATTGACGGACGAAGCGACGGCCGCCCGGGAGAAGATCGATGTGGAAACCGTCAGGCAGCGTTCCTTTTCCCAGATCCCGATGGGCAGATATGCCGAACCGGAAGAGGTCGCCGCAGTCGCCGCCTTCCTGTGCAGCGGACCTGCGTCCTACATCACCGGAAGCGTTTATCGGGTCGACGGCGGCTATGTCCGCCATGTCTGACTGCGACGATGCCGACAACCGATCCCAGGAGGTTCCCAACCATGACTGCTCTTCGCCCCGCCATTAAACTGACCCACGAAGGCGCCCTGTTCCTCCTGAACGCGGCGGTAACCGCCGCGAAGGAACTGGCAGTACCGCAATGCATCGCCATCGTCGATGAAGGCTGCAATCTTATGGCTTTCGTCCGGATGGATGGTTCCCGCGTCCTCTCCATCGAAAGCGCCACT
Organism: Rhizobium sp. ACO-34A; assembly: GCA_002600635.1. Lineage (NCBI taxonomy): Bacteria > Pseudomonadati > Pseudomonadota > Alphaproteobacteria > Hyphomicrobiales > Rhizobiaceae > Rhizobium > Rhizobium sp. ACO-34A. Next base: position 4,148 of record CP021375.1, on the reverse strand, counting down.
CGCAAGGCCATGACGGCCGCGACCACCGGCCTACCTACGGGAAATATCTCCCCTGACAAGGCCATCGCGCTTGCGGAAGCCACCGATGGACGCATGACCAATCTGCTCGGCGGACTACCTTTGCTCGTGCACGGCCAGATCGTCGGCGGGATCGGCGTTGGTTCCGGAACGGGAGAACAGGATCAGGAGATCGCCAGAGCGGCGGTCGCCGCATTCGAAGCCCACATCGGCGAAGGGAGTGCGCGATGACAGCGTCCGCCCTACCGCTTTCCCCGTCATCCATGCGCATCGCCCAACTCGAAGACGTGCAGGTCCGTTTCGGCAAGGGAAAGGATACTTTCCTGGCGCTCGACCGGACGAATCTCACCGTCTATCCGGGCGATTTCGTCGCGATGGTCGGTCCTTCCGGATGCGGCAAGTCCACGATCCTGAAGCTCGTCGCCGGCCTGCTCCGCCCGACCGAAGGCAACATTTTCGTCGCCGGACGGGAAGTAGGGGCGGAACAGATCGGTATCGGCATGGCCTTTCAGAACCCGACCATGCTGCCCTGGCTGACGATCCGCGAGAACGTCATGCTGCCGCTGAAGATCGTGAAGCCCTATGCCGACACGTTTCAGCGGGACAGACACGGCCTCTTTCGTGATCGGGCGGAAGCCCTGCTTTCCAAGGTCGGGCTCGCAGGCTTCGGGGACAGGCGGCCATGGGAACTGTCGGGCGGCATGCTGCAGCGGGCCAACCTGTGCCGCGCTCTCATTCATTCACCGAAGCTTCTGATGCTGGACGAACCCTTCGGCGCGCTGGACCAGTTCACCCGCGAAGAACTCTGGTCCATTCTTCAGGATCTCTGGATGGACACCAAGCCAACCGTGTTCCTGGTAACCCACGACCTCCGGGAAGCGGCCTTCCTGGCCAGCCGCATTCTGGTGATGAGCGCCCGGCCCGGCCGCGTCACCGAAGACAGGACTGTCGGCTTTGCTCGTCCGCGTACCCTCGAAACGACCTTCGAGCCGGAATTCGCCGAACTGACAAACGACCTTCGACGAATGATCGTCGAGGCCCGGCAAGCTTAGGAGGCCAGCGATGACGTTGTCACTGCGCACGATCGACCATCTCAAGTCCATTGCGTTCATCCTGCTTCTGTTCCTTGCCTGGGAGGTGGCCTGCATCGTCTTTGCCGTCAGTCCCATTGTCCTGCCTCGCCCGAGCGCAATCGTTTCGACGTTGATCCTGCAGATGCCGGCCCTCTGGCCGCATATCCTGCAAACGCTCGTCACGACAATGATCGGCTTTATCGCCGGCATGGTCATCGGAGTGGCGCTCGGTGCGATCGTCGGTGTGTCCCGGACGGCGTATAACGTCGCCTATCCGCTGCTTGTGGGCTTCTCGTCGATCCCCAAGGTGGCGGTCGTGCCGATTTTCGTTCTCTGGTTCGGCTCGGGCACGGTTCCCGCAATCCTGACGGCATTGACCACATGCATCTTTCCGATCGTCGTGAACGTGGCAACGGGGCTGGCGACCACCGAACCGGAGATGGAGGATGTGCTGAAAGCCCTCGGCGCCAACCGGTCCCAGGTCTTCTGGAACGTCAGCCTGCCGCGGACGATGCCGTATTTCTTCGCCTCGTTGAAAGTAGCTGTGACACTCGCCTTCGTCGGCACGGTTCTGTCGGAAACGGTCGCCGCCAATCGCGGTATAGGAACCGTCATGATGATGGCGACGGCAAGCTTCGACGTGCCGCTCGCCTTTGCCGGTCTCTTCGCCCTCGCTCTTCTGGGCATTCTTCTCTACGCGGTCTTCGCGATCATCGAGCAGCGTGTCTGTGGCTGGGCTAACCGCAAGCAGGAATTCGCCATGGGCTGATGCTCAGGCGGATGTCGTCTCCAACAACGTGGCGGCCATCGCCTTCGCGAAGGGAGACGTGTGTCTTCAACTCGAACCGATGAGGTTGAAAATGGCATTGAATCCCGCAGACGGTTATCCGCATACACTGGAGTACTACGCCGAGTTCGCCGGCAATCAGGAGCGGCAGTCGTTCCAGTTCGCAAAAGACATCGACACGGCGATGCGCACCAATTACGCCGCTAACATCGTAAATATCGGCCGGAACATCTATCCGCTGCTCTATGTCGAGTCCACCTTCGACGGCGGGCGTTATACACTTCTGACGGATGCCAAGACCCGCTACGTCCATCAGGACGTCGGGCAGATATACGACGTGACAAAGGCCGTCTCGCATATTCCGCTCGGAATATTCTCCATCATTTCCGGATACGGCGAATATCCCGCATTTGCTCAGTGGATCCCCGCCCTACAGACCTACCGCGATCAGATATCGAGGGTCCAAGGTACGTTTAGCAGCATTTCGGGGATGACCCTCGAAGATAAGATCACCATTGACGCAATGCTCTCCGAAAGCCTGAAATTTATCGACAAGATCATCTCTGCAGGCGCATTCACCAATGCGGAGTTCGCCACCTACGCCCAAAGCATCGGTGACATGATCCTCTATTGTCAAAACCGAGCGGCCAAGAATCAAGTCGAGATCATGACCAATGTGCTGAAAGGCTGGAAGGAAACGATCGGCGACGAAGCGTGGGACAAGATGTACGTCATCATCGGCGCCGTTTGGACCCTCACCCAGGAAAACGCGCATGAGCTGATCATCAAGGCCCTCATGAAACCGGAACTGCGCGACACGCATGTCGTCGTCAGCGAGGCTGTTCCGGATCTGGAATCGGCGCAGACCTTGATGGGCCGGATTGTCGGTGACCGGATCATGGCCGAACTGGTGTTCGACACGAAGGCCAATCCAGCCTTTGCCCAGGATATCTATTCGCTATCGACACGCCGGGATCTCCTGTCTCAGGCCGTCGAGCAGGTGGTGGGGAATGTCGCCCGAGCACCTGCCTCGACGAACGCAGGCGTCGCCTGTCCACATCTTAGAGCCTAGCTTCAACAGGGCCGGATGTACATCCGGCCCTCACATGCCTGTCCTGTTCGTTCCAGGTCAATGAAAAGGACATGGTCGGCTTCGATGTCGCACCTTCCAACGATGAGTGCATTTCGCGGAGCCTTGTTTTGCTTGCGTCGACTGCTTGATGGTCAAGCACAATTTCCCGCGGCTAGCGACGTTTACAAACGATCGTTTATCCTTATCTTCTGGGTCTGGAAAACCGCTACGCAACGACCTATCGGGTGCTCGTGATGCCCAATAACACTCCGAATCGAGCTTCGCGTCGACCACAGGGCCGGCTTATCGGCTACGCTCGTGTTTCCACCGAAGAGCAGACGACACACGCCCAGGAGATTGAACTGCGCTCCGCCGGCTGCGAGTTCTTCGTGCAGGAGCAGGGTTCCGGCGCATCGCGCAATCGACCTGCCCTCGCCAGACTCGTCAGGGACATCAGGGCCGGGGATACGCTGGTCGTCGTTCGTCTCGATCGCCTGGCACGTTCGGTCAGCCATCTCCTTGAGGTAATCGAGGATCTCTCGACCAGGGGCGCACATTTCCGGTCGCTGCGGGATCCGATCGATACGTCGACGCCGCAGGGCATGTTTTCCCTGCAGGTCCTCGGCGCCGTCGCCCAGCTTGAGCGGGCGCTGATCTCCGAACGTACCAAGGCAGGGATCAGTGCCGCGAAGGCGAAGGGAAAGAAGCTTGGCAATCCCGGCATCCGCGAACGCCGGCCGGACGTGCTGGCAAAGATGACCGCCGCTCAGAAAGCCGCCTACGGCGATCGCGTTCAGGCGACGGCCAACCAATGGCTTCCCACAGTGCGGCGCATGCGTCCCGATCACACCTGGAGCGATGTCGCCCTTGTCCTGAAACAGCGCGGGCTCGACTGGACCCCGGAACGTCTTCTTCGCGCCGTCAAATGGATGGTTGCCGAAGGCATGGCGGATGCCAGCTTGCTCAAAAAATCTCCGCCCCGCCTTCCGGAGGATCGGCTGATGACGCTGGTCGCGGGTATTCACTCTTCCAATCCGGCGCTCACGTTGCGCGAGATCGCAATCCAGTTGGAACGACTTCACGAGCGCACGCCGCGCGGCGGAAGCAAATGGTCGCCCTCCTCGGTCAAGAACCTGATCGACCGCGCCCGGAGATCCAGCCTGCTCCCGGCAAAAGTGGAAGGAGCCTGAAGCAGTCC
>CP021373.1:300000-494144 GCA_002600635.1 Rhizobium sp. ACO-34A | reverse complement strand
TCATTCCTTCATCTTTTCAAGCGCCTGAAGCATCGGGTAGACGCTGAAGGCGGATTTCTCGGCCTTTGCGGTGAGATCGCGCAGGTAGCCGCCGGGCGAGCGGATCGTATCGGCGCGCTCGAGAATGAAGGCGATCACCACCGAGGCCGCCTGTTCGCCCATCGCCGCCTTCGCCTTGCGCCAGGCATCGGGCGAAACACCCAGCATGGAGCGCACGAGATCGGCGGTCTTGATCAGATCCGACCAGTTGCTGATGCCGTCGCGGGCATAATCGATGATCCCGGGGCACAATCGCTTCAATCGGACCAGACTGATTGCCATCTTGCGTTCGGGGGCCGCCTCCACGGCGCTTGCGGGCTTCGCTGTATTATGTTCCTGGCCGTTTAATTCAGAAGTAAGTTCGGTGTTTGAATTCTGATAATGGCGCTCAGTTTGAAGATCATTGGCGCTCATTTCTTCTTCGGAAAGACTTGAAAGGTAAGAGTTTTCCACCTCCGCTCGAAGGCGCGCGAACTCGCTCCGACGGGCTTCGAGCGCGTCGATACCGGCATTGCGTCCCAATCCGCCCGAAATCATCGACAGACGTTCCGCCATGCCGAGCCAGTCACCTGCCCTGCCCTCTTCCAGCGCGCATTCGACGATGCGTGCTATATCCCGCTGGTGAAGCGTCACCTCGCTGCGCAGGGCCCGGATTGCCCGCTCCTCGCGGCGAGCGGCTTCGGCGGCGGCATGGATCTCACCGGCGCGCAGCGCAAGCGGTGCGAGATCGAATCCGAAGGCATCCTCGACCACGCCACGATCATCCCGCAGGCAGTAGCGCTTGCCATTGGCGCTGTCGCGGCGAATGACGAGGCCGGCATCCACCAGCGCCGCCAGATGCCTGCGGATTGTTGCCGGCGCCATGCCTCGGGCGCGTAGCGAAAGCTCGCGATTGGAGGGGAAGACGATGATCGGCGCGCTGCCGTCGAGTTCCCGGTCGGTGTTGAAGGAGACAAGCGCTTCCAGCACGCAGATCGTGCGATCGCCAAGGCCGAACGTGCGGCGCGCTTCCGTCACGGCGCGCAGCAATTGCCATTTGTCGGCGCGGCCGCTGTCATTGCCGCCTTCGCCCGATTTCAGCTTCTCCTGGCGCTCGGCAGTCCTGGCCTGGGCGGCAAAAATGCGCGCACTGACCCTACCGCCGCCGAAAGGCGTCGTCACAATCCGTTCCATCATCGTCAGGTCCCTTGTCTGGAGACAAGCCGGACCCGTCGACGTCGCCATTTGGGCAGACGCAGTTCCACGTTTCGCGCAACGGTTCGTTCGCGACTCTTGACTTTGACCTGCGGAAGTGATTCTCTCGAATTGCTACATAGAAGAGGGCTTCCGGAATGGTGACGTTTTGGGGGCCTTTTTTCTTGTCTCTGCGCTTCCTTTCCTGGTGCTTCAACCATCGCCAGCGGGGCTAACCGCCAGCCGAATCACGTGTTCCGGCTTACGCCTCGCTTTCGCCAGCGGCTTCCGCCGCGACAAAAGCCGCATAATCCTCGTTCAGCCTGGCCATCATCCGCTCGATGAAAGCGGGCGCGACATCCTTGGCAAAATCGATCTTCACCGCCCTGCCCTGCCGGTCGACGCGGGCAAAGACGCGGCCATCGGGTGCTTTCAGTTCCAGCGGTGCTGCCTTCGCGCCCTTGCGCAGCCGCACGGGCAAGGCCCTGTCGAACAGCATCTGAAAACGCGTGTCGCTGTCTGCCGCACGGAAACGCTCCGAAGTGGCCTCGTCATCCGCCTTTTCGATCTCGGCGCCGTTGCCGTTCAGAAAGATCTCGCCAAGCGCCATCCAGCGTTCGCGCCCTGCCTTCGGCGCTGGACCGATGGCGCGGATGAACCGCACCGGAACGGCATCGGCCACCTGCAGCAATCGCGAAAGCTCGCTCTTCTGCACCGCCAGCGCCTCGCAGATCAGCTTGCGGTCGAAGCCGCGATCCTCAAGCGAACGGGCAAAGACCGCGCGCTCGATGAAGCTCAGATTGCGCCGCTCGGCATTTTCCTTGCCCTGCGCGAGAACCAGTTCGTCATCGCTCAGCGTGCGGACGATGGCGCGGACCGGAAGCCCGAGCCGACGTGCGGCCTTCAGGCGACGGTGACCATAGGCCACCTGGTAACGGTCCGGCGTTTCGCCATGCGGGCGCACCAGGATGGGAACCTGCTGTCCCGCCTCGCGCATGCTTTCCACCAGCTGGAGGAAATCCGGGTCGTCCCGGTCTTCCTCGCTCAGGCGGTCGCTGACGAAGGACACCTCGATCTTGGCCGGATCGAGCGCCAGGATGCGCTCGCCGTTTTCCAGCGCCTCGCGAAGCGCGCGCGCTTCTTCCATCTCGCGGCTGATCGATGACAGCGTCAGCCCCATGGTGCGCACCGCGCCCGATGAGGTGCGTCCGGGATGGATACTGGAATGTCCGGCCGAAGCCGGGGCTGTCGGGGAATGGCTCTCCTGCGCCGGCTGGCTCGTGGCAGCGGTTGCCGGAGTGTCGCCGGGAACGGATTTCGTTTCGGGCGCCCGATGCTCGGTCTCTGCCGCCGGCAGCATGTCGCCGCCGAACAGGGCCTTCAGAGAGTTCTTGCGATCCCGTCCCGCCATCTTCATCGTCTCCATGCCGTATGCACCAACTGCTCGATTTCACTGTTCACTGCATCGAGCGATTCCATCGCCCGGTCATAGGTGCCGCGGGAGAAGTTCTCGCGGCCGACTTCGTAGAGCGTCTGCTTGGTGAGGCCGGCATCCGACACTGCGGTCGATTTCAGCATCGAGGCGGTCAGCACGCGATTGCCGAAAAGGGACCGCAGGAAGCCGACGATCTGCGCCTGCGGCGCATCATGCGGCTCGAAACGGGTGACGAGGTAACGCAGGAAGTCGAAGTTCAGCTGCCCCCCCGCCTCGCGCACGACGCCGAGCAGGTCGGCGGTCATGAACAGGAACTGGCTCATCGAGGCGACATCGAGCATCTGCGGATGCACGGTGACGATGACCGAGGTCGAGGCACAGAGCGCCGACAGCGTCAGGTAGCCGAGCTGCGGCGGGCAGTCGATGATGACGACGTCGTAATTGTCCGCCACGTCGTCAAGTGCCGCCTGAACGCGGGTGAAGAACAGCGAGGTCGCATCACCCGGCCGGCGCGTGGAAAGCACCCGCGGCGTCGCATGCTCGAACTCCTGCAGTTCGAGATTGCCCGGCACCAGATCGAGATTGTGGAAATAGGTCTTGCGGATGATGTCCTTCAGCGAGCGCCGCTCGTCGTCATAGCGGATCGCGCCGTAGATCGTGTCGTTGCCGGCAAGGTCGAGTTCCGGCTGATAGCCGAACAGCGCCGAAAGCGAGGCCTGCGGGTCGAGGTCGATGGCAAGGACGCGATGGCCGGTCATCGCCAGATGCTGGGCGAGATGCACCGACGAGGTGGTCTTGCCGGAGCCGCCCTTGAAGTTGGTGACCGAGATCACCTGCAGGTGTTCGCCCCGTTCCGGGTCGCGCCATTTGACATAGGAGCGCGCCTTGGCCTTGTTGCCCTTGGCCAGCGCCTGCTCCGCCAGATAGTGGCGCAGCGCATCGATATCGGAGAGCGAATAGGAACGACGGCCGCCGGCGCTCACCTCGGGCTGGGGGCCCTCCCCTGCCAGTGAAAGCTGGCGCAGATAACCATCGGACACGCCGACGAGCCTTGCTGCCTCTCCCGAAGAGAAGCTGCGCAGCGTCTTCTGCGATGTCGGCGCGAACAGCCGGTCGCGCATCGCCTGCAACTGAAGCGAAAGCGCCTGCGCGTCCTCGGCGATGGTCTCATCGGCCGGACGCAGGCTGGACGCCTTTTCTCCAATAGCGGGGTCTGACGGCATGGCCATCGGATCTCTCCATCTGTTATCCTGCTTGCGAAGCGCATCCGGAGGCGCCGACGCTGGCAGGGTTCAATTTCACATTTTGCGCGATTCTCGCGTTCACGCATATACGCAGGGCAGAAAACCTACAGAGACTTTTCGGATTTACGGAAAATCTTCTCATCTCCGCCCTTTTCCGTAAAAAAACGTGGAGCATGGTCCGAGTCGCGTCAAGTCCTTTTTGGTTAACGAAATCCTACCTTTCCACGCCGTTTTTCGTGTCCGCGATCATAGTCCGGGCCACGCCGGCGGGGATGAATTCCGTGGTCCGGGCTTGATTCAAAAGGATTATTTTCTTCGCCCTTCCCCGCCCTCCCCGGTTGACGGCAGCCAACGGCATCGAAGGGCACGGGATCGCGCCGCTGAACCGTAAAACATCATCAACATGAATCGATGACGGCCGACCGATTCAGGAAAGTCGTTGGACGCGGGTAACAGCGCATCCGACAATGGCCGCATGAACGAAGCACCCCTCTTTCACCTCGAGCGCCGCGACGCCTCGCGCAACATGAAACGCTTCTATCGTCTTTCGGTCGAGCGCGACCTGTTCGGCGAAATCCTGCTGATCCGCGAATGGGGCCGGATCGGAAAACAGGGCCGCCGCCGGACGGAGCCCCACGCAGATCCCGACACCGCGCATCGGGCCGCGGCGGCACTCGCCCGCTCCAAGCGCCAGCGCGGCTATGTGGAGATTGCGGGTGCGGCATAAGAGGATTGTTGTCGGACGATTGCCGGCTCTCCATCAGGGGGCGGAAGGCCATTCGGTGGCGATGAACCAGCCGAAATTTTCGGGAGAAGGAATTTCCCCTCCCCTGCTCCGGGTACCCGGACAAGAGCGCCGGCAGGCATGTCCCCTCGACAAGAGGCCCGTTGACAGCTGTCAACGTTGGCCGGCATCCAACGCCTCAGATCGATGCCGACTGTCTCGTTGAAACCCGGGGCATCCTGCTCCGTCATGGCGACCGTGGTCGGGCACGTCCCCCTACCCCTCCCCCTCCCCTTTTGGGCAGAATCAATATTGGCCCTTCCCGGCAACCGCCCCGGTCAGGCCTCGCGGAACAATCTCTCGGCGACGAAATCGATGAACGCCCGGAGCCTTGGGGTCATGAACCGGGCGGATGGCCAGAGGATCGAGAAGTGGCCGGGTGCTGCGAGGTGTTCCTGCAGGACCGCTTCGAGCAAGCCGTCGCGGATCGCATCCGCCGCCAGGAACTCCGGCATGTAGGCAAGGCCGAGGCCGTCGATCGCGGCGGCCCGGATCGCTTCCATGTTGCCGCAGGTCAGCGCAATCCGCATCGTCGACAGGGGATTGTCGCCGTTCGCCAGCCGCCACTCCTGAAACCTCGCCGAGGTCGGGAAGCGGAAGCGCAGCGCCTCGTGTTCCTGAAGCTGGTCGGGATGCAAGGGCGTCCCCATTCGCCTGAAGTAGTCGGGCGATCCACACAGCATCAGACGGAAGGGACCGAGGCGTCGCGACATCAGGCTGGAGTCATCGAGCTTGCCGCTGCGGATCGCGGCATCGAACCCGCCCTCGATCAGGTCGACCTGCCTGTCGTTGAAGTCGAACTCCAGATCGATCTCCGGATAACGCCGGCGAAACTCCGGGATGATGGGGAGCAGGAAGCGATAGCCGATGGTCGGCAGCGTCACCCGCAGGCTGCCGCGCGGCGCGGCCATCTCTCCGTTCACCGCTTCATGGGCGTCCTGCAGGTCCGTCAATATGGCGCTGTAGCGCTTGAACAGCATCTGCCCTTCATCGGTCAACGAGACCTGACGCGTGGTGCGGTTGAACAGTCGCACACCAAGCGAGACTTCCAGACGCGCAACGCTCTTGCCGACCGCGGAAGCGGACAGGCCGAGGCTCTGCCCGGCCCTGGCAAAGTTCAGCCGCTCGGCAACGCGCACGAAGGCAAAGATCTCGCTCAGCTTGTCCATGTTCAAGGATTAGAGAATATCGATCCGCAATGAAAGGACCATGAGGCTGATTATCGACTTCCGATAACATCAAGAAAATGCGCCCGATACGCGGCTCCAGCGCATCGGCCCGAAAACCGGAAACGATTTTCGGAAAGCTCGATGCGTAGCTTCAACAAGCTGGAGTGCCGTGCGTCCGGATGGACGCGCTGCGCTTCTGGGCCGCGGGAACATGTCCCAGCATCGGAGCCCGCATGAACGATATCCCTCCCCGCCCGCCTGCCAGCCGCAATTCGGTTCTGGCGGCGGTGTGCCTCGCCGGCCTCACCCTCCCCTTGAGCTTCACGGCCGGCGCGGTCGCCACGCCGGCCATTGGCCTCGACCTGGGCGGTTCGCCCGAAAGCCTCACCTGGATCACCAATGCCTTCATGCTGGCCTTCGGCAGTCTGCTGATGGCGGCCGGTGCGCTGGCCGACCGTTACGGCAGAAGACGCGTGTTCCTGATAGGGCTCGGCTTGTTCGTCGGCTTCTCGCTGGCGCTCGGTCTGGCGCCGTCGATCTGGCTGATCGACATCCTGCGGGCAGGGCAGGGCGTGGGTGCTGCCGCCGCATTTGCCGGCGGCATGGCGGCGCTGGCGCAGGAATTCGACGGCCATGCGAGAACACGGGCCTTCGGGTTGCTGGGCACCACCTTCGGCGTCGGCCTCGCTTCCGGTCCGCTCCTGACCGGAGCGCTGATCGAGACGATGGGATGGCGGCCGATATTTCTCGTCGTCGGACTGTTCGGCCTTCTCGCCCTGATCCTCGGCCCGCCGCGGATGCGCGAGACGAAGGATCCCGATGCCGGCAAATTCGACTGTGCCGGTGCCTTGAGCTTCACCCTGACGCTCACCCTCTTCACCGTCGCGATGATCGAGCTGCCCTCCCTCGGAGCAATCGGCGCGACCGTTCTTGCTGCTGGGTTCGTCCTGTCGCTCGCAGCCTTCATCATCATTGAAATGCGAGCCGAACGGCCGATGCTCGATCTCTCGCTTTTCCGCTATCCGCGCTTCGTCGGCGTGCAGTTGCTGCCGGTCGCGACCTGCGCCTGCTTCGTCGTTCTGCTGGTGATCGTTCCCCTGCGACTGATCGGCATCGAGCAACACGGCGCGGTCGAGGCGGGGCTGCTGATGCTCGGGCTTTCCGCTCCGATGCTGGTCGTGCCGATCGTCGCGGCTATGCTGGCGCGGCATGTCTCGCCGGGCATCCTCTCCGGCATCGGTCTTCTTGTCGCCGCCGCAGGGCTCGTCTGGCTTGCCGCGATCAGAGGGGAGGACGGCGCGATGATCGTTCTGCCCATGCTGGTCATCGGGATTGGCGCAGGCCTGCCCTGGGGGCTGATGGACGGCCTGTCCGTCAGCGTCGTGCCGGTCGAGCGCGCGGGAATGGCCACCGGAATTTTCAGCACGGTCCGCGTGGCGGGCGAGGGCGTCGCGCTCGCCATCGTCAGCGCCGCACTGGCGGGCCTGATCTCGATCTCGCTGGGGCAGCTTGTACCCCTCGCCCCGTCCGTTCTGCAGGAGGCCGGACAACGCCTCGCCGTTGGCGATCTCGCGGGTGCCGCGGCGGTGTCCACCAACCTGCAGGCTGGTCTTTTGCGCGAAGCCTACCAGACGGCGTTCTCAACGCTCTGCTGGTGGCTCGCCGCCGTCACCGTTTTCTGCGCCGTTGCGATCTTCGTCCTCCTGCCCGGAAGGGCGGCCGTCGATGCCGGTGAAGTTGAGCAGGAAGCATCGGTGTAAAGACAAGGTGAGAGATCACAAGCCTCTCGTTCGCTTCCATCCGGCGGCGAACGAGGAGGCCTCGTTCTGCGTGATCGGGCTTCTATCGAATGCGTTTCGGGATCATGACACAAGCGCCGGGCATGGATATGGAATCACCGCACTGAGGCCGTTGACAGCTGTCAACAGGGGGAGGAGTGCTGAAGCAACGCTTCCAGATGATATCGATGAAGGCCTGGTTCGGCTTCCCTTTGGAGCCTTTCATTCCGATCATCCGACATCGGCAGATTGGCCGGGTTCCGAAAAATACGCTTTCGAAATATCTGCCAAGACAGGAAAGAAGGCTCTCAGGTTTTTCCACTGTTGCCAGCCTTGGCGACTGTTGACAGCTGTCAACACGCAATCACCAGCCATCCGTTCCAGCGATTCGCCGATGCAAGGATCGGCGCAATCAGCGTGCGCCAACGCTATGTCGACCCGGCGACTGCGACGGGAAGGGGAGGGAGAGCATGGTAAACGATCGATGAACACCGTTCCCAAGCCCCCTGCCGGGCGAGTGATCCCCCCTCCCGGGAAAATGCTCTCGGGGGAGGGAGGGGCTTCTACTGCGGGGTCAATTGCTCCGCTCGGAGGGCGGAACGGCAAGCGTATCGCACTCGCCTTCGCCGATGATCTTTTCCGCCACGCTGCCGAGGAAGAGCTTCTTCGCGCCGTTGCGGCCACGCGTGCCGACGACGATCAGGTCGGCGGAAATCTGGGCGGCGAGCGTTGCGATGGTGGCGGCGACGGAGCCGTGTTCCGCCACGATATGAATGTTGCCCGGATCGATCGGCTGGTTCTCGAGGAACTTGAGCAGGGCGACCGAGGCGTTCCTCTTCTCGTCATTCACGTAGTCGCTGATCTCCTCCCGGGCGACGGCCGTGCGCGTCATCATCGTCGCGGCGGCGGCATCGAACACATGCACGAGGGAGATCGCGGCGCTACGGCCGATTCCGAGACCATTGAAGACCTCGATGGCATCGGACGAGCAATCGGACATGTCGATGGCCAGAAGCACATGCTTGTAGCTGCCGTTCGGAACACCCTTCGCCGTCAGGATAGGCGCGGTCGATGTGCGCATCGTGCGTTCCGCCGTGGTGCCGAAGAAGACGTCCTTCAGCGTCTGCTGGCGATGCGGCCCGAGGACCAGCAGGTCCGCCCCGAGGTCCTTCGCCGCGATGCCGAGTGAAGCGCCCGGGCCGCCCCGGATCACCTGCCAGTCGCAATCGATACCGTCCATCTCGCGGATGCCATCGACCTGTTCCTGAAGCAGCTGGCCGGTCGTTTCCACCTGGGCGTCGACCAGACGTTTCGGCTGGTCCTCATCAATGACATGAACGAGCGAAAGCGAGGCGGGCAGGGACTTCGCGAGATAGATGGCGCGGCGCAGGGCGCGATCGGACCGGGTGGAAAAATCCGTCGCCACGAGGATCCTTTTTGTCATCGCTCTTCCTTTTCTGGTTTTGAACTCAAATCGCTTCCGGCAGACATTCTCGCTGCCGGCTCATGTCCGGGTTACGACAAGAAAGACCAGATAGGCCAGGTAAAGACCCACCATTACGGCCCCCTCGAAACGGGAGACCACACGGCCGCTATAAAACACCGGCACGCACAGAAGCGCCACCGCCGTCATGACGGGGATATCGATCCCGATGAGGGAAGGGGAGACCGCTACCGGCTCCGAGGGCACGACGATGGTGATGCCGAGAATGACGAGAATGTTGTAGACGCTGCTGCCCAGCAGGTTGCCGATGGCGATCTCGCGCTGGTTCCGGAGCGTGGATACAATGGTCGTCACCAGCTCCGGCGAGGAGGTGCCGATGGCGATGATGGTGAGGCCTATGAACTCCTCCGACACGCCCCAGAGGCGGGCGAGATCCACCGTGCCCTTCACCAGAAAATCGGCGCCATAGACGACGACGGCAATGCCGACGACAATCGCCAGAATCTCCTTCTGCCAGGACGAGCCGGCAAGCAGGGGAGGGGGTGCCATCTCGCGCAGTTCCTCGCGAAACTCCGCCTTGACGCGCCGGCTTTCGCGCCGGGCCGACTGGATGATCGCCGCGGTATAGCCGACCGAAAAGATCAGCAGGATGATGCCTTCGTTGCGGCTGAGATAGCCATCGGATGCCATGAACAGCAGGGCGCAGGAGGCCACCACGATCATCGGCAGATCGAGCAAAAGGGTCTCGTTGCGGATCGCCATCGGCAGCATCAGGGCGCTGAGCCCGAGGATCAGCAGGATGTTGACGACATTGGTTCCGGCGATGTTGCCGATCGCCAGATTGCCATTGCCGGTGAGGACGGAATCGATGCCGACGGCAAGCTCCGGCGTGCTGGTGCCGATGGCAATGATCGTCGCGCCGATCACCACGGGCGATATGTTGAGACGACCGGCAAACCGCGTTCCGCCGCGAACGATGAATTCCGAACCGGCGACAAGCAGCAGCAGCCCGACCGCGGACCAGGCCAGCGCCGTCAGCATGAGGATATCTCCCGGACCATCAATCCCGCAGCTCCGCGAACCAGCCGAGCCGGCGCATCACCACCTTCTCGACCTCGAGCAGCAGCATCAATGCGGCCCCGACAGCAATGAGGAGCGCACCATCCAGCAGCCCGAGAGGCCGGGTGCCGAAGAGATCATTCATGAAGGGGGCATAGGTGAAGAGCAGCTGGGCGGCGACCAGCACCCCGATGGCGGTCAGCACCGCCGGCGTTCCCCGGACACCGATGATGGTGATCGAAGGGACATGCAGATAGCGGACGTTGAACAGGTAGAAGATTTCGCCGACGACGAACATGTTGACGACCATGGTCCGCGCTGTCTCCATGTCGCGGCCGGTCTTGAGCGCGAAGAAGAAGATGCCGAGCGAGGCCGCAGCCAGCAGGATAGACACCACCACCACCCGCCAGAGCAGGAAGGGCGAAAGCAGCGGCGCATTCGCGGCCCGCGGCGGCCGCCGCATGATACCGGGTTCCGATGGCTCGAAGGCGAGAACGAGGCCGAGCGTCGCCGCCAGGATCAGGTTGATCCAGAGGATATGGGTCGCCGTCATCGGCAGGGAGAATCCCGCGAGAATGGCGAGCACGACGGCAACGGTTTCCGCGCCATTGGTCGGGATCTCCCAGGAAATGACCTTGCGGATATTGTCCTGAACGGTGCGGCCCTCGCGCACGGCATTGACGATCGAGGCGAAATTGTCGTCGAGCAACACCATCTGGGCGGCTTCCTTCGCCGCCTCGGTGCCCTTGATCCCCATGGCCGTGCCGACATCCGCCTGACTGAGCGAGGGAGCATCGTTCACGCCGTCGCCGGTCATTGCCACGATATGACCGTTGCGCTGGAGCGCGCGGACGATCCTGAGCTTGTGTTCGGGCGTGGTGCGGGCAAAGACGGAGACGCGCTCGACGATCTTTCTCAACTCGTCATCGCTTGCCGCCTCGACCTCCGCACCGGTGATGACCTCGGGGTTTTCGGCAAGATCGAGCTGGCGGGCAATCGCCAGTGCCGTCGCCGCGTGGTCGCCGGTAATCATCTTGATGGCGATGCCGGCGGAGCGGCACTGCGCCACCGCATCGATCACCTCCGGTCGCGGAGGATCGATGAAGCCGACGATGCCGAGGAATTCGATGCCGCCGGCAAGCGTTTCGAAGGAAAGGGTTTTAGGCGCTGCCACCGCCAGATGTTTCACGGCAAAGCCCAGAACGCGCTCGCCCTCGGCCCCGGCATTGGCAATCCGCTCCTCCCAGAAGGTGCGGTTGGTCTCATCACCCGCCGCCTCTTTCGCCGTCATGGCAAGCAGCGCTTCGGCAGCACCCTTGATGAAGACGACATGCGATCCATCCGGGGCGCGATGCAGCGTCGCCATGAAGCGATGGGCGGCATCGAAGGGGATTTCATCCAGCCGCTGCCATTCCCCGCGGACATGGGAGGGGTCGAGCCCCGCCTTCATGCCGAGCGCGACCAGCGCGCCCTCCATCGGATCGCCCGCCACCTGCCAGCCGTTTTCGCCTTGGAAAAGGTCCGCGTCGTTGCAGAGCAGGCCGCAACGGACAAGGCTGGTGGCATCGGCGAGAGCCGCGATGTCATCGCCATCCGGGCTGGTCATTTCGCCTTCGGGCACATAACCCGCGCCACCGACCGACAGGCGGCTCACCGCCGTCTCGATCCGCCGCGCGGTCATTTCGTTGCGGGTCAACGTGCCGGTCTTGTCGGTGCAGATGACGGAGGTGGCGCCGAGCGTTTCGACGGCCGGAAGCTTGCGGATGACGGCATTGCGCGAGGCCATGCGGCGAACGCCGATGGCCAGCGTAATGGTGATGACCGCCGGCAGCCCTTCGGGCACCACGCCGACGGCGAGCGCCACCACGGCGATCAATGCTTCCACCCAGTCGAAACCGCGAACGAGCACGGCGAAGGCGAAGAGCAGGGCGCCGCCGATGAAGACGACCCAGGTGAAACGCTTGGCGAAGGCATCGATCTGCCGCAGCAGCGGCGTGCTCAGCTGCTCGACATTCTGCAAGAGGCTGCTGATGCGGCCGATTTCGGTCTGCAGGCCCGTCTCGACGACGACGCCGGTCCCCTGACCGGCGGCAACCAGCGTGCCGGAAAAGGCAAGGCATTGGCGGTCGCCGAGCGCTGCGTCGGCTGCAACCGGCAATTCGTGCTTTTCGGCAGCGACGGACTCGCCGGTCAGAAGCGCCTCGTCGATCAGCAGGCGGCGTGCGCGGAGCAGGCGCAGATCGGCGGGAACCTTGTCGCCGGCCTCGATGAAGACGACATCACCCGGAACCAGCTCACGCACCGGGATCGCTGACTTGTGGCCATCGCGCAGGACATTGGCATGCGGCGAGATCATGTTGCGGATGGCGTTCAGCGCCTCCTCGGCCTTGCCCTCCTGCACATAGCCGACGATGGCGTTGACCACCACGACCGCGACGATGACGCCGGCATCGATGACATGATTGAGCAGGAAGGCCGCCGCCGCCGCCAGCAGGAGGAAATAGATCAGCACATTGTTGAACTGGGAAAGGAAGCGCAGCCAGGCGGGACGCCCCGCGGTCTCCGGCAATTCATTCGGCCCGTGGTTCGCCAGCCGCCGTTCGGCTTCCGCCTGCTTCAGGCCGTGGGCACTTGCCGAGAGCTGGGCGAGCACGTCTTCGGTGGATTGGCTATGCCAGTTTCGCGTTTCCTTGGCGCCATTATCCACCTGCTACCCCCTATGTCTGCTCCACATTCTCGCCGAAGAATAGATGGCCGCAACCATGCAAGGCAACGTTGCCCCCTGCGACAAAAGCACCTTGAAGCGATCACGATGTGATCACGGAAGCGTGATGATCCCGGAATGGAGCGAATAGCGGAGGAGGTCGGGGAGTAGATCGGAGGGAATACTGACCGCGACGATGCCGATGAATTTCTCCTGCGTCAGCGGATTACCGCCTCAGGTTGGCCGGGGCGTCTTCAATGTCAAACATTACTGATATAAAACTTGCGTTCGTGCCGGCGCGTGCGAAAGGTCTAAGCTCTTGCCGCGCCGCGGGCTTCGTCACAGGCCGGGTCATGGAGACCACCGAAAATATCTGAAACCGTCCTTCTCTCTCGCTGAGCAGAAGGTACAATGACACTGCCAATTCCTCTCTGCTCGACGAGAGCGGTAATTTCGGAAATCTTCTTAGATATGAAAATATTTTTTATAGTATAAATTTTAAATAAGTGCATTAAGAAACAAATTCTGAAATTTTAGATGCATTATATCTGATATAGACCTATATAAACGGATCCAAAAAAAACGATGAACGTCGAAATTATCATCATCCGCACTCCGAACATGACCCGTTTCCTGTTTCCCTGAAAGAACGCCGGATCATTGCTGTCGCCGTCGAACATCGATCTGGCAAATTTGTTTTTTATATCGAAATTCCATTCCCTATTCCGATAAAATATCAGTTCGTATATTTTCTGATATACGAAATACATAAGTAGGATCCCGAAAATCATCGCGCATATCAGAAATAAGCTCATGCTTATTATCCATATACCCTGCAATGCATGAGATAGGGAATTCCATGTCTCGATCATTCGACGCTTTCGCGTTTTGATGGTATCATCCGCCATTGCATCATCAAAGGGTGTATGTCTTCCCTTCGACAAAAGAGAGGGCAACAGCCCCGCCGCTGTTTCACACCTTTCTCCGCGATGAGGCCGAGATGCATCAACCACGACACTGACGTGCAGACTGCCGAATGTCTCCTGGTGGCTGACCGTCTCCTGCCATCTTGATGGCAACGCTCGCAAGACCTATATTGACAGAAAATGGAGGCATCGATGGCTGAACCGCAACTCTCTGTCCGCAGTTCCAAGGCCCGGGATCTGGCGCACCGGCTCGCGCGTCGCGAGAACCGGTCGATTGCCGATGTCGTCGAGCGTGCCCTTGAAGCCTATGAGGTCCGCGAGGCCGGGCGTGAACCCGCCGTGAGCTTCTACGCAAGACTTGCGACACAGGCCGACACCGATATCGATCTGGAAACCGTGATCCAGGAAAACCGCAAGCCACATCCGGGTATCGAGCTTTGATCTTCCTCGATACCAACGTCGTCTCGGAAACCCTCAAGAAGGCCCCGGACGAGGCGGTCGTCGCCTGGCTTGTGCGGCACGATGCGGAACTGGCACTGCCGACGGTGACGATTGCCGAGATAGCCTACGGCATTCAGAAGATCAGGCCGGACCAGCGGGCAGACCGGCTGGAACAGGGCCTGCAGGACTGGCGCCGCCGCTTTGCCGGCCGCATCTTCGGCCTGACCGAGGAGGCGGCCCTTGCCTATGGCGAGATCATGGGCGATGCGGCCCGGCAGGGACATATCATGTCGGCCCCTGACGGCATGATCGCCGCGATCGCGCAGGTCAACGGCGGCCGTCTGGCCACCCGCAACCTGAAAGACTTCAGGACCACCGGTCTCCACCTCACCTCTCCGTGGGATTTCTGACGCGTTTCGACGTAGAGAGGTCAGCGGCACGAGTTCGGTGGAACTGGCGAAGCGTCGTTGGTTCCGAACGGCCGGCGCACCCTTAATCACCGCTGCCGATGATTCCGTGCGAGTGGTCCACCTCAAACGCTATCCGGGTCGTAGCTTTATCCGCGCTCCCGCAGCGCCGCTTGATGTCTCGTATTGCGCTCATGGGATGACCCTACAAGGCCACGGTCGGGCATCTCGCACGTTGGCACCGGTGTCCGCTGCAATTTCGCTCCACCCCTCGTCTCCCCACACAAACAGCAATAGCGCGCTGCGCGGGATGCAAGAATGCATGCCCGCGCTCATACAGCCTGATGTTTCGGCCCATGGGCGCAGCCCTTGCAACAACCCGCTCTGCCTGCTGTCGCGATTTCGCAGTGCGACCTATGGCGCGGCTTGATGCACCAGCGGCCCACTGAGCCACACGCGCGGAGGAATTGGCCCAACGCGCCACGCCGACATGATTTCAACGGCCGTGCTGAGAGACGGCGCAGAACGCTCTCCGACGCGATTTTCGCTGTTTTGCTCGATGATTTGGCCATTTCCCCATACAAAGCGACGAACAACTGATAATGCAACATTATCGGTCATTATATGATATTTACATGGCGTGCGGTTTTTATGAATTTATATATATAAAGCGCTCATCAAGTTTGGCATTCTGGATGTGGTTTCGCTCTTGTAAGCCGCGTAAGAACGGTCTTTCAGGTTGGATACAGACCGACTGTTGTGATTGCTAAATATCTGAACCGGAAGTCGTTTCGCTGCAGCAAAGTTGCGGGATCCAATTCTGGATGTGAAATAGAAACTACAAGATACCTTTTCGAATCCGGAGCGATCTCTTCGGCGTTGCGCTAGCTCTCTCGCACCACACCTTGAGGCAGGTCGTTTAACGGCGTGCATTGATGATGCCTTTCCGGTAAACCTCCTTGCTGTCATTTCCATTCTGTAGCGGGTGGGGGAACTCCTATCCCCACCGATCTTCCTTCCCACTAAGTTTGAAAGGCGCAGACAGCCATGCCCAGACATCGTGTCGTCATCGTCGGGGCCGGCTTTGCCGGCCTGAAACTCGCCAATGATCTCAAGGCTGGGTCGATTGAGATCACTATCATCGACCGGAGGAACCATCATCTCTTCCAGCCGCTTCTCTATCAGGTTGCCACGACTGTGTTGGCGACCTCGGAAATCGCCTGGCCGATCCGGAGTCTTTACCGGAACCGGCCGGAGGTCACCACGCTGCTTGGGGAGGTGGTCGGTGTCGACCTGTCGGGACATACTGTTTCCCTGCGGGATGGGCAGGGCATTCCTTATGACACGCTGGTTCTGGCGACAGGTGCGCGGCACGCTTATTTCGGTCATGACGAATGGGAGAAAGTGGCGCCGGGCCTGAAAACCCTCGAGGATGCGACGACGATCCGCAGGCGGGTGTTGCTGGCGTTCGAAAAGGCGGAGATGGAACCAGATCCGGAAAGGCGCAAGGCTCTGCTAACCTTCGTGGTTGTTGGTGGCGGCGCAACCGGCGTCGAGCTTGCCGGCATGATTGCCGAACTAGCGCATCGCACCCTTTATCGGGAGTTTCGGCACATCGATACCAGGACTGCGAAAATCCTTCTGGTCGAGGCAGGCCCCCGCATTCTTCCGGTCTTCACACCGGAGCTTTCCGAATACGGCAGGCAGGCGCTGGAGAAACTCGGCGTCGATGTACGCACTGGCAAGTCCGTGACGGATTGCAGTGCCGAGGGCGTCAAGATCGGGGACGAATTCATTGCCAGCCAGACGCTGATCTGGGCGGCGGGTGTGCGCGCATCGAAGGCGGCGGCGTGGCTTGGCGTCGAGGCGGACAGGGCGGGACGCGTTGTGGTCCGCGCCGACCTGACGGTGCCGGAAATGCCGGATGTTTTCGTCATCGGGGACACAGCCTCCGTCGTCAGCGAAAACGGCAAGCCGGTGCCAGGGATCGCCCCGGCGGCCAAGCAACAGGGCGCCTATGTGGCGAAGGTGATTGCCCGCAGACTTGCGGGAGCGGAGCCGCCCGGGCCGTTCGTTTATCGTCATCAGGGAAACCTTGCCACGATCGGCCGCCGTGCGGCCGTCGTCGAATTCGGCAGGCTAAAGCTGAAGGGAAGTATTGCCTGGTGGATATGGGGGCTGGCGCACATCTTCTTCCTGATCGGAACCCGTAGCCGCATCGCGGTCGCGGCAAGCTGGCTCTGGGTATTCCTGCGCGGCCAGCATTCGGCGCGATTGATAACCCAAAGGGAAACCATACAGGACACGGACAGTTGAACATATTGAGCGTGGCCGCCCTGACTGGGCCATTCGCCAGCGGTAAGGCAGTCATGCCGACCATCGCTGTGGCGCCGTCCTCCCGAAGCCGGCTGGCATGAGCGGTAGGGCGGTCGGGTTGTTTACGGCGCAAGGGCCGGCAGGTCTTTAGAGCGGTCATCCTGCGCCAATGATTTCTCGATGTCATCGGCATTGATCCAGATTGCGTCGAGCTTCAGTTGCGGGAATGCTGATGATTTGCCGGAGCCCTTCGGCTTCGCGAGAATGATGCATGTCAGTTCGGGCATGAAGCGCTGGTTACCTTACGGCAGCGCGGGCGCGATCCTTGCGCTCGGTTGCCTAAAAACCTTGGCCTTGTTTCATCTGTCTTTGGCGGAGATCTTCAACCCCACACGGCGGTTCTCGGCGAGACCTTCCCGGCCAGTTTGCTTCAGCGCTGCTTTGTTTTAGCGAAACCTTCAAAAGTATCGTAGATCTCCTACAATCCACCTGGATATTAGCGTTCCGCCATCCGCTGCAAATCCAACTTTTCAGGCTTCCGCTGGCAGTGGCACTGGATATATCAGGTCGCGGTAGACGGGCTTCGAGCTGCGGCATCACACATTCGCGATTGAAAAGGCGTTGGATGAACTCGATGGTCTCAGCAATTTTGGCCGCAACCATCGATTATTCGGAAGCGCATAAGCGAGTTAGACACCCGGCACTGGAGAATCGATCCTCACGCTGACAAAGTGCGATCATGGACGCTAGTGTATTTCCCAAATATCTATCATTTTTCGGCTGTTACCAACTCTGTATTCGTGATTTTACATCGTTTCCGAAAAAGTGGTTGGTGGTTCATATGCTTTTCAAGACCGCAAAATTGCCAACCTGCTACCGAGCAGTTTCTCTCCGGAATGGATCAGGTCAACGGGGAAGGTCATTCAGTCAGAAATGGAAAGGCGCATATGGGATCAACCAGAAGACCGCCGCAACGTAAAGAACGCTCCAGGCAACTCGCCAAAACAACAGGGGGTTGCGATGTAGCCTGACCCGTCGTCAGGTTGGTTGGTCCGGTCGGTGGATTGTCATAGGCGGGCTCTATGTCAATCGCATCGATGCTCTGCTTGCGGTGCGCGGCAATAGCCTCTTTGCCGCGCACCAAGACACTGTTACCACAGGCACAGCGTTCTCCGCGGCTTCATCAACGGCGGCTTTGGATGCTGCCAGCCCTTATCATGGTAAGGTCGCATCAGACGGCCCGCTCCTTAGACAACAGTCAATCGCGGAAGAGATCGGCGACCGCTCAGAACTTGTAACTCGCACCAAGAACAACCTTGTGCTGGTTGGCCTCGAAATCCCCGATCGCGGCGCCGAAGTCCTTGCTCCCGAAATCCGAATAGCGGTATTCGCCGCGAACGGTAATGTTGTCGGTGAAAGCGTGCTCGACGCCGCCGCCGGCCGTCCAGCCGATCAGGATGTCGTCCTTCTTGCCGACGCCGGGGACGTCGACCTTGCCGCCCGCCGCGGCGACGCCGGCCGTCGCGAAGATCAAGGTGCGGTCCAGTGCATAGCCGAGACGGCCGCGACCGGAAGCATCCCATTCGACATTGGCGTTGTCGCTTTCCTCGAAATTGTAATTGAAGTCGTTCTCGATGCCGTAGACGAAATTCCCGGACTGGAAATTATAGCCGGCATGAAGGCCCGCTGAACCACTGTCGATGTCCTGGTCCGAGCCCAGGACGGTCGCCCGGTTCCAGGTATATCCACCTTGGGCGCCGAGATAGAAGCCGGACCAGTCGTAAGTGGAGGAAGCCTGATATTCGGGCTGGGGGGCGGGCTGCTCGAAGGTCATGTCGGCGGCTCCCGCAGGGATGGCTGCGGAAAAGGCCAGGGCAGCGAAAGCGAAAATTCTGATATGCATGAGATGCCTCGTCATCTTTGGGAGAGAGCGGCTTCACAAGATATGAAGCTCGCTTGGGACGAGGCACTATCCGCCGGATCAGGATTGCGTACTGTGCTTTAAGATTAAATTATGTTGCGGGGCCGTCACCGACGGCAACGGCCTGATTTGCTGTCGGCAGATAGAGCGATCCGCCCGCCGGGGACTGATTGCGGACAGCTTGTTCGAATAGCGAACCCACAACATTTCTCAACAAGAAAACAGCAACCGCAACATCCGGCTCTCGTAGACTATCGCGAAAACGGAGCGGCACATGCCGTCATGTCCGGACTGTGCAAACTCTCCGCTCCGCTGGAAACCCGCAGGCCATTCGGTTGGCCTGCGGGCGTTGAATTGCGAAGGGTTTTCTATGCCGCATTTGCCGAAGGGACGCGTTTTCCTGCTGATATCCTGCGTTTGTACCGCGTTGATCGGATGCTCCGAGGAAAAGAAAACGCAGGCAGCATCTCCATTCACAGTCAAGGTTTCTGTCGTGGAAACGCGGTCGGAGACGCTGCCGGTGATCACGGAACTGCCTGGACGCGTGGCGCCGATGGTAACGGCCGATGTCCGCCCGCGCATCACCGGCATGGTCCTCAGGCGCGTCTTCGAGCAGGGGGCGACAATTCGCGAAGGCGACGTTCTCTACATCATCGATCCCGAGCCTTTCAGGGCCAAGGTGGCCTCCGCACAGGCGACACTGGATTCGGCGATCGCCGCGCAGACGCTTGCCCAGCAGAAGGCGGACCGCCAGACGCAACTGTTGCAAGGTGGCGTCGCCAGCCGGGAGACGACCGAAAGCGCTGTCGCCCAGGCCGTGCAAAGCAATGCCGATGTCGAACGGGCGCGTGCGGATCTCAGAACTGCCCAGCTCGAACTGCAATATACCGAAATCCGGGCACCGATCTCCGGCCGCATCGGCCGCGCCCTCGTCACCGAGGGCGCGCTGGTCAGCCCGACCTCCGACGTCATGGCGACCATCCAGCAGATGGATCCCATCTATGCGGACTTCACCCAGCCCGCTGACAGCCTCATCGCGCTCAAGAACGCGGTGACTGAAGGCAGACTACAGGCGGATACATCGGGCAGCGCCGTTCTCAGGCTGATGTCGGCGGAAGGAACGTTATACCCGCATGACGGACGCCTTCTGTTTTCCGAGGCCGTGGTGAACGCCGCGACAGGACAGGTCATTCTGCGAGCCGAATTTCCCAACCCCGACACGAACCTGCTGCCGGGCATGTTTGTGAGGGCACGGATGGAGCAGGCCTCGATGAAGGGCGCGCTCGCCGTGCCGGAGCAGGCGGTTCAGCGTGACACCGCCGGGAAATCGCAGCTCTACGTGGTCGGAGCGGACGACAAGGTGGAAGTCCGTAACGTCCAGCTTGGCTGGCTTCTGGATGGTCGCTGGGTCATTGCGAGCGGCCTCGGCGTCGGCGACCGGGTGGTCGTGGAAGGATTCCAGAGGATCGCGCCGGGTGTGAAGGTTGTTCCGGAACCCTGGACGAATCCCGTCCTTGCCCGAACCGGAAATACGGACAGGGGTTGATACCAGATGGCTGCCTTCTTCATCGACCGCCCTGTCTTCGCCTGGGTTCTCTCCATCGCCATCATGCTGGCGGGCATCCTTTCCCTGACGGCGCTGCCGATCACGCAATATCCGAACGTCGCGCCGCCGCAGATCAAGATTTCCGGGACCTATCCGGGCGCCTCGCCGGAGGATACCTACGAGGGCGTCACGCGGCTGATCGAGGAGCAGCTCAATGGCGTGCCGGGCCTGCTCTATTATGAATCGACCTCGGATGCTTCCGGCGCCATCAACATCACCGTGACCTTCGAGCCGGGGACAGATCCGGACAACGCCGCCGTCGAGGTGCAGAACCGGGTGCGACGGGTGGAAGCGCGGCTTCCCGCCGCCATCGTGCAGCGCGGCATCACAGTCACTGCCGCCAGCAGTGGCACGTTGCTGCTGGTGGCGTTGACTTCGAAGAGCGGCGACATGGACGGGCTGGCCCTCGGCGACTACATGAGCCGAAACGTCGCCAACGAACTGCGCCGCATTCCCGGCATCGGGAATGTTCAGCTCTTCGGCAGCGAACGCGCCATGCGCGTCTGGATCGATCCGGACAGGCTGCTCGGCTTCAATCTGTCCCCCTCCGATGTCACCGACGCCATCCATTCGCAGAATGCGCAGGTCGCGGCCGGCCGCGTCGGCGCGGCCCCGGTGGGACCTGAGCGGCGCACCACGGGATCGCTGCTGATCAAGGGCCAGCTCGTCACGCCGGAGGAATTCGGAGCGATCGTATTGCGCGCGCAGTCGGACGGCTCCACCGTGCGGCTGCGCGATGTCGCCCGCATCGAAGTGGGCGCGGAAAGCTACAGCACGTCGACCCGGATCAATGGCAAGGCGGCATCCGGCGCGGCCATAGAGCTTGCACCGGGCGGCAACGCGCTTTCGGCGGCGGGGGCGATCCGTGAGAGGATGGCGGAACTGGCGCCGTCCTTCCCCGAGGACATCGCGTGGTCGATCCCCTACGACACGACGCCCTTCGTTTCGATCTCCATCGAGAAGGTGCTGCACACGCTGCTGGAGGCCGTGGTGCTGGTCTTCGCCGTGATGTTCCTGTTCCTGCAGAATATCCGCTACACGGTCATCCCCACCGTCGTCGTGCCGATCGCGCTGCTCGGCGCCTGCGCCGTCATGCTGGTGCTCGGCTTCTCCATCAACGTGCTCACCATGTTCGGCATGGTGCTCGCCATCGGCATCCTCGTCGACGACGCCATCGTCGTGGTCGAGAATGTCGAGCGCATCATGATGGAGGAGGGGCTTTCGCCGAAGGAGGCGACGAAGAAGGCGATGAAGCAGATCACCGGGGCCGTCATCGGCATCACGCTGGTGCTGACGTCGGTCTTCGTTCCCATGGCATTTTTCCCCGGAGCGGTCGGCGTCATCTACAAGCAGTTCGCTCTGACCATGGTCGCCTCCATCCTGTTCTCCGCATTCCTGGCGCTGTCGCTGACGCCGGCGCTCTGCGCCACCTTTCTGAAGCCCATCGAGAAGGGCCACGCCCATGCCAGGAAGGGGTTCTTCGGCTGGTTCAACCGGGGTTTCGACAGCACGTCGCGCACGTACAGCGGCTGGGTGGGCGGCCTGCTGCGCACGAGCGGTCGGGTGATGCTGGTCTATCTCGTCGTCGTCGCAGCGACGGCCTATATGTTCGCGCGGCTTCCCACCGATTTCCTGCCGGTCGAGGATCAGGGAACGCTGCTGGCGCAGGTGCAGGGGCCGGCGGACGCGACGGCAGCACGCACGCTCGAATCCGTAGAGACGATGGAGAAGATCGTGCTGGACGATCCCGCCGTCACCCGCGTCGTCGCCATCAACGGCTTCAGCTTCTCCGGCGCGGGCGAGAATGCGGCGATAGTCTTCATGACATTGAAGGACTGGAGCGAACGCGGCGCGGAACAGGCTGCCACGCTCGTCGCGCAGAAGCTCAACGGAGCCTTCCAGTCGATCAAGGACGCCGCAGCCTTCGCCACCGCGCCGCCGGCGATCTCCGGGCTCGGGGCGACGAACGGTTTCGCCTTCCGGCTTCAGGATCGCGGCAACCGCGGTTACGCGGCGCTGTCGGCGGCGCGTGACCAGTTTCTTGCCGAGGCGCGCAAGAGCCCGGTTCTCGCCGGCGTGCGCGAGGAGGGGCTTGCGGATGCGCCGCAGATGGTGCTGACGATCGACCGCGAGAAAGCGAACGCCTTCGGCGTGACCTTCGCCGACATCAACCAGACGATCAGCACCAATACCGGCTCGGCCTACGTCAACGACTTTCCCAATGCCGGCCGCATGCAGAGGGTGACGGTGCAGGCCGAGCCCGGCAAGCGCGGCAACATCTTCGACATCATGAACATGAGCGTGCGCAACGGCGACGGCGGCATGGTGCCGATCTCGGCCTTCGCCGCCTATGACTGGTCGAAGGGGCCGACGCAGCTTGTCGGCTACAACGGCTTCCCGGCGATCCGCATCAGCGGGCAGGCTGCGCCGGGCCATTCCTCCGGCGACGCCATCGCCGAGGTGGAGCGGATCGCCGGCCTGCTTCCCTCGGGTTTCGGCTACGAGTGGAGCGGCCAGTCGCTTCAGGAAATCCAGTCCGGTGCGCAGGTGCCGATGCTGCTCGGGCTTTCCTGCCTGCTGGTTTTCCTGTGCCTGGCCGCGCTCTACGAAAGCTGGGCGATCCCCCTGTCTGTCATGCTGGTGATCCCGCTCGGCATTATCGGCTCGCTCGCCGCAGTGATGCTGCGCGACATGCCGAACGACGTCTACTTCAAGGTCGGCCTCATCACCATCATCGGCCTGTCAGCCAAGAACGCCATCCTGATCATCGAGTTCGCCAAGGATCTGCGCGAGCAGGGTAAATCGATCCGCGACGCGGCGGTGGAGGCGGCGCATCTCCGCTTCCGGCCTATCCTGATGACCTCGCTCGCCTTCACGCTCGGCGTCGTACCCCTGACGATCGCGAGCGGCGCCGGTTCGGCCAGCCAGCGCGCCATCGGCACCGGCGTCATGGGCGGCATGATTTCCGCGACCGTGCTCGCCATCTTCTTCGTGCCGGTGTTCTTCGTGACCGTCGTGAAGATAGCGCAAGCGCGTAAACCCGAGGAACAGCCGCTTGTTCATGGCGAGGACGCTGGATCGACTTCACAATGAGATCGAGCGTTTCACCGCTCCCCACACCGATGCGCAATATTACTGAATAAAACAGAACAAAAGACTGCAAGGGCTCCGTTTAGGCTGATCGGGTGGATTTCCGACAATTACCCAACAGAGAGCAACTTCATGTATTCGGATCAGGCTCATTTGGAAGAGCGGTTGGAGAAAGAGGCGGAACTGCTCCGTTATTTAGGCAATCCCAAGCGGCTGCTCATCTGCGTGATCCTCTCCCGTGGAGAATGGGACGTAACGAGCCTTGCCGCCGAGGTTGAGTTGTCTTCATCAGCGCTCAGCCAACATCTGACGCGCCTTCGGGAAGTGGGGATTGTCAAAGTTCGAAGGGCGGCCCAGTGTCGATACTATTCGTGTGACCACAGTGACACATTGCGAATCCTTCGGGTCGTCCACGAGATTTTCGGTCTGAATCCGGCCCCGGCAACCTGCCCCCCGAAAGATGATCGGGATCCTGTGACGGAGCAGCCTGCGGGTATTCAGGATATTGTCGAACTCTCTTCCCCCGTCGTATCGGGAGAGATCTGAGGGCTTCTGCCTTGCTCCGGAAGCGTGTTCCGTGACCGCCACAACATTTCTTCACGTCAAGCCGTCATCCGACCACATTCCCTGGCCGAAAGCGCCACAAAGTCGGGCTCAAACTGCACTTCCAACTCATAGGAGAAAACGATGGCCCCGCTGCAGATGACGCTACACGAAAAGCTTGAGAAGATCTGGAACATGGGCGTTCTTTTCAGCATCGCCGGACTGGGTGTGTTTCTGGTTTACGCTGTTGCCGGTGATGGTTCTCCACACGTCGCGATGTCACCTGACAACGGCAATGAACTCGTCTCGAGCCGGCCCAAAGAGACGGAGAAGGAGAAAATAGCTGAAAACGCTGCAACTGCGGAAAACTCCTCCAATATCCGTCAGGAACTTTTGGCGACGCAAGACCAAAGCCCAGCCAAACGTATTGATTTACCTAGCCTGGAAACTCTTCGCGCCAGCGTGGCCACTGCCAAGAAACCAGCCGCCAATACCATATATGCGGAAGTTCAACGGTACGATCGCTGCCTGCCATATTGCGATACCCGCGATCCCCTGATCGCCAATCGCCCGGAGACCGAGCGAATCCCGCAGATGGATACGTCACAGTCAGAGGTTTCGGCTGTTCCGGAAACCGAGCCGTTATCGGTAGCGCACAGCGGCCGCGAATTCCTCGGGTATGTTGCGGAAGCGCCAGCTACTACTCTAAAGAAAGGGAAGCAGGTGTTTCAGTTCGCGGCGGATCTCCTTAGATGAGGTGTTGTCTTTTATCTGTCCTGACGCCTCCTTTTCGAGGCAGGAGATTCAGATGAAGAAGCAGTCCGCAGTCGCATCTGCGATGCTATTTGCTCCGTTTGCCCAAGCGGAGCAAAGGAGAGAACTGCCGCCTATGGACCACGTTATGACGGGCGAGACTGTGGCTTCCCGATGATTGCCCGGCACTGCCAGCGCGCGATTATCGTCGTTTTGGTTGTACAAGCTGGGACACGGGCCATGTTGGCTCGGGGTTGGCGACGGCTATATTCTCATCTCGACTGCCACGGGGATAATCGTGGACCTGGTTGGGGCCGCTCGACAGGGGAATGAAGTTCGCGGTCGTGATCACTATCATCCAAGAGGAATCTTGGGGGAAGGATCGCCGCCAACAGGTTGCTATCTGTTCAAGCGATCAGCAAAGTCGCCCGGATGATGCGTTCATAGATGTCCATCGAATCCTCGATGATGCGTATCCTGTGGTCGGCGTTCTTTTCGTAGTGGATCTGCATGGCGGCGTAGGCGCGCATGCCGAGGAGCTGATAAATGATGCAATCGATCTTTTCGTCGGACAGCAAGGGGATGCGACCCGCAGCAATGCCGCGCTTGAGCGAACGGCGATAGCCCGAAACGATGTTGTCCATGTGGATGCGGTGAGCTTCCGGCGCAAAAATCTCGGCCTCGTAGAGGACACGGTAGAAGCCGTCATTTTCCGCGACATAACGCAGGAATGCGTTGAAGCGTGTCAGTTCACGCTCAAGGCCGGGAGCCGACTTTCGAGCCTCCTGCTCGATCGCCGTCAGCATGCGCAGGCCTTCATAAGGGAGGATTTCGTCGAACAGGGCCTGTCGGTCGATAAAGTAGTTGTAGAAGGTGCCCTGCGCCACGCCGGCCGTCTCGGCGATCTTTGTTATGGATGCAGAGACATAGCCTTCCGCTGCGATCACCTTGCAGCCGGCGGCGAGCAGGCTTTCTCGCGTGAACCTGGCTTTTTCGTCACGCGACAGGCGACGGACGCCGCGTTTGTTCAGGAGTCCCTTGTTCATTCTTCCGACTTATCTGCTGGCTGCTTCCATGGCTGACACTGCATCGAGTTGCCCTTGCCTGTCACGATCCCTCAAGACGCGCTTGAGCACTTTTCCGGAAGGATTGCGCGGCAATTCCGGCAGGATCACCAAATCCTTGGGGCATTTAAACTTCGCCAGCGACTTTTGACAATGTTGCAGCAGTTCCTCGAAGCTCAAGCTCCGGTTCTCGGCGAGCACGACGGCCGCGACGGCGATCTCTCCCCAGCGCGGATGGGCCCGGGCGAACACGGCCGCCTCCTTGACGGCGGGATGGTCGTAGATCACCCGTTCCACCTCGGACGAAGCGATGTTCTCGCCGCCCGAGATGATCATGTCCTTCTGCCTGTCGGTGATGAAGAGGAAGCCGTCCTCGTCCATATAGCCAACGTCGCCTGAACGCAGGAATCCGTCGGAATGGAACGTCGCGGCGGTCGTGTCGGGATCGCGCCAGTATTCGCGCATGACCTTGGGGCCGCGCATGCAGATCTCGCCCTCCTGGCCTGCGAGGAGGAGATTGCCGTCGTCATCGCGAATTTCGATTTCGACAAAACGCAGGGGACGTCCAACCGAACCGATTTTTTCCAACTCGCGACCTGGATTCATCATAGTGTCGCCCGAGCAGGTTTCCGTCATCCCGTAGGCGTCGATATACCGGGCGTTCGGAAAATGCTCCATGAAGGCGCGGATGCGCGATTCCGGAGTACGCTCGCCGCCAGCGATGCACCAGCGCAGCGACGCATGGTCTGTTTCCTTCACCTTTGGCAGAGCCAAGATATCGTTGCTCATCACCGGAGCGAGCCAGACGCCATTGATCCGCTCACGGGCGATCCCCTCCAGCACGTTGCGGGGATCGAAATCGCGCTGGATCAGAATGAGTCCTCCCGCCAGATGGACGGCGAGGCCCGGAAGGTCGCAGCCGCCGACATGATACATCGGGCCGACGATGAGAAGGCGACTGGCATTGGTCAGGCCAAGGGTAAGGATATGGTCGTAGCACTTCCAGTAGTAGTTGTCATAGGTATGGACCACGCCCTTCGGCCGGGATGTCGTTCCGGAGGTGTACATCAGCCGGAAGATGTCGTTTCGCCCGCGCGGCACGATGCCGACCTGCCTTCGCCCCGCCTGGACTGGCGTGAGCACTGCGCCGAGATCGCGCTGGCCGGCCTCATCAACCACAACAACCGGGAGTTCGGCGTTTT
The DNA here is from genome assembly GCA_002600635.1 of Rhizobium sp. ACO-34A. Lineage (NCBI taxonomy): Bacteria > Pseudomonadati > Pseudomonadota > Alphaproteobacteria > Hyphomicrobiales > Rhizobiaceae > Rhizobium > Rhizobium sp. ACO-34A. The sequence goes on along the minus strand of CP021373.1, from coordinate 467,046 downwards.
CTGCTGCTGCTAGGAACAATTCGTCTGCGAAGATCAGATCGGCGCCCGCATGGGCGGTGATGTAGCGCACCTCGTCGGCTGAAAGGCGGAAGTTCAGCGGCAGAACAATGGCTCCGATATGACCGATGGCATAGATCAGCTCGGCATAGGCCAGGCTGTTCTTCATCAGCAATGCGACGATCGAGCCTTCCTTGACGCCATGTTGTCGAAGGCCGTAGGCAAGATGGCCGACACGCGCCTCGAGGTTCCGCCAGTCCAGGCGAACATCCTCGTAGACCAGCGCCTCAGCCTCGGGAGTCGTTCGGGCGTTTTGTGTGATGAACCGTGACAGGTTGAACATCGTTCCTCCTTAATACGATCTCGGCAGGCCGAGATTGAACGTCGAGATATAGTTCAGGATCATCTCCTCGGAAACGGGCGCAAAACGGAAGAGCCGCGCATCGCGCCACAGCCGTTCGACGTGATATTCCTTGGAATATCCCATGCCGCCCATCACCTGCATGCTCCGTTCGGTGGCGCCGCAGGCCGCTTGGGCAGCAATGAGCTTGGCGGCGTTGCTTTCCGAACCGAACGGAAGACCCCGGTCGAAATTGCTGGCGGCCTTGAGGTTCAGCAACTTCGCGGCTTCAAGTTCCGCCCAGTGCTGGGCCAGCGGAAACTGCAGGCCCTGATAGCTGCCGATCGGCCGTCCATCGAAGACCTTTCGATCCCGAGCGTAGTCGACGCCGAGGCGCAATGCCAGTTGCCCCGTCCCGATGAGCCCTGCCGTGGTCACGATGCGCTCGGAGTTGAGGATGTCGAGAAGCTGGCTCCAGCCCTCGTCTATGGTGCCGATCACTTCGTTGTCTGCCGCAAAAACCTTGTCGAGATAGACCACGGAGGAGGACAGCGTATTCGTCCCGACCTTCTCGATCTCGGTATGGCTGACACCTTCGCGGTCGGTATCGATCATGAAGAGACTGATGCCCTGGGTCTTCCTGGCCACTTCGGTAAGCGGGGTGGTGCGCGCCACGACCAGCATTTTCTGCGAGGCGGCGACGCCGGTGATCCAGATCTTCTGCCCGGCAATGGACCAGCCGCCCTCTACGCGCTCCGCACGGGTCTTCATGTTGAGGGAGTTGGTGCCCGCATCAGGCTCGGTGAGCGCCATGCAGAAGGTCATGCTTCCGTCGCAAAGCGCGGGAAGCCAGTCACGCTTCATTTCGTCCGTACCGTAGCGGTTGACCGCTACGCCGCCGAAGACAGGATTGAGCATGAACATCTGGGCAAGGGTAGAGCCGGCCGCTGCCTTGCACAGTTCCTCGATGCAGAGCGCCAGATCGACCAGTCCCAATCCGACGCCGCCATATTCGACCGGGAACATGGTGCCCGCTATTCCGGCATCGCAGATGGCCTGCCAGATTTCGTGCGGATAGTCCTTCTTCTTGTCTTTCTCGCGCCAGTATTCCAGCCCGAACTGCTCGCCGATCTGGCGGGCGGTTTCCAGCATCATCTGCTGTTCTTCGGTAATATCGAAATTCATGCTGCGTTCCTTGGTTGCAGGCTGCCGGAAGCGACGGGTGCGCGAAGCAGCTCCAGCGGGTTTTCAATGAGTTCGGCAAGCGTAGCGAGGAAGCGTGCCGCATCCGCGCCGTCGATCAGGCGGTGATCGGCCGCAAGCGTCAGGTTGATCTCCTGGCGCAGCGCTGGTTGGCCCTGCGCATCGGGGCGGAAAGTCTGCTGCTCGGCTCCCACCCCGAGGATCATGGCCTGCGGCGGATTGATGATCGGGGTCAGGCTGTCGGCACCGAACATGCCGACATTCGAAATCGAGATCGTCCCCCCTGAGACGTCCGCGCTCTGCAATCGTCCCGCGCGCGCCCGTTCGAGGAGGGTGCCGCAGGCACTTGCCAGCGTGTCAAGCGGCAGGTGATCCGCATCGTTGACAATCGGAATGCGCAGACCATCGGGCGTTTCGGTCACGATCCCGACCCCGATCCCGGCAAGCGGCATGATCCCTTCCGGCAGCCAGATCCGGTTGAGCGCCGGATGCCGGGCGAGAGCGAGTCCGATCGCCTTCACCAGCAGGTGCGTGACGGAAATTTTCTGCCGCGCGGCCTTTCCGCCGTTCAGAGAGGTTCGCAATTCGCCGAGTGGCCCGACGTTCACATGCTTGCCGACATAGAAATGCGGGATGTCGCGCTTGGCGGCCTGTACGCGGCGGGCGGTCGCAAGGCGTACCGCGTCCGGTGCCATGATCCCTTCCGGCGCGCCCGCCGTCTCGGCATTTTTCGCCGTCGTGGACGCGTTGGCCTGCTGGACGGCGAGCACGTCGCCGGCCTTGATCCGGCCTCGCGGTCCGGTTCCGGAGACCTCGTCGAGGTCGATGCCCTCGTCGCGGGCGATCCGGCGGGCAAGGGGCGTGGCGACGACACGCAGCACGTCGCCTTTCATGACGCGCCCGTCGCGGCCGCTGCCCGCCATGCTCGCCGGATCGATATTGTGTTCGGCCATGAGCTTGCGGGCTGAAGGCGCATCGAGCCCGCGACGGGGCTCCTCTGCCGCCGAAGCCTGCGACGAAGAAGCGCCACCGCCGCTTTCCGTCGACACGCCCGAGGTCTCGTCTTCGAAAGCAGCCCGGGCGATAGGCTCACCGACCGGCACGACCGATCCCTCGCCGTGCAGGATGGCGTCGAGCCTGCCGTCGCCGGGAGCCTCGACCTCGTTGGTGACCTTCTCCGTCTCCACCTCGAAAAGGATGTCTCCCTTTTGGAAAGTCTCGCCGGGCCGGCGATGCCAGGCGGCGATCAGCCCTTCGGTCATCGTCAAGCCGAATTTCGGCATCACGATATTGGCCATCTTCATTCTCCCAGGAATGCGGCGGACCGCTTTTCGAGAAAGGCGCTGCAACCTTCGTGGGCGTCATGGCTGTCGAGCACGAGGCCGATCACCGCCTGCTCGTGGCGCAGGGCGGCGCTGAGCGGCATGTCGGCCCCGTCTATCAGGACGCGCTTCAGGAGCTTGAGGATCAGCGGCGACTGTGCCGCGAGCTTCAGCGCCATGGTCTTGGCTTCTGCAAGCAAGGACTCGTGGGGCACGACGCGGTTGGCGAGGCCGATCTGCACTGCCTCGTCGGGCGAGACCATCTCGCCCAGATACATGATCTCGCGCGCCCGGCACGAGGGAATCTGGCGCAGGATGCGCTGCGTGCCGCCCGCGCCCGGAAACAGGCCGAGCTTGATCTCCGGCAGGCCGAGCTTTGCCCGGTCGGAAACCAGGCGAATGTCGAGCGCCAGCAGGAGCTCCGTGCCGCCGCCGAGCGCGAAGCCGTTGATTGCGCCGATCGTCGGCTTGTCGAGCGTCTCGATGCGGCGCAGGAGCTTGTGGATCTCCTCGGCGAACTCGTTGTAGTGGGGCAGGGCCTTGCGGGAGTTGAGGTCGGCGATGTCGCCGCCGGCGACGAAGGCACGGCCTTCGCCCGTGAAAATAACGGCGCGAATGGCGGGATCGGTTTCGATCCTGTCTAGAACCTGGTTGAGCTCGGCCATGACGCCCATATCGAGCGCGTTCAGCGTCTGCGGCCGGTTGAACGTGACGGTCACCACCGGGCCGTCGATGTCGCAGATGAGGGAGGCGGTTGAAATCTGTTCCTGAGCCATGGATTGCTTCCTTATGCCAGCAGATGACGGATGGCCGTTACGATTCTGTCCTCGGTCGGCCGCCACGCCTTTTCGAGCGCCGGGCTGAAGGGAACGGGCGAAAAGGGGGCGGCGACGCGCAGGATCGGAGCGTCCAGTTCGTCGAAGCCGATTTCGGCCATGCGGGCGGCGATTTCCGCGCCAACGCCGAAGGCCTCGACGGCCTCGTGCACCACCGCCAGACGGTGGGTGCGCGAGAGGCTTGCAAGCACCAGTGCCTCGTCCCACGGCTGGACGGAGCGCAGGTCGATCACCTCGAGCGAGATGCCGTCCTTTTCAAGAGCGTCGGCGGCGGCGAGCGCCGTCCAGACCATCGCGCCGTACGTGACGACGGTCGCGTCCGTGCCGGCGCGGCGTATCATGCCTTCGCCGATGCGTGCCCGGGCGGGCTCGTCGGGCAGGTCGCCCTTGATCGCATAGAGCGACTTGTTCTCCACCACAATCACCGGGTCGGGATCATCGATCGCCGCGCGCAGCAGGCCGTAGGCGTCCTCCACCGTGGCAGGGACGACCACCTTGAGGCCGGGAATATGGGCGAACCAGGCCTCGAGGCACTGCGAATGCTGCGGCCCCGCCGACAGTCCGCCGCCGTGCGGCGTGCGCAGCACCATGGGGACCGACCCCTGGGCGCCGAACATGTAGCGCGCCTTGGCTGCCTGGTTGACCATCATGTCCATGGTGAGCGTGACGAAGTCCATGAACATGATCTCGGCGATGGGCTTCAGCCCGGACAGCGCCGCGCCGACGGCAATTCCCGTGATCGCCGCTTCGGCGATCGGAGCGTCGAAGACCCGGTCGGGACCGAATTCGTCGTGGAGGCCGCGCGTGGCCTTGAAGGAGCCGCCGGCGGCAGCGACGTCCTCGCCGATCAGGATAACGCTCGGGTCGGCCGCCATCGCGTCCTGCAGCGCCTTGTTGACTGCCTTGACATAGCGGCTCTCAGCCATTTGATGCGGCCTCCAAAGTATAGACATCGTCGGTAAGCGTTGCGGGATCGGGCATCGGGGCGGCCAGCGCCGCCTCCAGCGCCCGAGCATTTTCCGCCTCGGTCTCGGCTTTGACGGCCAGGATCCAGTCCGTTTCGACGCCCAGTTCGGTCAGGCTGCCGGCGGCGCGTTCCAGTGGATCGCGTGCCGCCATCTCCTCGGCCTCGCCCTCGGGGCGATAGTCCTGCTTGTCGCCTTCATAGTGCCCGCGCACGCGGGTTGTCCGGCATTCGAGGATGAAGGGAACAGTCTCGCTCCGGACCTTTTCCACCGCCTGACCGGCCGCATCGTGAACGGCGACGATGTCGTTGCCGTCCGCCGCCAGGTAGGCGATACCGAAGGCGCCCGCCAGGTCGGAAAGCCTGACCGCCAGTTGCCGGTGGGTAGGGCTGAACTCCGACCAGCCGTTGTTCTCGCAGACGAAAAGGATCGGCAGCGACCAGAGCTTGGCGATGTTGAAGCACTCGTGCGCCAGGCCTTCCGCGAGCGCGCCGTCCCCGAAGTAGACGACCGCGATATGGCCCTCTCCCTTCAGCTTCAACGCCAGAGCGCTGCCCGTGGTGATCGGCAGGCCCGCCCCGACGATGCCGTTGGCGCCCAGCATGCCGAGGCGCAGGTCGGCGACATGCATCGAGCCGCCGCGGCCGCCGCAGACGCCGGTGGAGCGTCCGAGGATTTCGGCGAAGAAGCCTTCAAGGTCGACGCCCTTGGCAAGCGTATGCCCATGGCCGCGATGGTTGGACGAGACGGTGTCGCCTTCACGCAGCCACTCCGAAACCGAGGCGGCGATGGCCTCCTGGCCGATGGACAGATGCAGAAAGCCCGGCACCTTGCCGTCGATGAAAAGGGTCTGGAGCGTCTTTTCCGCAAGACGGATCTTCAGCGCCCGACGATAGATGCTTTTCAGCGCTTCGACGGGGGCGTTGCTCCCGGTTGCATCTCCGGCCTTTCGCCGGCGGGGATCACCGGTATTTTGTATTTGCGATTCAGTATTCATTTTTGTCGCATGCGCCTCCGTTGGGCGGGGGTGTTTCAGATGGCGAGATAGCGGTTGGCGACTTCTTTATTGCCGCGCAGTTCCTCGATCGTGCCGCGATAGACGATCTGTCCCTTGTCGATGATCACGGCATCCTCCGAGATTCCGAGGCAGAAATGCATGTTCTGCTCGGCGAGGACGATGGTGACGCCCGTGCCGCGCAGACGGCGGATGAGCCGCCCGACCTCCTGCACGATGATCGGCGCCAGCCCCTCGGAGGGCTCGTCGAGAAGAATGAGGTCGGGATTGCCCATGAGGCAGCGCGCCATGGAAAGGAGTTGCTGCTCGCCTCCGGACAGCATGCCCGCCTTGCGGCTCCTCATCCGGGTGAGGAGAGGGAAGGCGTCGTAAATGGTGCCGATGTTCCACTGCTCCCGGCCGTCGGCGCCCTGCTTTGCCGCGATGCGCAGGTTCTCGTCGACCGTGTGATCCGGGAAGACCTGCCGGTCTTCCGGCACGAAACCGATGCCTTTTTTCGCGACCGCGTATGGCGGGGCCCCATCGAGCCGCTCACCGGCGAACCTGATCTCGCCCGACCGGGCGGGGGCAACCCCCATGATGGCCTTCATGGTGGTGCTCTTGCCCGCGCCATTTCGGCCCAGAAGGGCCAGCGTGCGGCCCTTGGCCACCTGCAGCGACACGTCGAACAGGATATGCGACGCCCCGTAGAAGACATTGATATCCCTCATATCGAGAATAGCCTGTCCTTGCATCACAACGCCTCCATCGCGTCTTCTTCCTTGCCCAAATAGGCTTCGATGACCTCCGGATGGCCCTTGATCTCGTCGGGCGTGCCCGAGGCTAGCACCGCGCCGTAGCGCAGCACATGAACCACTTCGGCGGTCTGGAAAACGAGGTCGATGTCATGCTCGATGAAGATCAGCGTCATGTTCTGGCTTTTCCAGAGCCGCTTGACGGTTCCCATCATCTGCCACCGCTCTTCCGGGCCCATGCCCGCCGCCGGCTCGTCGAGCATCAGCACCTTCGGCTGGAGCGCCAGCGCCAGCCCCACATCGAGGAGTTTCTGGTCGCCGTGCGAGATCTCGCCGCAGATGCGGCGAGCGACCGGAGCCATGTCGAGAAGTTCGACCAGTTCGTCGGTGCGGATGACGGTCTCCCTGCGCGGAAAGGCGCCCCGGAGATTGAATGACGCACCCTGATGAGCGGTGACGGCCGCAGCGAGCGCTTCATAGACGGTGAGGCTGGGATAAATGCTGGCGATCTGGAAGGCGCGGCCGATTCCCTTGCGCACTATGGCGGCGGGTTTCAGGCCGGTGATGTCCTCGCCGTTGAAGGTAATCGATCCGCCGGTCGGCTTCAGGTGGCCGGTGATCTGGTTGAACAGCGTCGTCTTGCCGGCGCCGTTCGGACCGATGATGGCGCTCAGCGATCCTTCGGGAAAGTCGAGCGAGACATCGTTGGTCGCTACAAGGCCGCCGAATCTTTTTTCAAGATGTTCAAGCCGCAGCATCGGCGTTCTCCCGTTTTTCGACTTTTTCGACGTCTGCCACGGCCGAAGGCCTGTGACCCTGCGCCCGCCGGCCGCGGATCAGGTCAGCGGCATAGTCCAGTATCCCGCGTTTCAGGACCAACACGGCGAACAGGATGACGATGCCCTTGGTGAGTTCGGTATGGGTGGTGTAAAGCAGCGTGACGTCGTTGATCAGACGCATCGCCATCGCGCCGAGGATCGGGCCGAAGAAGCTGTTCACGCCGCCGAGCATGATCATGAAGATCGCCTCGCCGGAATGGGCCCATCCCGCCCATTCCGGGAAGGCCGCGGAGGTGAAGATGGCGAGGATAACGCCGCCGAGAGCGGCAACCGATCCCGCTATGGTGAACGAGATTACCTTCACCCGATAGGTGTTGACACCGAGAAACGAAGTGCGCCGCTCGTTGTCGCGCACCATGCGCAGGGTGTAACCGAACGAACTCTCGGTCACGAGCCGGATGACGAGCACGCCGGCCACGAATACAAAGGCGCTGAAGCCGTATCTATCCCAACTGCGGGTTAGATCGATTCCGAGAAAAGCGGGGCGGGGAATGCCACCGGTCAGGCCCTGGTCGCCGCCGGTGAAACTCACGAAGCCCTGAATGAGGCTGATGAAGAGCATCTGGAAAGCGAGGGTCAGAAAAGCGAAGTAGATTTCGGAAAGACGGGCGCAGATCAGCCCGACGATGAGCGCAAACAGCGCTGTGCCCAGGACAGCGGCCACGATGCCCAGAGGCACGGACCAGGCGCCGAATGTCGCCACGAAGTCCGGCGCTTTCAGAAGCAGCCCGAAAATATAGGCGCCCGCGGCGAAATAGGCGGCATGGCCGAAAGAGACCAGCCCGGTATAACCGATCAACAGGTGGAGCGACATGGCAAGCAGTCCGCTGGCGAAAAGCGCCGTCAGCGTGTCCATCAACCACAGGCTTGGAAAGACCAGCCCCAGCGCCAGGAGAAATGCGAAGCAGGCGAGGGCGATCAGGCAATCGCGAAGGAAGATATTGGTTACTCTCATCGCGTCACCCTCTCGCCCAGCAGGCCCTGCGGGCGGAAGACGAGGACCGCCACCATCATCATGAACATCGCGCCGTCGACGAAAAGCGGGAAGGCGAGGCTGCCGAAGGAGCGGGTGAGGCCAAGGATCAGCGCAGCGAGGAGCGCGCCGGGGATCGAGCCCATGCCGCCTATGACCGTCACGATGAAACTGTCGATCAGGATCGAGAGGCCCATGCCCGGCGTCAGCGAGCGCACCGGAGCAGCCAGGGCGCCGGCCATGCCCGCAAGGGCGCAGCCAAGACCGAAAAGCGCCGCGAAATAGATCGGCACGCGGATTCCCAGAACGGAAACCATGGTGGCATTGGCAGCGGCGGCGCGCACGATCTTTCCGAACTTGCTGTACTTGATGAGCAGCAGGCAAAGAATGGCCACGGAGAGCGAGGTCAGCACGAGGAAGATGTAGAAAGGCGGAATGACGCCTCCGGCGAAGCGGATGGGCGGAACGCGAAATTCATGCGGGATGCCGAGCGCCAGGTATTGGGCGCCCCAGATGATCTTGACCAGGTCATCGCAGATCAGCGCGAAGGCGTAGCAGACAAGCAGTTGCATCAGCAGGTTTTCCTTGTAGACCCTGCTGATCGCCAATCTTTCGAAGAGAATTCCGACGATAGCGGCGCCGAGCGCGCCGGCGCCCACCGCCAGATAGTAGCTGCCGCTGGCGGCGTAGACTGTATAGGCCGAGTATGCGCCGATCATGTAGAAGGCGCCGTGGGCGAAGTTCACCACTTTCAGGACGCCGAAGATCAGCGTCACACCGGAAGCGACGAGGAAAAGCAGCATTCCAATAATGATTCCAGTCGTGATCTGCGTCACGAGACATGGGCTTGACGAGAGACAACTCGCCAGGGCTTCGATTTTGAACATGGGTCACGACTTTCGTTACGGGGGAAAGCCGCCGCACGCCGGCTAGACGCATGCGGCGGCAAGTCGTCAGAGATAGTTCTTGCGCTTTTTCCATTCCGCCTCGTGCTCGAGGATCACATTCCACGGCGTGGCCTGGAAGTCCGCGAGATAGGGCGGCACGGCGAGCGTCTTGCCGTAACCGATGGCGTAATCGATAAGGGTATTGTCGTCCTCGCGCATCGTGACGGTGCCATCGACGCCGAAGGGACTGTCGATCCGGCGTCCCTTGGTGGCGTCCGCCAGCTTGTCGCGATTGGTGTTGCCTTTGGTCTCCTTGAGAGCCTCGACGACAAAGCGCGCGCCCGTATAGGCCTGCCATCCCCAGTTGGTCGGCAGCTTGCCGGACTTGCGGAACGTCTCATTCCAGGCTTCGTTGGCGTCCGTGTCCGGAACGTCCTTGTGGTAGCGATTGCCGGAATGGATTCCCGCCGGCAGGTTCTTGATCGCTTCCAGAACCGGCGCGTCGCCCATATTGACCGCGACGGTCTGGAACTGGTCGAACAGGCCGTAGAGGCTGGCCTGATCGAAGAAGGCCACCAGATCGCCGCCCCACAGGCAGGTGTAGAGGGCTTCGGGCGCCGTATTGAGCAAGCTGGTGATGTTCTCCGTATAGTCCGGCTGAAAGACTTTCGGCCAGGTTTCGCCGGTGAACTGCACGTCCGGGGCGAAGACGGCGAGAAACTCCTTGAATTCGGCGGTCGTGTCGCGGCCGTAGGAATAGTCGGGGGAACAAACGGCCCAGCGCTTGAGCCCGTTCTTCACAAGTTCCGATGCGTACAGGCCCCCGGAGATCGCATCGTGGATACCCTGCCTTCCGGACCGGAAGATCCAGTGGGCGCGGTTGGCCGGATCGGCGGTCAGCGAGGATGCTTCCGAGATGGAGTGGATGCAGTAAAGCCCGGTGTCGCGCACCACTTCATGGACGGCAAAACTGCCGCCTGATGCTTCTGCGTCGAGGATCAGTTCGCATTTATCGCTGTTGATCAGTTCGCGGGTGATGCGCGCGGCCTCGTCGGGCTTGCCCTGGGTGTCGCGGATCACCAGCTCGATCGGACGACCGTCGATCCCACCCTCGGCATTGACGGCGTCGATGACCATCCTCGCTCCCACCGAGGCGGTTTCTCCCAGAAGCGCCACACGGCCGGACAGGATGGTCGGCATGCCGACCTTGATCGTCGCGCCCTGCGCCCGCAGAATTGCCGGGCTGGCCAGGCTGCCGAGCCCGGCCGCGCCGGCGGCGACCATGAAGCCACGCCGGTTTAGCCATGTTGATTTCCCCTGCATTGTCATTCTCCTCCTCCCTTTTAATCGCCTCTCCTCCAGAGGCGGAATTCTCTCAACGTTCGCGTACTCCGCCATAAGGCGCCCACGAGCCCGCACCGTAAAATCCGGCATCCACGCCCATCGACACGCCGGTGACCGCCGAGGCGTCGTCAGACAGCAGAAAAGCGACGGCGGTCCCGATTTCAGCGGGTTCGATCATCCGGCCGAGTGCGGAATTCTCGTTCATCAGGCTGATATCGCGATGACCGGCGTCGATTTGCGCCTGCAAGGCCGGCGTGCGCGTGTAGCCCGGCTCCACCGCATTGACCCGGATGCCGGCTCTGCCCCATTCGCTTGCCAGTCCTCCGACCAGATTGGTCACGGCGGCCTTTCCCGGACCATAGGCATGCAACGGCGTGGAACGACGGGCCGTGATCGAACTGATCGCGACGAGGCTGCCCTTGCGGCGGGGCAGCATATGGCGGGCCATTTCGCGCAGAGAGAGATAGGTGCCGCGCTGGTTCACCGCATAGATGCGGTCGTAGGTCACCATGTCGAGTTCTTCCGGCGGAAGCGGGGTCTGAACGATCCCGGCAGACGTGACGCCGCCTGCGATAGGCCCCATCTCGCGCTCGACCTGCTCTATTGCGGCAATAACGCTCCGCTCGTCGGTGACGTCCATATGAAAGGCCTCACCGCCAATTCTCGTCGCCACCTCGTGGGCCCGGCCGATGTCGATGTCGAGTACGGCCACGGTTGCTCCGCGCGCCGCTGCCACCTCGGCGCAGGCCGCGCCGATGCCGCTTCCCCCTCCCGTGACGGCAATGATTCTTCCGGCCAACGGGCCACCGTTTTTCGTCACCCCTTCCTCCCAAAAGCAAGTTCCTCGGACGCGAATAACTCACAATATGAATTATGAGTCAATCGTCATTTTTGTTGACCGCGACAACATCCCACCCTAGTTTCCGCTCGAGGAGAGGGAGGAAGCATGACTGAAATGACCATATCGGAACATCTGGCGGCGTTCGTTTGCGGCCTTGATCGGCGTTCGATCCCGGCCAATGTCTGGCAAAAGGCGCAGAACTGCTTGCTGAACGGCTACGGGATCGCGCTTGCGGGCCTGGGCACCCCGTATGAACCCGTGGCGCGCGCGGCTGCCCGCGCCATGTACGGCCCGGCTGCCGAATCGACCTTGCTGGGAAGCGGCGAGAAAGGGCCGGCGGCGGCAGCCATCCTCGCCAATGGCGCGCTTTTCCATGGCCGCGGTCAGGAAGATAGCTGCGGTGCGGCCCATCTCGGCGCCGTGCTGATTCCGCTGCTCGCCGCGCTTATCGAAAGCGGCCGCGCAAATGCATCGGAATTCATTCCCGCGCTGGTGGCGGGCTATGAGGTCGGCGGGCTTTTCGAGGAACTGCTGGCCGTCGACACCACGCCGGCCGGTTTTCGGGCAACCACCATCTACGGTGCGGGAGCCGCGGCGGCGGCTGTCGCGCGGCTCTACGGACTGTCGCCCGGGCAGACCGCTGCGGCGCTTGGGAATGCCGTGTCCTTTTCCGGCGGCCTCTTGCAGACGTTTGCCGAAGGGACCGATGAATGGCGTTACCAGGTTGGCGCCACCGCGCAGGCTGGCTGGACGTCCGCTGAACTTGCGAAGGCTGGTTCCGTCAGTATCCGGGAGCCTTATGAAGGACCCAAGGGACTTGCCCGCGCCTTTGCCGGTCGAAGCCTCGGTGTGGGAGAGGCGGTGGAAAAGATCGGGCGGAACTGGCAGACCTTGCGGGTTGCCTTCAAGCCGTTCCCCGTCTGCGCATTCAACCAGACGCCGGTCACCTCCGCATTGCGTCTGCGTCAAATGATCGCCGGTCGTCCGATAGCTTCGGTCGCGGTTCGCATGAACCCCTACGAGTGCGGCTATGCCGGAATGGACAGCAAGGGGCCGTTTTCGACGATCTCCGGAACCTTGATGAGCATTCCGTTCTGCATCGCCAGCACGCTGCTGCGTGGCGCGCCGAGCATGAAGATGATGACTGTCTACGACGATGCCGAGATCAGTTCCCTGGTGGAGAAAATCGACCTGATCGCCGAGCCCTCGGTCGCTGTCCTGAGCTGCCGCATCGACGTGACCCTCGCCGAGGGTCGGACGGTTTCCGACGAATGCGTCATGACGCCTTCCGACTACGCCTATGACTTCGAGGAACTGGTCCGGCGACTGCGTGCGACCGTCGCGCAGGAGGGGTTGCCGGAAGAGTCCGTCGACATCCTTGCCGGATATTGCGCCGCGCCGGAGACCACTCCCATGTCGAACCTGTTCAGGGCCTTCGCCCTGGCCCGCGCGGGCTTGAAGCAGAGAAAAAGCGCTTAGGCGACCCTTCCAATGTTGCCACCAATTCATTGCCATCGGATTTCGAAGACGAGCGCAACGAGATGTCGCCTTCCAACTGCTCTTACAGAGCCAGCATAGGCCCAGGCTGCTTTCCTCGGGACCGGAGTCATCGCGTTTCACAACTTCCGCTCATTGCAGGAATATTGAAATCATCAGCGCGTTCACGAGGTCGATGAAGAAGCCACAGACGAGGGGCACGATGATGAAGGCGCGGTGCGCCGCGCCGTGTTGCTGGGCGACCGCCGTCATGTTGGCGATGGCGGTTGCGGTAGATCCGAGCGTGATGCCACCGAAACCCGCCGATATCACCGTCGCCTCGTAGTCGCGTCCCATGGCCGGAAAGACCACGAGCAGGACGTAGATGATCGTGAGCGCGACCTGAATCGCGAGTACGGCGACGATGAACAGGAAGGCTCCCTGCAATTCCCAGAGCTTGAGGCTCATCAGGGCCATGATCAGGAACAGGCCGAGCGCGATGTCCGAAATCAGCGCAAGGCCATCACCGATACCCGGCCAGAGGCGCGTGATGGCGTTGCCGACCGCAAGCGGCGTCAGATTGCGGATGAGGATACCCGCGAGCAGGCAACTCACGAAGGCGGGCAAGGTAATGCCCGCCGCTTCTATAAGGCGGTGCAGACCGATACCCAGCATCAGTGTCAAATTGAGGCTCAATATCGCCCACAACACGCAGAAGTAATCCATCGGAGCGGGCGGCGCGGTATATGAAGCGCCAATGTCGAGATCGGCATTCCCGGACGTCGTTATCGCATGGCGCCTGATCAGGAACGTTGCAATAGGGCCGCCGATGACGCAGGCGGCGATAAGGCCGACGGTATTGCTGGCGACGCCGATTTCCAACGCATTGGTGATGCCATGGTTGCTGACGAAGATCGGTGCCCAGGCAAGCGTGGTGCCTACCCCGCCGGTGAGTGAGATCGAACCCGCCATCAGCCCTGCCTTCGGGTCGAGGCCGAACAGCGAGGCGATCCCCATCCCTGTGATGTTCTGCAGGACGATGAAGACGGCGGCGAGTCCGACCAGAACGGCGAGCGGCTTGCCACCGTTCACAAGGGTGCGGATGTCGGAGTTGAGGCCTATCCCGCCGAAGAAGATGAGAAGGAGGAAGTCGCGCATCCCCAGGTCGAACTCCACCTTGCTTCCGAACGCGAAATAAACCGCCCCGACAAGGGCGGCGCAAAGGAAGCCGCCTGCCACGGGTTCGGGAATGGAATACTTCCTCAGAAGCCGGAGGTTCATGGTGAGGATCTTGCCGCAGATGAGCAGCACGACCGCGAGATTGAAGGACAGGAAGGCGTCGATCCTGATCAAAGCGTCGTCATCCGGTCGGTCGGCTGCAATCCGTCGGCATTCGCAAGCATTGCCCCGAAAATGTCCGGGTAGGACCGCCACTGCCGGATCGACACACCACCGAAGCCACCGCTCAGGACCTGCTTGTTTCCTTGCTTGTCGGTGAAGGTGCCTTCCAGCCGGTCCCAGTTCAGCGTGGCAACCGGCGTCGCGGGCGGTTTCGTCGTCACACCCCAGACGGTCGCCCCGACCGCGGTCGCGAAAAACGTCAGCGTCCCGGCCTCGACCTCCACCGTCACCTTGTAGCGCGAGGGAATAAACCCGCCAAGCGCGGGCAGCCAGGCCCAGTCCTGATGCTCGATTTCGAAGTTGCCCGCCGGGAAATAGCCTGCGCCGCTTACGTTGAGCGACATATCCTTCTGCCCGAGCTTCATTTCATACAGACTGCCGAACACCCCATCGAAATGGAACCACATCCAGTCTTCCCAGCCACCGATCTCGGCGGCCGAGGAATCGACGGCGATGTAGCGTTCGCGAATGCCCTTGCCCTTGAAGTTCACCGTGCGGCCATCCACGGTCAGAGTGCCCTCGACGGTTCCTGACCAGTTGTAGCCATAGGCAATGCTATGCGGCGTCAGATAGGACGACTTCTCGCGTCCATACCATGTCGGAAAACCGGCTCCCCGATGGACGAACTCCGCGCTGATACCCTTTTCGGGGTCGGCAACCGTGTAGTGCCAGGTCTTGTCGTCCTTGCAGATCACCTGAAAATTGTCTCCAAGGCGGACCGCCACCTCGGTTTCCCGCTCTTCGACGCAAAGCGTGCCGGCAGGAAGAACATGCTGGGTGGTGGCGCCGACCGGCGGGAAATCGGCCTGCTTGTAGATCGAGCCCGGAATTTGCCGAACCGCCCCGGTCTCCCAGCTGATCTCCAGATTCCAGATCTCCCGCTGCTCGAGCGGCAGAATCAGGGGTGAGGTGCCGAACCAGTAGGTTCGGCCGTCATCGCCCTCAACGACAGCCGAGCAGAGCCAGTCGAGGAACGGCGCGTCCCGCGCGTCGTCCGGTATTCCGTGGGCTTCGATATCGAGGGTGACTTCGGGATTGTCGACGATCATCTGGTTCTACTCCGGTAAAATTCGGTTCCGCCGCGAACCGGGTCAGGGGCGGCGGGCGGCGAAAGGAACCGCGGGACGGGCGCGGGCACGATCGCCAGCCCCTGTCTGTGGCCCCGATCGCGGACGCTCTGTTTCCCGGACCTTTCGGCCGGGTTGGGTATTATCGATAGACTGGCCAGGGTTGAGGCTGGTAGCGCCGCCCATCCCTGTAGACACGCGGTGGATGGCGCCGATCCCACGCCTCCCGCCGATCGGCGCGATAGACGACGGTGGGACGCCTCGGCTCACCATAGTAGCGGTCGCCGTAGTAGCGGCCGCTGTAACGGTAGTCGTGATAGTACGGGTCGCTGACGCAGCCCCCGAGACCGAGGCCGACGAGCGCGATTGCGAAACAGGAGATCAACGGTTTGGCCATCATTTCAAGATTCCTTTCCAGGCATTGCGAATGGCGCATCAGGACAATGATGCTGCCCGATGATCGCTCGTTCATGGGCATCCCTCTACTTCAGGAAGGCCCGGAACCGCTTGAGCGATATGGCGAACAGGACGGCGCCGATCACGAACAGCGCCAGGAGTTGCGGCCAGACCACGTCGATGCCTGCGCCGCGGAAGAGGACGGCTTGCGCCAGCATGACGAAATGCGTGTCCGGGGCCGCGAGCATGATGTGCTGGATGACTTCGGGCATGCTCTCGCGCGGTGTCATGGCGCCCGAAAGCACCTGGATCGGCATCAGCACGAGCATCAGCAGCAGGCCGAACTGCGGCATGGTGCCGGCGACCGTCGCCAGGAATATGCCGAGCGAGGTCGCCGCGAACAGTTGCAGGACGGCGCCGAGAAGGAACAGGGCGACCGAGCCGTGGATCGGGATGGCGAGAATGCCCCGGACGACGACGATCAGCGAAAAGGCCGCGGCGATGAGGACGACAAGCCCCATCGCTCCCACCTTGCTGATCATGATCTCGGCGGGCGTCACCGGCATGACGAGGAGATGTTCGATGGTGCCGTGCTCGCGCTCGCGGATGAGTGCTGCGCCTGCGAGAATGATCGACAGCATGGTGATGTTGTTGATGATGCCGTTGACGGCGTTCGTCCATCCCTTGTTGAGTTCGGGATTGAAGCGGGCGCGCAGCGAAAGGTCGACCGGTGGCTCGGCGGACGCGCGATAACGCTGGAGGAATTCCGTCACCTCGCCCGATACGATGCTCTGGATGTAGCCGCCGCCGGTGAAGGCCTGCGAGGTTCGCGTGGCGTCAACGTTGAGCTGGATGGCGGGGGACTTGCCCGCAAGCAGGTCGCGCTGGAAGTTCGTCGGTATGCCGAGCGCGAAGGTATCGAGCCCGTTGTCCATGCGCCTGTCCATTTCCGCGACGGTGATCTGCTCCGGCGGCATGAAGTAGGGCAGGTAGAAGGAGGTGGCGATGCGGCCCGACAACGGCGACTGGTCCTCGTCGACGATGGCGATGGTGGCGCGGTTGAGCGTCTCCGGCGCCGATGTCGCATTGGTATAGACCGACACGGTGAAGGAGAAGACGATCAGGATCAGCATCACCGGGTCGCGCAGAAGCCCGCGAAGTTCCTTGATGCCGAGCTGGACGATGTTCGAGTTCAGCATCGGTCACGCCTCCTGCTTCTTCAGAAGAGCTGTGCCCAGCGCGATCAGCGCGGGAACGATGATCGCGAGCGGGATCAGTGAGCCGGTCAATTGCTCGAGGCCGAGCGCCTTGGAGAAGGTGCCGCGTGCGATGGTCGTGAAGTAGGTGGTCGGAAAGATCGCCGAGACGAAGGCGCCGAACCCTTCCAGCGAGGATACGGGATCGACGAGGCCGGAGAACTGCATGGCCGGAAGGATTGTCACGACCGAGGTCGCGAGGATGGCGGCGATCTGGCTTTTCACGAAAGCGGACACGACCAGTCCGAGCGCCGTGGCGGCGGTCACGTAGAGGAACGCGGCCAGCGTGAAGACTGCCATGCTGCCGGTGAACGGCACCCGGAAGACGAAGATCGCGAATGCGGTCAGCAGGACGAAGTTCAACATGGCGACGACGATGTAGGGAAGCTGCTTGCCGAGCAGGAACTCCAGCCTGGTCACCGGCGTGACGTAGAGATTGGTGATAGAGCCGAGTTCCTTTTCGCGCACCACGCTGAGTGTCGCCAGCATGGCCGGGATCATCAGCAGCAGGAGCGGGATGACGGCGGGCGCCATGGTGACGAGGCTCTTGATGTCGGGATTGTAGCGGTAGCGCAGTTCGATGCTGAATTCGGGCTCGGTCGCCGTTCGCCCAAGCGCCTCGCGCGCCCGCGACGACAGCCAGGCGGAATGCATGCCCTGGACATAGCCGTTGACGGTTTCCGCGCGGCCCGGATTGGACCCGTCGATCCAGCCGCCGATCTGGACATCCTTGCCGCGCAGCACGTCACGGCCGAAACCCGGCGGGATTTCCAGCGCAAGATTGATCTCGCCGTTGCGCATCCGCCTGTCCATGTCGTCGTAGCTGGCGATCGGCTCCTTCTCGATGAAATAGCGCGAGCCGGAAATATCGAGCACATAGGCGCGGCTGATGGTGGAATCGTCGCGGTCGAGCACGGCGAATGTCAGATCCTCCACGTCGGTGTTGATGCCGTAGCCCATGACGAACATCAGGATGAGGGTGCCGAGCACCGCCATGGTGGCGCGGATGGGATCGCGCAGGAGTTCCAGCGTTTCGCGCCGCGCGTAGCTCATCATCCGGCGCGGCGCGAAGAACTGGCGGGCGGATGGAACAGGTGGCGGCGGTGCCTGGCCTGCTCCATCCGTCCTTTCAGCCTGTGGGGTTGCAGGCTGACGGGGCTCACCTCCGATCGCTTCCTCAAGGCAGGCGATGAAGGCCTCTTCGAGGCTGGAGGCGGACCTGCTCTCGATGATGGCTTTCGGCCTGTCGCTGACCAGCACCTTGCCGGCGTGCATCAGGGAAATGCGGTCGCAGAGTTCAGCCTCGTTCATGAAATGGGTGGAAACGAAAATGGTCACGCCGTCCTTGCGCGACAGGTCGGCGAGGATCTGCCAGAAGCCGTCGCGTGCGACCGGA
This sequence comes from Rhizobium sp. ACO-34A, assembly GCA_002600635.1. Classification (NCBI taxonomy): domain Bacteria; kingdom Pseudomonadati; phylum Pseudomonadota; class Alphaproteobacteria; order Hyphomicrobiales; family Rhizobiaceae; genus Rhizobium; species Rhizobium sp. ACO-34A. Next base: position 448,758 of record CP021373.1, on the reverse strand, counting down.
TCGACGCCCGATGTCGGCTCGTCGAGGATCAGGATATCCGGCTGGTGGATCATCGCGACGGCGAGCGACAGGCGCTGCCGGATACCAAGCGGGAGAGCTCCGGGAAGGGCGTCCATGACGTCCTTCAGGTCGAACCGTTCCGCCATTTCAGCGATGCGCGCCGGGATTTCGTCCTCGTTCAGCTTGAACAGGCGCGCATGCAGGTCGAGGTTCTGGGCAACCGTCAGCTCGCCGTAGAGCGAGAAGGCCTGGCTCATGTAGCCGACCCGGCGTCGAACGCCCATGTCGTTGGGATCGACCTCATGACCGAAGAGCTTCGCCGTGCCCTCGGTCGCGGCCAGAAGCCCGGTCAACATCTTCATGGTCGTGGTCTTGCCGCAGCCATTCGAGCCGAGGAATCCGAAAATCTCGCCGCGCGGAATCCGGAAGCTCACGTTATCGACAGCGGTGAAGTCACCGAAGCGCATGGTCAGGTGTTCGGCCTCGATCGCAAAACCGTCGCTGCCATGATCCTCGATCGGCGGGATATCGACCTTGTGATGATCCTTGCGGTCTTCCTCCGGAAGAAGCTCGATGAAGGCTGCATCGAGGTTGTCGGTCCCGGTCCTTGTCAGAAGTTCGGCCGGCGCGCCTGTGGCGAGGATTTTCCCGGCATTCATCGCCACCAGCCAGTCGTAGCGGGAGGCTTCCTCCATGTAGGCCGTGGCGACGATGACGCTCATGCCGGGCCTGTCGGCGCGGATGCGGTCGATCAGTTCCCAGAACTGGCGGCGGGAGAGGGGATCGACGCCGGTCGTCGGCTCGTCGAGGATCAGGAGGTCAGGGTCATGGATAAGGGCGCAGCACAGGCCGAGCTTCTGCTTCATGCCGCCGGACAGCTTTCCGGCAGGCCGGTCGCGGAAGGGGGCGAGCCCTGTGGCCTGCAGCAGATCGGCGATCCGCGCCTCACGCTCCCGGGCATCCTGGCCGAACAGCCTGCCGAAGAAATCGACGTTCTCGAAGATCGACAGCGTCGGGTAGAGATTCTTGCCGAGCCCCTGCGGCATGTAGGCGATGCGCGGGCAGACGCGCCGCCGATGGCCGGGCGAGCGCATGTCGCCGCCAAGCACGTCCAGACGGCCGCCCTGCATGGCGCGCGCGCCGGCGATCAGCGACAGAAGGCTGGATTTCCCGACACCATCGGGACCGATCAGCCCGACCATCCGGCCCGCCGGGATATCGAGCGAGACGCCGTCCAGCGCCCTGATCCTGCCGTAAGCCAGCTCGAGATGATCGAATGAAGCGACGAGACCGTCCGGCGTCTGGATCATCGGACGACATTCGCCTCCAGGGACTTCGGCCATGCCGCCGCCGGATCGATCCGCACATAGGCCATGCCCGGAAGGCCGGTCTTCACCTGTTCGATATACCGCTGCAGCAGGTCGGACGGGATCCGCGCCCGGACCCGGAACATCAGCTTGAGCCGTTCCTCCTCGGTTTCCACGGTCTTCGGCGTGAACTGCGCGACATCGGAGACAAAGGAGACCGTTGCCGGAATGACGGCTTGCGGCGCCGCATCCATGACGAGGCGGACTTCGGTTCCGAGACCTATGCGACCGGCCTGCTCGGTGGACAGAAAGAAGGTCATGTAGACATCGGACACGTCGATCATGTTGACGACGCGGCCGCCGCTGGCAAGCACCTCGCCCGGCTGGGCGACGCGATACTGGATGCGTCCGTCCCTCGGCGCGACGAGCGTGCTGTCGGCGATATCGGCATCGAGGCTTTCGATGGCGGCCTTCGCGGCGTCCACGGCGGCTTCGGCATCGATGACCTGCGCCTTCGCCGCGCCGATCGCCGCATCCGAGGCGGCGAGCGCGGCTTGCGCGGCGGCGACGGCGGCCTTTGCCCGGCGCTGTGCCGCCCGGTCGTCGTCGAGAACCTGTTGGGAGATCGTGTTGCCGCGCGCGAGCTGTTCGGACCGGGAGAGCCTGCCTTCGGCGGCTTCGAGTTCCGCCTGCCGCTGCTCGATGACGGCCTCGGCAGAAGCCCGCTCCGCCTCGCGCTGCGTCACGAGGCTTCCGGCCGTGTCGATGCCGATTTCGGAGCGGCGAAGTTCAGCCTCCGCCTGCCGTTTCTTCGCCACGAGCTGGGTGGTGTCGATCTCGGCCAGCACCTGGCCCGCCTTCACGAAATCACCCTCGGAAACGAGGATGTCCTTCAGCCGGCCGGCGGTCTTTGCGGCGATATCGATCTCGACCGCCTCAAGACGGCCATTGCCGCTGGCGATGCCTTCGGGCAGGTCGTCCCCGGCCGATGTCAGCCAGGCAAGGTAACCAGTAATGCCGCCGATCACCACTGTTCCGGCGATCAGCCATTTTCTGCCGCTCAAGTTCATTCGATACCCCAATGGAAAAAGCAGCCCCGGACGGACCGCATATGCGCGATGCGGCCCTCCCACGCGGCCACACGGTGACATCACCCGACGCCTCTCGGCGCGATCGATCATGGCTGGACCATGCCAGATCGGTTTGTGATGTTGCGTCCTGTTATGTTGAGAAATGTTGCGGCATCCGCGATGGCAGCGAGGCGGCAGCTTTCGGGCGCATGCGTCGGCCGGTCACGACCCTCGCTTCAAAGAACAACCGGGTGCTTGAGGTGCCGGATTGCCGACAGGGTGACACGCCGCGTGGTGGCGCGGGCAAAGGCTTTGTGGAATGATTTTCTTCTCAGCGTTTGCTCGGCCGGATCTGTTGCCGAATTTCCAGCAGGCGGTCGATCGACGACAGCGTGCGGTCCTGATCTATGCTGGCGAGGCCGAGCATCAGAGCTTCCACGCAGCATAGCGCCGGGGCATGCAATGCGACATGCTCGCTCTTTGCCCGTGGAAGCAGGATCCGGGCCGCAGCATGTTTCAGAAGAACGGTATCGGGCTTGCCGACGATCATGACGATCGGCACGCGCAGACGCTCCGCCTCATAGATTGCCGCCATGGCTTCCCTGTGCGGCCTGCCGTGCAGCATCATGAACAGCACGTCTTCTTCCGCCATTTCCAGAATCTGTTCCGCGAGCGATATGCCGGTCCGGTTCAGCGTGTAGGAGCGATATCCCGAACGGAGGAACAGACGGCTTGCATATTCGGCGATGATACCGGAGGCGCCGATTCCGAAAAAGCCGATCTTTCCGGCGGCGGCGGCCAGCCGGACCGCTTCAGCCATGTTCCGGCGATTGTCGGGGGTCGACAGCGCGGCCATCGCATTGGCCTGATCGGCCAGAACGAAATCGATCGCAGAATCCACGTCGTCGACCAGCTCCTCGGTCGTCGCGGACATCTTTTCGGCAGGAGAATCGGTCTGGCCAAGATAGGCCTCAAGCGTTTCCTTCAGGTCGACCAGCCCATCGAAGCCCAGCATCTGGATGGCCCGGATGACGGTTGCGTCGGAAGTGCCCGTTTCGCGGGCGATATCGAGAGCGGATTTGCCGAGAACGGCGTGGCGGTGCCCGTCGATGAATTCGGCAACGGTCAGCAGGCTTGGAGAAAGGCTGGCGCGATGTTTCTTCAGGCGTTCCCCATAGGGGTCGCGTCGTTTGTGCCTGAGCGAAGGTTTGCGGAATTGCGGCATGGAGAAAGCTTCGTCGAAAGGTCGCCTTTTGTTCATATAGTCGGAAACGAACGCCTTGGAAAAGCTTAATCGGACGAAGGGCGCGTGGCCGTGGCGGCCTGGACTACCGCCGTCATCAGCGACAATGCGGCATAGCTGTTGGAAATGGCTTCCTCGCGCGACACCATGATGTAGCGGCCTTCCCTGCAGGCGTTCAGGAAAGCGCAGAATCCGGGCACCACCTTTTCCATCGCCGCTATTTCCTCGGTGGATGTGCCGCCCGTGTCGCTGCGATACGCATCGAAGATGAAGTCGGCGTCGAATTCCGGCAGGCGTTCCCCGCTGACCTCGATGCGCCCGCCTTCCGGGATGTCGTCGATTACTTTCGGGAAGCGGAAGCCGGCATCCCTCAGCACGCGCCCGAGCGCGCGGTAGGTATGGTAGGTGCTGATCCTGCCATTGAGCGGCTGGAGGACGGAAACCGTGATGGCCGAAGTGTCGACGGCCTGTTTCAGCCCCTCGATGCCGGCGCGATAACGGCGGTCGAGGATGGCAAGCCGGTTCTGCGTACCCGTGAGTTCCGCGAGCAGGCCATAGACATGCGGAGCGCCGAGGCGCGCGGCGTCGACGACGAATGTCGGAGCAATCCTTTCCAGAGCCTCGATCGGCGTCGGCCGGCCTGTCGCCGTGATGATCAGGTCGGGCTTCGCCTCGGCGAGCTTTTCCAGATCGATGTCGTTGGAGCCGAGAAAGAGCATGTTCGAATTGTCGAAGTCCACGCCCGTCAGCAGGGTTCCGGAGCGAATATAGGGCCTGCCGTCCAGCCCCATGCGGCCGTGGCTCGCCGCAGGCGTGACGCCAAGCTCTATCAGGGGAATGGTGATGTCGATATCGTGCAGAGAGGCGATCCGCGCGGGACGATGCGGAACCGTCACGGCCCGTCCGAGATCGTCGGTCATCATACGCGTTTCCTGTGCCTTCGCGGCCAGGGGGAGGAGCAGAAAGAGGGCGAGGATCAGGTTTCGCATGGGAGGCATCTCCTTCACATTTCGTTGCGCCGGCGCCAGATGAGAATTGCCAGCAGACTGACGCCGATAACGGCAAGCACGATGCCGGCCGGGATCTGCAGCGGCGCGAACAACGTTCGGCCGATCGTGTCGGCGGTAAGGACGAGGCCCGCGCCGAAGACCGCGCTTCCCGCCAGCAGCATGCCCTGTCCGCCACCCAGCAGAAGCCGAGCCAGATGCGGGGCGACAAGGCCGACGAAGCCGAGGCTGCCCGCGCAGGAAACCGCAGCGGCTGTCATGAGGATCGGAGCCGACAGGCTCGCCATCCGCAACCCTCCCATCCATACGCCGAGACCGATCGCAGCCTTCTCTCCGAGCAGACTCGCGTCTGCGGCGCGCGCGGTTACCGCCAGGACACCGCCCCCGATCGCGAGGCTGACGAACGCGATTGGCAGCATTTCTCGCTGGGTTCCCGCGAGACTGCCGGCCATCCAGATCATGGCGGCCTGAATCCTGTCGACATCCGCCGCCGTCAGGATCACGGCAAGCACGGCGGACAGGAACCAGGAGATGCCGATGCCGACCAGAATGAAGCGCATGCGCGACAATGAGCGCGCAATGGCAAGCGCAACCAGCGCAACGCAGAGCCCGCCAGCCATTCCGGCGATCGGCCGAGCCATGAGCGGCGCGCCGGGAAATGCAAGCATCAGCGAAATGACGGCAAGGCTCGCGCCTTCCCGAACGCCGAGCAGGCCGGGATCGGCAAGACCGTTTCGGGTGAGCGTCTGGAGTGCTGCGCCGGCAAGACCGAGCATTGCGCCGCAGGCAAGCGCCATGGCAACGCGCGGTAGCCTGAGATCGCCGATCACGGATAGCGACGGCTCCGCTGTCCTTCCCGGCTCGGACAGGTAGGCAAGGACTTCGCCGAGGCCGGCCTGTCCGCTGCCCGTTGCGAGCGCCGCTATGGCCGACAGGGCCAGCGCGACCGCAAGGCACGCGAAAAGCACGGCTCGCCCGCGATGAAACCGCAGGGCGACCGGCCCGAATTCGAAACGCAGATGATTTTTACGTTCGCCGACCGTCTTCATTTGATTGTCCGCGCCACGAAAGAGAGAAATACGGGAGCTCCGACCAGTGCGGTCATGATGCCGGTTGCGATTTCGCGCGAGGGCAGGACGGTCCGGGCGACGATGTCGGCGGCGAGGAGCAGCGCCGCGCCAGCCGCGGCGGCGAAAGCGAGAGCGGCGAGATGCGCTCCGCCGGAGAGTTTTCGGGCCACCCCCGGAACGATCAGCCCGATAAAGCCGATCGGCCCGGCCACGGAAACCGCCACTCCCGAAAGCGCCGCGGCCGCGCAGAGGCCGATGATCCGGGTCGAGCGGACGGGAACGCCGAGACCGGTGGCGGCGGTATCCCCGAGCGTCATGGCATCGAGCCGCGGCGCGATGAGGACTGCCGCGAGCGCGGCTGCCGCCATGACCGGAAGAGCCGCGCCGATCCCGGATCGCGACACGCCCGCCAGATCGCCCACCAGCCAGAGCCGGACCGCTTCCAACGTATCCTGGTCGAGAATGAGGATGGCTGAAACCAGGGCCGACGCCAGAGCCGACAGCGCTATCCCGCAGAAAACGAGCTTGGTCATGGTCAGGCCGACCCGCCCGGCCGACGCGATGAGGAAGACGAGAAGAAACAATGCCCCGCCGCCGATGGCTGCAAGCAGCGGTCTGGCGCTTCCCACCGGCTGGAGGGCGGCGGGCAGGGTGGCGGAGACGACGATCGCAAGGCTTGCACCGGCGTTCATGCCCAGAATATGCGGCTCGCCGAGGGGATTGCGCAGCAGCGACTGCAGCAGCAGGCCCGCCATGGCAAGGGAAGCGCCGCACATCAATGCGCCGAGGAGCCGCGGCAGACGTATGTTCATGAGAACCTGGTGGGGGAACGAGCGGGGATCGAAGGCGGTCAATGCTTCCACGACGGTGCCCGCCGTGATTGTCTGCGGACCTGTCGACAGATGGACAAGCGCAAGCAGCGGTATCGTCATGACGGCGCAGAAAAGCCAGAGCCAGCGCGTTTGCCGCCTGTGAGTGCCGACTCTCATCTTTATGGATTTCCCCGGGCCTGGGAGGGTAGAAAGGCCGGCCGGCCCGTTTCCGGGTGAAGGACACGGGTGACCCGTGTTTCGAAGACCTCGCCTATCAGTTCCGCGCTGCAGCTTAGGACATCCTCCACGACCCGGTGGACACGGCCTGCCTTCAGGAAGATCAGCCGGTCCCCGTATTGCAGGGCGGCATTGAGATCGTGCAGCACCAGGACGACGGTCCGGCCATGATCGCGGCTGAGGCTTGCGATCAGTTCCATCACCTCCGTCTGGTAGCGCAGGTCGAGAAAGGTGGTCGGTTCATCGAACAGGATTGCCGCCGTCTCCTGGGCAAGCGTCATGGCGATGAAGGCCCGCTGGCGCTGTCCGCCGGAAAGCTGATCGACGGGCCGTTCGGCGAATTGCCCAAGCCCCGTCGCCGCAATCGCCGCCTCCACCGCCTTTTCGTCGGCCTCCGTCCATTGCCGAAGAAAACCCTGATGCGGATAGCGGCCGCGGGAAACGAGATCGTAGACGGTTATCCCTTCCGGAACGAGTGGTCCCTGCGGCAGAAGGCCGAGCGTCTTCGCCACCTCGCGCGTCGGTAGCTCCGACACCGCACGGCCATCGAGCAGGACCGTCCCGCCCGACGGCTTGAGAACGCGTGACATGACCGAAAGCAAGGTGGACTTGCCCGATCCGTTCGCTCCCGCCAGAACGGTCATCCGACCCTTCGGTACAAGCAGGGAAATATCCCCGAGCGCCTTCAGGGCGCCATAGCGTGCTTCCACGCCGCGTACCTCCATCAGTGCGTTTTCTCCGATCTTCGCCTCCATCATGCAGCAGCCCGGTTTCCGCCATTTGGCCTGTATTTCCTGAATGTAGTAGTCAACTAAAATCAGGCCGGAAATTTCCACATCCGCGTGGAAGGAGCGGTCTCCACATTTCCGAATTCGGGTGGGAACTGGGCCGAAGCCTGGCCAACGGGAGACCATTGGCCGGTTCCATCGCGGCGTAAAAGTTGACTACTACATTCAGGAAATCAATAAAACAGCGATCTTTGAGATTGTAGAAGCATGCAAGGGGGTTGATCAGGCATGATATTGAAGCGTCTGGAGTGCTCGACGGCTATTGCTCTCCTTTTGGTGACGAGTTTCATCACTGCAACGCAGGTGGAGGCACAGGAAACCGCATCGCCGAAAACGTCGCGCGTAAATGATGACGAATCCACGACGTTGCAGACGATCACGATTACGGGACAAGGCGGCACGGCCTCCACGCAGGGCTATCAGCCGGTGTCGACATCGACCGCCACACGGAGCGAAACGCCGCTGCTGGACATTCCCCAGGCCGTCAACGTGGTCAGTTCCGAGGTTCTGGAAGATCAGCACGCCACGAGCCTCGATGAGGCGCTGGCGAATATCAGCGGGGTGTCGCAGGCCAATACCCTGGGCGGGACGCAGGATTCCGTTATCCGCCGCGGCTTTGGTGACAACCGGGACGGCTCTATTCTGACCAATGGCCTGAAGACTGCCTTGCCCCGCTCCTTCAACGCCACCGTAGACAGGGTGGAAGTTCTCAAGGGCCCGGCTTCCACGCTCTACGGCATTCTCGATCCGGGCGGCATGGTCAACGTCATCACGAAGAAGCCGCAGGACACGTTCGGCGGCGAGGTTTATGGCAGCCTTTCGAGCTTCGGCGGCGGCTCGACGGGGTTCGATTTCACCGGGCCGGTCGAAGGCACGGATTTCGCCTATCGGTTCATCGGCGAATACCAGAATACGGATTACTGGCGCAATTTCGGCGAGACGAAGCGGTGGCTGATCAATCCGTCACTGACCTGGACGGGGGAGGACACGGACGTCACCGTTTCCTACCTGCATGAAGACTACAGCGTCCCCTTCGACCGCGGGACGATCTTCGACCTCACCACCGGGAAGGCCGTCGACGTGAACCAGAAAATCCGTTTCGACGAACCTTACAACATCACCGACGGCCATTCCGATATGGTTCAGGTCGAGGCGAACCGGCAACTCTCGGACAACTGGAAACTCTCGCTCGACTACAGCTACAGCCGCAATGTCTATTCAGACAACCAGGCGCGCGTCATGGCCTATAATTCCGCGACCGGCAATCTCACACGCCGCGCCGATGCGACGCAGCATTCCACGATATACAATCATGCCCTGCGGGCCGACCTGACCGGGGACGTCGAAATCGGCGGCTTCCAGCACGATCTCCTGTTCGGCGCATCCTATGACTATAGCGACACGTTGCGCACCGACATGATCCGCTGCTCCAACAGGACCGGCTTCAACATCTACAATCCGGTCTATGGCACGCTCGCGGAATGCACCAATGTGTCGGCCGCCGACAGCGACCAGACCGAGCAGCTTTCCACGGCGTCGGTCTATGTCCAGGACTCCTGGCATCTTGACGAGCAATGGATCCTGGTGGGGGGACTTCGCTACCAGTATTACGATCTCATGGCCGGCAAGGGCAGGCCGTTCGTCACCAACACGGACAGCTATGGCGACGCGTTCATCCCCAACGGCGGCATCGTCTACAAGCTCACGCCCGATATCTCGCTTTATGCCAACGCCGCCAGAACATTCCGGCCGCAGTCCTCGATCGGCAGCTACTACGGCAATCTGGACCCGGAGGAAGGGGTCTCCTACGAGATCGGCGCGAAGTTCGATCTTTTTGCCGGGCTCACCGCAAATGTGGCGCTCTATACCTCGGACAAGAAGAACGTCGCCTATTCCGAGGAGGTCGGCGGCGTGACCGTCGTCAAGACGGCCGGCCTCGTGCGGGCCCGGGGTGTGGAAGTCGACATCGCCGGCTCCCTGACCGACGATATCGATCTCATCGCCAGCTACGGATTCACCGATGCGGAAGTTCTGGAAGGCGACTATGCCGGAATGCGACCGGTGAACGTGCCGCGCCATACGGGATCGCTTTATCTCAGCTATGATTTCGGCGAGATCGGCTCGAACGGCAATACGCTGAAGGTCGGTGGCGGAATTCGCGCCGTCGGCGAACGCGCGGGCATCAACACCAATGCCTATGATCTGCCGGGCTATGCCGTGGTCGATGCCTTTGCCGCCTACACATTCAATCTCGAACGGCCCCTGACCCTGCAGCTCAATCTGAAAAATCTCTTCGACAAGACCTACTACACGTCGTCGATCGGTTCGACGGCGCTTGGAAACCAGATCGGTGAGCCGTTCAATGCGACGTTGACGGCAAAGGTTCGGTTCTGATCCGAGGGGATGTTCAGACATGACGAATGCCTTGCTCGGCTGAACGACATCATGATTGGTGTTCGAAGCGAGGCGAAGGCAAGGACGGAAACAGCGTAGACCCTGGAAGCCGGAGCATTGCTGGTGAAACCGGGACACCGGCAATGCTCCGATCTCCCTTGACGGCGGTCGTAACGAGCCATGGCATGGCGTGTCCGACATCATGATCCAGACGGGTTCGCTGCTGCCCTCCATTCTCGTTATGGGAACTCGTCAGTAGCGTTCGTGCACCACGCCCACGATCTCGCCACCGCGCGACACACTGACGAGAAGATCGTCGCCGTCCCGCCAGGCCCTGACGATATACCGCTCGCCGACATCCCTGACATCCCGCACGCGATAGCCGCGCCGTTCCAGAAGACGCATCGCGTCGTTCGGACCGAAGCTGCCTCGGCGCAATCCCCACTCACGCCGCGCGTCGTGACGGCGGTTCCATTGGTGTAGGAACTCGGCTTCGGTCTCTCCTTCGCCCGGATAGAACCCGGGTGATTGGTCCTCGTAGATGACGACCTGGGCCAGGGCCGGAGGAACGGTTCCCATTGCCGCGGCGGCCGCCATTCCCATTGCCATCAAACGCATCTTCATCGCTGAACCCTTTCACTTGAACGATCCGTGAGTGTCTGCCGCTGGATGGCATGACAGGTATGGGAATATGAGCGCTTCCGTTTGCGATGGTGTGTTTTTTGATTGGGAAACGTTGCGGCGGCAAAGCGCTTCAGACGATGGCTGTCGAAGAGAAGCTGTCGACGACCACCGCCGCCGCATCGCAGGCGATCAGCACCTGAAACAGGAAGACGAGAAATTCCCGGCGATTGCCTGCGGACTGCCTCCTGTTCCAGTTCGAGGAAACCGTTTCCCTCGTGGGCAGGCATCTGATCCAGAAAACGGCCAGCCAGAGAACGTCGAATACCGCGAATTGCGCTGCCGTCGCCCCGAGAAGCCAGAACAATCCATTACCGCCCAGGCAGGTGAACCACTCATGGGAAGGCACGCGCTCGAAGATGCGCCGTGCGGCATCGAACAATCGGACCGCGGCATCGTGGGCATCTTCTTGTTCGGCCATGTTTCTCGCCTCTCCTGATCATAGAGTCAGGCGGCAGCAGAGCAAAATCCGGCGCTGGAGTGTGTTCTGTTATGTTGCAGCGGATTTTTTTCGATGATCCCGTCGTCGTACAACGCCGGCGTTTCCCGGTCCCGACAACAAAATGCAACAAATCGAAACACTGTGTTGCTGATGAATCGTTTATGACGAACCTCTCACAAGAGGTCATTCGATGCAGTCTTCACGATCACCTTCATCCGAGCCGCAGGTGCTTATCTGTCTGGAAAACCCGCAGGCAGTCGTGCGGATTCTATCCGTCCTGGCCCAATACGGGTTCTCGGCGGCTTCGATATCGCTCGCTGCGATGCCTGATGGGCAGGAGTTTTCCAGTTCCCGTCTTGTCGTGACCTATACGGCCATGATCGGCCATGCGAGGGCAATGCTGAACCTTCCGGTGGTGAATATCGAAGCCTTCATGTTCGAAAAGCCGCACGAGGCCGCGTCTCAACAGGTCAGGCGGTTCGATGGCGAGGCTTTCCTGAAGCGTATTTTCCTGATCATGAACAGCGAGCGTCGCCTGGCGATCTGATCGTTCTCCGGGGAGCCCGGATCCGGATCCCGCAACATATCTCAATATTTCAAAACGCAATTCCATATGCGGCCTGATAGGCTGCATGCGCCTTGCCTCAAGGAGCGATAGCTTCAGGATTGGCCGGACGGTCCGGTCCCGCTCGTTGCGGGGCGAGGACCGAAGGGCGATTGCGCCCGGTCTAGCGAGGCGGTCGTGGTTGGGAGTATCAGCGTGACATATCTGTACCCGGATGAGATAATTTCCGCGACGGCGAACAGGCCGGACATCATTCCAACCAATGCGACGGCATATGAAATGACGATATCCGACGGGGCCAATGTCCTGCCCAACATTCTGATCGTCGAGGACGACACCGATATCGCGGGCATGCTGGTCGAACTGGTGAAAGGCAACGGCTTCGAGGCATCCTCCGCCGGAAACGGTGCCGAGATGGATCGTCTGCTCGCCCGGCGCAGCTTCGACCTCATCGTCCTTGACGCCATGCTTCCCGGAGAAGACGGCTTCAGCATCTGCATGCGGCTGCGCGCCTCGCGCTCGATCCCCATCCTCATGCTGACGGCGCGGCGCGAGGATGTCGACCGCATTCTGGGGCTCGAGCTCGGTGCAGACGATTATGTCACGAAGCCGTTCAACTCCCGGGAACTGCTGGCGCGGATCAAGAGCATCCTGCGCCGGGCGTCCCTGTCGCAACGGCGGGAGGAAGTCTCCGTGCCGTTGGCCTTCTCCGGATGGCGTATCGACCCGAACAGCCGGCGGCTCTTCGACGCCGACGGCGACGAGGTATCGATGACCACCGCCGAGTTCGACCTGCTCTGGGCGTTCTGCTGCAATCCGAACAAGGTGCTGACCCGCGAGCAGCTTCTTTCGATGACCCACGCGGGGTCGGCAGGACCGGTCGAACGCAGCGTCGACGCGCATATCAGCCGCATCCGGCAGAAGATCGAGCCCAACCTCAAGGATCCGACGTTCATCAAGACCGTCCGGCTGGGCGGCTATCTGTTCGCAGCATCCGTGGAGCGGCTTTCTTGAAAAGCCTCCGCACCGCATCGATCCGAACCCAGATCCTCGTCCTGGCGGCCTTGTTGATCGTTCTCGTTTCCGGAATCGCAGCGACGACCGAGCCCTTCATCTACGGACGGCATGACAAGGGAATCCAGATCGGCTTCCTGGCGGGGCGGATCGAGAGGGTGATCGACCAGTTCCGGCAGGCAAGATCCCCCGACGAGGAACAGGCGGCCCTGGCGACGGCTGCCGGACTGGGGATTTCCGTCGAAGAGATCCCGGCAAGCCAGCTCTCCCGGCGGGATGGGGCCGAGGCGGAATTGCCCGACATTCTCCCGAGACTGCGAGGCATTCTGGAGGGCGAATTCTTTGAAACTCTCCGGCATGTATTCGACCCGGAGAGCATGCCTCCGCCCCTGATCGTGAAGGTCGATGCGGAGAGGGCCTTGGTTTTTCATCTGCCCGTCTTCCCGCGTTACCTGTGGTTCTTTCCCGCGGCCGTCAGCGGTATCCTCAAGATCGTCATTCCGCTGGTCGTTCTCGCCTATGTCAGCAGCTGGCTGATCATCAGGCCGATGGCACGCTTTGCCGCCGCCGCCGAACGCGCAAGCGCCGACGACAGTCTGGAGCAGCCGTTCGTGGCCGAGGGGACTTCCGAAATAAGAAGCCTCGCGACTTCGCTCAATGTGATGCGCAGCCGGGTATTGCAGATGGCGGAGAACCGGACGCGGATGCTCAGTTCGATCAGCCACGATCTCAGGACACCGCTCACCCGACTGCGGATGCGGGCGGAACGCTGCGACCAGCCCGAGCTTCAGCGGAAAATGCTCGACGATCTGACAGTCCTGGATTCCATGATCAACGAGAGCCTGGCGTTTCTGACGAACTCCCTGCACACGGTGCCGTCGCGAAAGGTGGATCTTTCGAGCCTGCTCCAGACGATCGCGACGGACTTCTCGGAGACCGGCATCGACGTCAGCTATTCCGGCCCGCGGCGACTGAAATATGTTTGCAAACCCGAGTCGCTGACGCGCGCCGTGTCCAATCTGGTCGAAAATGCTTCCCACTATGCCACGAAAATCGATCTGGAATTGCAGGACGCCGGCGCTCGCGGGATTTTCGTGAGGGTCAGCGACAACGGTCCGGGGCTGCCGGATAAACTCAAGGCGCGGGTTCTGGAGCCTTTTTTCAAGGCGGACGAAGCGCGCACTGCGGGCACCGGCGGCGGATTCGGTCTCGGACTTCCCATCGCCGAGGGGATCATCCGGAAAGGGCATGGGGGAACGCTGACCTTCCTGGATAGAAAGCCGAACGGCCTCATCGTGGAAATCAGCCTTCCTCCGGTCCATGAAAGCGGCTCCGGCCGCCTTTCCGTTGTCCAGAACAGCCCCTCATCCACCGATTGACGGCAGCGATGCAGGCCACCGGTCGACACCCACGAACATTTCCCAACATATAAAAAAACACCACAATCCCCGCCACCGATAGAACTGGTCCCGATCGTTTCTCAATCAGATTCCCGGGAGCAGCCTTTGAAGAAAATACTCCACCTCGGTGCGATGCTGGCTGTGAGCAGCACGGCACTTGCCGGATGCACGACGGCAAGCCCCACGGTTTATTCCGGTCTCTCGTCGGCTGCGCAGCTTCAGCCGAACCCGCAGGACAAGGGCGGTCGCATGCCTTACCGTTACAAGGACAATGCCGACTGGCGGCAGTACGACAAGATCATCGTTGATCCCGTCACCGTCTACGGCGGTTCCGACAGCCAGTTCGTCAAGGTGGAGGAAAAGGACAAGGCGATCCTGGCAAACTACATGCGGGAGCAGTTTACGGAAAAGCTGCGATCCCGATTTGCTGTTGTCAATGAACCCGGTCCCGGCACGCTGCGGCTTCACCTTACATTGACGGGAGCCAAACTGACGACGCCTGTCCTCGGACCGTTCTCGCATCTCGACATCGGAGGCGGTGTTTACAACACAGTTCAGGCGGCAAGGGACCGAGAAGGAACGATGACGGGCTCCGTCAACTATGCCGTTGAAATCTACGATGCCGAAAGCAATCGTCTCCTGCATGCCTACGTTACGAAGCAATATCCGAACGCGATGAATGTGGGCGCGACCTTCTCCGCACTCGAGGCGTCGAAGGTCGGCATTCGCAAGGGCGCCGACGCTCTTCTTTCGGAACTCAGATAAGATCGGACAGAGCTGGAGTTCCTTCCGAACCAGTGTCTCTTGCCGGGCCAGACCTTGGCCCGGCGGGATGGTGCCCATTCCGCATGTGGCCGGACACCGTGCAACAGCGGCATTCACGGCAACATGATTTAACGAAATGCCCGCATTTCGTCGGGTTTCCGCCACCACCCGTCCATTCCGCACGCCTAGGTTTTCCTTGAACACAGGAGAACGAGATGTCCGACGCCGAATTCACCATTTCCCGAATCCTTCGCGATCCCCTCATTCGCCAGATGCTGAAGGCCGATCACATACAGCTTTCGGATTTCGCGCAGCTTCTCCGGGAGATCGCTTTCAGGCTTGGCAACGACCCCAAGCCGTCGACGGCAATTTCCCGGCCCAGGCTTTCCAGCTGTCGGGAAGGAGACAGGAGCGCGGCAAGGGAAGGCGCCAGCCCGGCACCATTTTGACCTGACCGGGCGCCCGCAACAAAACGCAATACAAAAGAACACCATCTGACACCGATCGAACTAATCAGGAAGCCGGTCGATCAGAGAGGACGATTCTTATGATGCATGCCCGTTCCGTCGCCGCCTCCAGGCTACAGGTCCTGGTCTGCCTGTCCAACCCGAGAGGGCTCGTGCTTGTAAGCGAAGTTCTCACTCGGGAGGGTTTTGCCATTACAACCGCGAGCACTCCGGGCGAGTTCGAGGACGCGATACGGTTCGGTGGTTTTTGCGCGATCGTAACGGTGACGGAAACGGCCGAGATCATCCGTCACATCCCCCGATGGCCGTTTATCGACATCCGGCAGTTCATCCGCGAGTGGACGGACGAGGAAACCGGCCGGCGCACCTGTCTGTTCGACAGGGCGGCATTCGTCGACCAGATATTGCTCACCGCCGGGAACATATCCCCGGCCTTGCCGGGCGGCATGTAGTTCCCTTGCCTGGACGAGAGGAGATCCCATTGCACGGAGCCATATCATCCGGCTATGTCGGCAAGCGCGTCGTCCTGCACTTCCCCGGCTTCGAACCGCTGGATGCGCGCAAGCACCGCGCGCGCTATGAGCGATCGATACGGAAGACGTCAAAGCTGTGGGATTTCACGGCCGATGTCGGTACGCTCCATCGGGATGACGGCAGATCGTATTTCGATGTCGCCTGCGAAGGTTCCGATTGGCGCACGGCCAGCCGCATCAATATCTTCGATCACAACGACCTGGTGGAGCGCCTGAATGCACGACCGCTCGTGGTGCGATTGTGGACCGGGTTCCTGAGCGCTTTCCGCGTCGTCATCGAAGGCGGCATTGCCGGGTATTTCAGGCATGCATGGCGCTTCGGCCTGTTTTTCCTGTTTCCCTTTCTGCTTGTCGGGCTGGCCGGCGCAACAGCGCTTGCGATCGCCAGCTATCCATATTGGTCGAATGCAGGTGCATGGCACTATCCGCTGGGCATTGCCTTGGCGCATCTGTTCTTCTTCTCGCTATTTCTTCCATGGTCGAGCCGGTTTCACATCCTGCATCTGTTTTCCGATTGGGAAATGGCGGTTGCCCTTGCCCGTCTCGATCGCAACCATGTTCTCGACTGGCTTGAGGATTGCGCAGTTGCGGCGCGAACGGCGCTTGCCGAAGACGCTGACGAATACGTCATCAGTTCGCACAGCATGGGCTCCAGCGTCGCCGTGCATGTCATCGGCATGCTGCTGGGCAGGGAACCCAAATTGCTGGAAGGCAAGCGTGTCGTCTTCGTTACCCTTGGAGGGGCAGTATTGCAATGCGCCCTGTTGCGCTCGGCTATGGTGCTGCGGGCTCGCGTGGGAATCATCGCGCGTGCCAGGAAATGGTTCTGGCTGGATATCCAGTGTCGGACGGACGTCATCAATTTTTACAAGGCATCAGTCGTGACGCTTGCCGGCCATCCGGATGCTCCCCAGGCACAAATTGCCTTCATTCGCATCAAGAACATGCTCGAACCCGATCGTTACAGGAGAATTCGGCGGGATTTCCTGCGCATGCATCGCCAGTATGTCCTCGATGCCGACCGGCGGGGGCCGTTCGATTTTTCGCTTATGACGGCCAGTCACCTGCCAGCGACATCATTCGCCCATTTCACCAGGGACCGTCTTCCGAAACTCGGGATCGGCTCGCTTGTATAGCTCTGGCCGGGTGGTGCCGACCCTCGTCCTGAAACCAACCCCATCCGTTCAAGACCCCTCAACCTCATCAAGAACAGGAAAGGTCATCGGGATCTGGAAATGAAAAGGCGATGTGTAGTGAAGTGCATATTGCGTTCTCAGTCACATCGCTCCCTGAAGGGCGGCGATGCACCTGCGCGTGCTGTTGCCAACTCAGCCAAGATGGCGCCGCCCTCGAAACGAGAAGGGCGAGCCCTGTCAGCCCGGTCAGCAACAGCATCAGGATGAAGGCTGCGTCCATGCCCTTGCGATTTTCGTCATCCCGCCAAAATTTGACGCAGGACATGATAATAGCCGGAGCCTCGCCAGTACATGTCAGTACTGGAAGCGCTGGCGCCATTCTCGCTCGAAGACGCATTGCTCGTTCTCGAAGGCTGTATAACGCGATTCCAGCACCAGCATGCCATCCTCCCAGAAGACGTCGCTTCTCGTCTGCAGACGGATTGCCCAGCCTTCGCGTTCATATTTCTGCGTGCTTTCGAAATATGCCTTGGCGGAGGCGGGGTCGGAAGGCAGGATGGAATAGCCATGCGCGCCGCGTCCGCCAAGCGTCTGGCCGTCCAGTTTCCAGGTCCGGCGCTGATTGGCATTGGTCAGATGGCATTCGCCGGTGGTCGCGTCCCAGGTCGCGGTGCGAATGATGTCCCCCGGCTGGACATCTTCGGAGGGAATGGGCGCCGCGGAGACCGGAGGACCGAAGACGACCGGTGACTGACCTGCCGTTTCGGGCATGCCCGGCAGGAGAAATGTGGTCGCATCGGGATAGAAGGTGATCGCGCTTCGCTCCTTTTCCGGCCAGACCATGGGCCAGTAAGTCGTTGAGATCGCCAGGCGGATACGATTGCCCGGCCGGAAGGCGTAAGCCACGCCCTTGAGCGGGATTTCGAAGGAGAAGCGCTCGCCGGCCGCGACGCCTGCGGGTCGATCGATACGGCGGATAGCAAAGGTCACGCGGGCCGAAACCCCGTCCGGGGCAACCTCGTTCAACCGGACGATCACGGTTGCCTTATCGCGATCCATCGCCATGTCGAGTTTCAGCCGCGCAATGCCGACCAACTCCACCGTTTCACGCAGGACGGGGGTGTCGTAGCATATGGAAAGACCATCGTCGGCGCGGTTATCAGCCTGGAATTCTGGGCCGTCGCCACCGCCGTCGAGCGGGCACCACTCCCCGGCATAGGCGCCGAGATGCTGAGGCGTATCGACCCGGACCGGATCGACGGTCAGGGCGGGCGCTGTGGACAGCATGCGGTCATCCGGATGGAGGGCGAGCGACGCTCCCTCACTGGGCCAGCCGGGCACCGTGATCCAGCGTCCGTCGATCTTCGGGTAACGGGGATGCGGCTGCAGGTTCTCTCCGACCCAGAGCCTCAGCATCGGCTCGTCCATGATGCCGGTCTCCTCATCAAGCAGCCAGTGGCGCCACCAGCGCATGCATTCCTCCAGGAAGCCGATCTTCGGGCCGGGAACGCCCCAGTTCGGATACATGTGGGTCCACGGACCGATCATGCCCTTGCGCGGTACATTGAGGTTTTCCATCAGCCGAAGGACGGGATCGGAATAGCCGTCCGCCCAGCCCGTTACGGCATAGACGGCACATTCGATGTCGTCGTAATTCTCGCAGACCGAACCGTGCTTCCAGAATTCGTCCCGCTTCATATGGGCCAACCAGTTCTCGAGCGGTGGCTCGATGTTTTCGAGGCGGTTCATCCAGATGTCGCGCCAGCGGTCGCCGACATGGGCGGGATCGGCCGGACGGCCGAGCTGAGCAAACAACCCCGAGCCCCACTGCAGCCCGTCGATCAGCAGGCCGCCGCCCATGAAGTGAACGTCGTCGCTATATCGGTCGTCAGTCGAGCAGCAGGTCACAATCGCCTTCAGCGCGGGAGGACGGCGGGCGGCGATCTGCAGGCCGGCGAAACCACCCCAGGAAATGCCGATCAGGCCGACCTTGCCGTTGCACCATTCCTGTGCGGCAAGCCATGCGATCACCTCGCAGGCGTCGTCCTGCTCCTGCTTCAGATATTCATCGTGCAGCAGACCTTCGGAGTTGCCGCTGCCACGCAGATCGACGCGGATCGCGGCGATGCCGTTCATCGCGAAATAGCCATGCACCATGGAATCGCCGACGGCCGTGTTGTCCGACTGGCGGTAGGGGATCCACTCCATCACCACCGGCACTTTTGCCGCGGCCGGCTGTTCGGGCAGCCACAGGCGGGCGGTCAGGATGGTGCCATCCGAAAGAGGGATGGTGATCTGGCGATAGGGCGCGGGGTTGTCGCTGAGATACGTATTTTCCATGGTGGAATCCTTCAGGCTGTCTCGGTATTCGGGATCGGGTCGGATGGCGCCGGGGGTTCGGGCGGCCGCGGCAGGGCGGCGACAACCAGCGCAGTGAGGGAGCAGGCGATGCCGCCTGCGATGAAGGTAAAGGGCATTCCCAACCGGTCTCCGGCAGCGCCGACAATCAGTGAGCCGAACGGGACGGTGCCGAGCATCATCATCGAATACATCGCCATGACGCGGCCACGGAATGCAGACGGTGTGTAGTGCTGCAGCAGCGAGTTGGAAGCGAGGTTCTGCGAAAGGATGGCAAAACCCATGGGAAGGGCAAGGAAAGCCGTAAGAGGCAGGCTCTGGGACAAGCCGATGCCCGTCTGGGCAAGGCCCAGCAGAAAAGCGGACCACATCGGATAGAGGCGCAGGATCGACAGTTTGTCGAAGACGGTCAGCACGATCGCGGCGGTGACCGCGCCAACTCCGGTAATGCTCATCAGCATGCCGGCCACGCTGGCGTCGGATTTCAGCATCTTGTCGGCCAGTACCGGCAGGAAGGAAAAATAGGGAACGCTGGTGAAGCTGCAGACCCCCACGAGGATCAGGATGCGGGAGGCCGTTGGTGAGGACCGGACGAAGGTGAACCCGCGACGCATTTCGGAGAAAAATGGCTCCCGTTCGCGTGCCGCCGATTTCACGCCCTTCAGCGTCGCCAGTGTCACGAGCATGGGTACGTAGGCGAGCGCCTTCAGGAGAAAGCACCATCCCTCCCCGAAGCTCGCCACGATAGCGCCGCCAACGGCCGGTCCGACAAGCCGCGCGGCGTTGAACAGCATGGAATTCAGCGCGATCGCGTTGCGGAGGTCGTCGAGGCCCACGAGTTCGGCGACGAAGGCCTGCCGGGATGGACCGTCGAAAGCGGTCACGACTCCGATCGCGAGCGTCATCAGCATGACGATCCCGACTGTCACCTGCCCGGTAAGGGTCAGGAAGGCAAGCAGAGAGACCAGTGCGATGAAGGCGGACTGCGTCACGATGAGCAGCCGCCGTCTGTCCATGCGGTCGCTGATCGTACCCGTGAACGGCCCGAGGAGAAAGGTCGGTCCGAGGTCGCAGAGCGCGAGCAGGCCGAGCAGCCATGGCGACGCGCTCAACCGCCACATCAGCCAGCCGATGGCGATGGAGTGGATCCATGAACCGACCACGAGTGGCGTCTGGGCAAGGAAATAGCGGCGATAGAGCGGGTTGCGCAGCGCGCGGCCGGCCCTCTGATGCCAGGTGCCCTGAGGCGGTTGCTGGGAAGCTGAATTCATGATCGAAGCGCCAACCCTCCGCGGCGGCTGGCGGTGCCGGCCGCCGCGGGAGAACGATTGGACTTTCCTTTCGGATTTTCGGGTTACGCCACCGACATTTCGCGCAGCAGCGCCCACTGACCGTCCGGCGTCCAGGCGCCTTTCAGGGTCTTGGGCGAGATCCACGCATTCACGCCGTGATAGAGGAAGACGTAGGCGCCGGTTTCCTCGAGCTTGTTCTGAAGATCGATATACATTTCGGCGCGCCTGGCCTCATCGGCTTCCTCTGCGGCCTTGGCGTTCTCTTCATCCCAGCTTGCGTCACAGGTTCGCTGGAAGTTCCACACGCCGACCTGATCGCATTTGAACCATTCGGTAACCCAGCTGGGATCGGGAGCGGTGGTGAAGGTGATGAAGAACATCTCGATGTCCTTCCATGTGCCGCCTTCCTTGTCCTGCTGCTGGGCGGTCAGCGTCGCGCTGTCCATCTGCCGGACGTCGAGCGTGATGCCTGCTTCGGCAAGCTGCGCCTGCATCACCTGTGCGGCCACCAGAAGGTCGGCGTCGGTGCCGAACTCGACCTTGACCTTGAGGCCGGAAACGCCTGCTTCCTCAAGCAGCTTCTTCGAGGCTTCCGGGTCGTAAGGATAGACGAGCTTGTCGCGGGCGCCGAGCAACGGCGGCGGAATGATGCCGAAAGCAGGTTTCACCGCGCCGCCGAAGGTCGCCTCTATGACCTCGGGAACGTTGATGGCCTGCTGGATAGCACGGCGTACGCGAACGTCCGACAGCTTCGGGTTTTCCACGTTCATGCCCATCCAGGTATAGGCCAGCGCCGGCTTGACGACGAGGTTGGCCGCGCCACCCTCCCGCTGGGCGATCGAACTGATGCCGATCTGGGTGACATCGAGGTCGCCAGCGTCGAAGGCGGTTTCCGCCGAGATCTTGTCGTCGATCGGATAGAGCTGGATCTCATCGAAATAGGGCTGCGATCCTGTCCAGTCCGGGTTACGCGTCAGGGTGATGCGCTCCTTCGGCTGCCATTTTGCCAGCATGTAAGGGCCGGAAGTCGCCAGCGGATCGGTGGTGATCACACCTCCGTTCTTCTCGACGGCAGCCTTGCAGACGATCAGGCCGGATGCATGCGGAAGCGTGCTGGTAAAGAGCGGAGCGAAGGGCTTCTTCAGACGGATGACACCCGAATACTTGTCTATCACCTCAACCTTGTCGAGTGCCGCCCAGTCGGACGAATAGACCGCGTTGACCTTGGGATCGGCAAAGCGCTCGTAGGAATATTTGACGTCCTCGGCGGTGACCTCGCCGTAACCGCCCGTCCATTTCAGACCGGGCTTCAGCTTGAACGGGATGGCGAGCGGATCGGTGCTGTCCAGGCTTTCGGCCGCATCGAGCTGCCAGCCCCATTCGTCACCGGCCTTGAACTGCACGAGGCCGGAGAAGATCGCGAACATCACGGTCTCGTCGTACCAGCCGCCGCGGGTGGCCGGGTCCAGATTGCGGATGTCGCCGTCGTTGCGGATTTTCAGCGTCTTGCCTTCGATGGCGAAGGCAGCCTTGCTCGAAAGAAGGCTGGAGCCGACGGCGCCGGCGGTGGCGGCGCCGAGCGTCTTCAACATCTGTCTGCGATTGAGAACAGGCATTTTCATGGTGTACTCCGTGCGGTTTTGGAAGGAACTGAGGGTACTTGCGGGCTTTCGTCCCCGGGGGTGACCAGGGGAAAATGACAGCGGACCATATGCTGCGGACCTACGCGCCGCTCCGGCGGTGCTTCAGTGCGACAGAGATCTGTTGCGAGGGGGCAGCGGGTATTGAATTCACAGCCGCGTGGCCGCCGCCTG
Organism: Rhizobium sp. ACO-34A; assembly: GCA_002600635.1. NCBI lineage: Bacteria > Pseudomonadati > Pseudomonadota > Alphaproteobacteria > Hyphomicrobiales > Rhizobiaceae > Rhizobium > Rhizobium sp. ACO-34A. The sequence goes on along the minus strand of CP021373.1, from coordinate 426,363 downwards.
AGGCTTGGAATTTCTCCCTTGATGAGCGCCGGAGCGTTTGCGCCGCCATGCATCGACAGCAGTGCCCGCGTATAGGGATGAGCGGGACGGGCGAAAATCTCGGCCGTACGGGCGTTTTCAACGATACGGCCGAGATACATGACGGCAATACGGTCGGTGACGTGGCGTGCGACGGCCAGATTGTGGGTGATGAACAGAAAGCTGATCGCGGACGCCTGCTGGATCGCGTTGAGCAGGTTGAGCAACTCGCCCTGAACGGAAAGATCCAGCCCTGCCGTCGGCTCGTCGGCGATGACGAGCCGGGGCCTGAGCGCCAGTGCCCTTGCCACCGTCACACGGCGGGCCTGCCCGCCGGAGATCTGGTGCGGATAACGGTCGGCAAATTCCGACGGCAAACCGACTTCGGCCAGCAGCGTGCCGGCGCGCCGGCGGCGTTCCTCGCGGCTGACGCCATAGATCGCCAGCGGTTCCGATATGGAGGTGGAAAGGCGCATGCGCGGATCGAGGGCGGCCATCGGGTCCTGGAACATGAAGCCGACATTGCGGCGCATCTGACGCCAGAACACTTCCTTTTCACCGGTCGCTCCGATACCGGCCAGCGTGATGGAACCGCCAGCCATCGGCGTCATGCCGCCGATGGCGCGGCCGAGCATGGTCTTGCCGCTGCCGCTTTCCCCGACAAGGCCGAGCGTTTCGCCCTGGCCGAGTGTCAGGCTCACGCCATCGAGCACCGTCACATGCCGGGGTTCGCCTTTCAGCCCGGCGAGCAGGGAACCTGAGGGATAACGGACGACGAGATCGTTGACTTCGAGAAGCGGGGTCATGCTGCCCCCGCGAGATGACAGGAGACGCGGGAGTGACCCGAATTCACAAGGGGCGGCCTGATGCGGCGACAGACGTCCATGACGGCGGAACAACGGGTTGAAAAGATGCAGCCTTCCGGCAGGTTCATCGGACTGGGCACCGTTCCGGGAATGGTCGGCAGGTTGCGCGAGGGCGTCTCGATGCGAGCCGGATCGCAGGCGAGGAGGGCGCGCGTATAGGGATGTTGCGGGTACTGCAGCACGTCCGCGACCGGGCCGCTTTCGACCAGTTCGCCGGCATACATGACCGCGACATCGTCGCAGAGCCTGCCGACCACGCCCATGTCGTGGGTGACGAAGACGATGGAACCGTTCACCTCTCCGCGCATGCTTCGGATGATTTCGATCACCTCCGCTTCGGTCGTGGCGTCCAGTGCCGTCGTCGGTTCGTCGGCGATCAGCAGCCTGGGATTGACCAGCAATGCGGCGGCGATCGCCACGCGCTGCCGCAGGCCGCCGGAAAGCTGGTGCGGATATTGTTTCAGCCGTGCCGCCGGGTCGGATATGCCGACACGTTCCAGCATGGCGCTGGCGCGCTCCATCTTGTCTGCGCGGGAAAGCCCGTCGATCTTGTGCTGGAACTCGACAAGCTGGCGACCGATGCGCACCACCGGATTGAGCGCGGTGAAGGGGTCCTGCGAGACGGTTGCGAGGTCGCGTCCGCGCAGCGCGCGCCGATCTCGCTCGCCGAGCGCATAGAGATCGTGGGTGTCGATCGTCAGGCTGCCCTTGATTGCGGCACTTGTGGGCAGCAATGCCAGCATGGCGCTGACGAGGCTCGACTTGCCGGAGCCGCTTTCCCCGACGAGGCCGAGGATGCGTCCGCGCCGGAGCGCAAGGCTGACGCCGCGCACTGCGGGAACCGGGCCACGATCGCCGGCATAGGTGATGGAAAAGTCGCGGATGTCGATGATCGTTTCCATGGTTTACCGGCTCCTTGCGCTCTTCGGGTCGAGCACGTCGCGAAGGGCTTCGCCGAGAAAAGTGAAGGCAACGGTGGAAACGATCACGGGCAGGCCGGCGGTGATGGCGATATGGGGCGCCTGGCGAATGAAGCTGTAGCCGTCGTTGAGCATCGTGCCCCAGCTCGGATCGGGCGGCTGTATTCCCTGTCCGAGGAAGGAGAGGCCGGCCTCGATCCCGATGACGGCCGGAATATCCATGGCAATCAGGACGATGATCGGCCCGAGCAGGTTGGGCACGAGATGGGTGAGCGCGATGCGCGGAAGCGATGCGCCCATGGATTGCGATGCGACGACGAAATCCATGTTCCGGAGTACCAGAACCTGGTTGCGGACAACGCGGAAGTAGCCGGGCGCCATGGAGAAGGCGATGACGGCGATGAGAGTCGCCATGCTCGGCCCGTATATCGCGACGATTGCCAGGGCGAAAAGGATCATCGGAAGCGAGCGCATGGCATCGCAGAGCAGCAGCAGCGCCCCGTCGATCCAACGGCGTCCGAGCCCGGCGATGATTCCGAGGACTGCTCCGAGCAGAAGGGCCGATGCGGTGCCGAACAGGGCAACCTTGAATGCGACGCTCGTGCCGTGAATGACGCGGGAGAGAATGTCGCGACCAAGCTGGTCGGTTCCGAGCCAGTGAGCCCATGACGGCGGCTGAAAGCGAATGCGGGGGCTGATCTTGATCGGATCGTAGGGAGAGACCCATGGCGCGAAGACCGCGCAGACGGCAAGGATGATCACCACAGCCAGCGCAACGGCGCCGGCGCGATTGGCGAGAAAACGCCGGGCGAACTGCCGGAAGGGATGGGGATCGTCACGACCGGCAGAGGCCGCACGGGTTTCCACACGGGAGGAGAACGCCATGGCTAGGCCTCCTTCCTGATGCGTGGATCAAGCAATGCGGCAATAAGGTCGGTCGCGAGATTGGCGGATACATAGAGAAGGGTGGTCACCAGCACCGTGCCGACGAGTACCGGCGAGTTGCGGGACGTGACCGCCTCATGAGCGAGTGAGCCGAGCCCCGGACGCGAAAACACCACCTCGACCAGCACCGCTCCGGATAGAAGATTGCCGAGACCGACGCCGATCACCGCCACGACCGGTATCATGGCGATCGGCAGGGCAAAGCGCAGGGCGATGCGCGCATCCGAGATGCCGAAGGCTCGATAGGTGCGGATGTGGTTTTCCTGCAGGGTCTCCAGCAGGGAGGCGCGCACAAGCCGGGCGATATAGCCGACCCAGCCCAGGCCGACGGCGAAGGCGGGCAGGATGAGATGCATGAGCTGATCCTTCAGGTCCCCCGCGTCTCCGGCACCCATCGCCGGAAGCCAGCCGAGCGTCACCGAGAAGATGATGAGCGAATAAATGGCGAGCAGAAATGACGGCAATGCGATGACGCTGGTGGAGAACAGGCCGATGACCCGGTCGGTCCAGCCATTGGGACGCAGTGCGGAGACGCAGCCAAGCGGGATGCCCAGAAGGATCGACCAGCCGAGGCCAGTCAGCGCCAGCACCAGGGTCTTCGGCAGGGCCGCGGCCACCAGAACGAGAACCGGCTGGCGTGTCAGGAGATCCGTTCCGAGATCACCCTTGAGAAGATTGCCGACGAAATGCATGGCCTGTACGGGGACGGGTCGGTCCAGCCCCATTGACTGACGGAATATTTCCTTCTGCGCCTCGGTTGCCCGCGGCCCGAGCGCGATCGTCGCCGGATCGCCCGGCACGAGATAGATGAGGCTGAACAGGATGATGATCGCGGTCAGGAGGACCCCAGCCGATAGACACGCCTGTCTGATCACGTAGCTTCCCACGCGCCATTCTCCGCTTCGCTGTTCCCTGCGATGCCGTTTGCCGGTCATTCGCGATTTTTTAGTTGTGCAGAATTTGATCTGTCACTTAATATATTACAAAATATGTTACATATCGGATTATGATGCACAAGCCGTTTTTTGTGCGCCGCGCAAATTTTTTGCTGCGACGCATTTGAACGGGAACGACAGTTTCAGGAGACAGGTGTGACGGAGCATATAATGTCCAGGGATGGCAGACCCGGCCGGGGCGGAAAGGTTTCCCTTACCGAACAGGCCTACGCGCTGATCCGAAAGGAAATCATTGCCTGCACGCTGGAGCCGGGCCTTGAATTCACCGAACTGGACATGGCCGAGCGGTTTTCCATCAGCAAGACCCCTGTGCGCGAGGCACTGATGAAACTGCAGTTCGAAGGGCTGGTGAGGGCCTATCCGCGCCGCGGCTACGTGATCGAGCCGGTCAAGGTCTCCGATATCAACGAAATATTCGACATGCGCCTCATTGTGGAAGCTGGCGCGGTCCAGTTTGCGGTGGAACGCGCGACGAACGAGGATATCGCGCGGCTGAAGGAGATAGCGTTGTCGCAGGACGACGAGAGCTATCACGAGCAGCCGGACCGCTCGAACAGCATCAACAACCTGTTTCATGAAAACATCGCGCTGGCGTCACGCAACGCCCGCCTGCATCGGTCAGTCATGCAGATGCTGGGCGAACTGGAGCGCTTCTTTTATATCGAGGCCCGCTCAACCATGGCCTATCCGGAGCGCCATGCGAGCCACCGGGATATAGTGGCGGCGATGGAGGCACGTAATGTCGGCACAGCTCGCGCAGCTATGGTGGACCATATCGAGGGTACGAGAAATGTGTTGCTGGCCTCCATCATTGACGGCCGCAGGAAGTCATCAGGTTGGGTTCTGTAACTCTCATCCGGTGAACCGGCCGTGGGTCAGGCATTCAACCGGGACAGGGATGCAATCGATCAGTTGAGGCGGCGTTCTTCTGCCTGTTGCCTATCAGGACTTTGCCCAGTTTCCCGGCTTCAGTTCCAGCGCCGGATAAAGTGCATCAACGGCGGCCACATCCTCGTTCATCTCCGAAATAATCCAGTCCCGAACCTGGGCGACGATAGGGCGCAAGGGTTTGTCTCGCAGACGCACCAGATGGCACCGCCTGCCGGGCATCATCAGTTGTTCGCGGGCTGGCACCAGAGCTTCCGTCCGCAGCCAGTGTGCCACGACATTCAGCCAGCCGAGGGCGACGCCCTGACCGAGAAGCGCGGCCTGCACCACGACGGCGTAATCGGAGAAGATCATCGAATTGACGACTTCCCCTTCGGCCGGCGAAAAAAGGCTCACGAGATTGGGGAATGTGTCGCTGAAATTGATCGTCGTATCCGGTGTTCGCCTGATACCTTCCACCGATCCATGTTCCTCGCGATATTTGGGGCTGCAGATCGGAATCAGGATCTCGGGCATGACGAACACGGCATCATGAAGCGCATCGGGACCACTGACGAAACGCATGCCAAGATCGACATCGTTGACCGGTCCCGCGACCGCTCCGTTTATCAGCTGAAAACGCAGATCGACTGCCGGAAAATGCTTCTTGAATTCAGGCATTCTAGGCATCATCCAGTGGGTGGTGAACCCGGTGGAAACGGAAAGAGACACGGTCTGTGTGCCGACCTTGCGGTCCTCTATTTCCCGCAATGCCTGTTCTATTCCGACAAAGCTGCGCGCGATCGCCTCGAACAGGATCCGTCCGGGTTCGGTCAGGCTCACACCCGCCGCCTGACGGAGGAAAAGGATCGTGTCCAGATGCTCTTCCAGGCGCGCCACCATCCGGCTGACTGCCGCAGGCGTTACATTCAACTCATCCGCGGCCTTCGAAAGGCTCCCCCGGCGGGCGGCAGCCTCGAAAGTGAAAAGCGCATTCATGGATGGCAGGGATCGGCGTAACGTAGGCATTACATAATGTAACATCACGCCGAACTTTTTTTCAATTGCCGATGGCGTGCTTCTTTGGTCTCCTGTCCCCCGTAGAAGGCGTCAGACCTTCAATGAAGATTGGGGAACGGAACATCGGATCGTGTGCCACTCGGTTGGCGTCCAGCGCGCTCATATGTTCAAGTTTCTACTCGAAAGAAGACTGTCGATCGTGCCGCCATGGCGCGAGGTGGTGATATTTCTATAGTGGAATCATATGGTTGATTTAAACAAATCAGGGCCTGTCGGTGTCTCCATCCGCTCCGCAAACAAGGCTTACGGCGCTTTTCAGGCGCTCGACGATATCAGTCTGGAAGTCGCGGCAGGCGAATTTGTCTCCATTCTCGGGCCGTCGGGATCGGGCAAGACAACCTTTCTGGGAATTCTCGGCGGCTTTGTGCAACCCACATCCGGTGCAATTTTTCTCGGTGACAGAGACATTACATTCGAGCCACCGCACAAACGCGATATCGGTATCGTGTTCCAAAACTATGCGCTGTTTCCGCATATGAGTGTCGCCGAGAACATCACTTTCCCTTTGCGGGCACGCAGGTTGCCCAAGGCGGGCTGGCCGGAAAGGCTGAAGGCGGCGCTCGACATGGTCGAACTCGGGGGCTACGGCGACCGCCGCATTCACGAGTTGTCGGGCGGCCAGCGGCAACGTGTGGCGCTGGCCCGCGCCATCATCTTCGAGCCTCGCCTCATCCTGATGGACGAACCGCTGTCGGCTCTCGACAAGCAGTTGCGGGAAAGCATGCAGATCGAGCTGAAGCGCCTGCACAGGCGGCTTGGCGCCACGATAATCTACGTCACGCACGATCAGCGGGAGGCCCTGACGATGAGCGACCGCGTCGCCATTATGAACAAAGGGCGGTTCGCGCAGATCGATACGCCGGAACGGCTGCATGATCGTCCGGTAGACGCTTTTGTTGCCCGCTTCATCGGCGAGGCGACCCTGCTGCCGGTGCACAGGCATGGCGATGATACCGTCATGCTGGGAGATATTGTCCTCAGAGCCGACCGGCGCGTGCCGAACAACCTGCACCTGCGGCTCGTCGTCCATTCGGAAAAGCTCGTGATCGCCGATGGCACGGAGCCTCCCGGCTCGAACCGCCTGACGGGCACTGTTACCGAGACTCTCTTCCAGGGTGAAAGCATCCGCGTTTTCCTGAAGCTCGCGAGCGGCGAGGAACTCAGTTTCCGACTGCCCGGCAATCATCTCGGGCGGTCTCATCTCAGAGCGCCGGGAGAGGCAATGACCGTTGCGCTGCACCCTGAAGACACGATCGTCGTTCCGGAATGCTCCTGAACTGCATCCACCATCCTGATAGTCAACAAGGAAAGAAGACTATGCAACTGAACCAATTCAAGGTGATGACTTTTGATGTCGTCGGCACCCTGATCGACTTTGAAACCGGTGTCCTGAACGCCGTGCGTGCGCTTGGCGGTCCCAAGACCCCCTCGCTCTCCGACGACGACATCTTCGAGCCCTACAAGCGCGGCCGCGACAAGTTTTACGGTCGCTCGTCCTTTGCCATGAAGGATGTGTATCTGTCGCTTGCGGCAGAACTGGGCCTGGCCTCCGACGAGGCAACGGCCGAAGCCTTCCAGCTCGCAGTGCTGCGCTGGCCGGCCTTCGCAGATTCCGTTGACGCCCTGGCACGCCTGCGCCGCAACTTCCGCCTCGTGGCCATGACCAATGCCGACCGCACGGCATTCTCCGCCTATTCCGCCACGCTGGGCAACCCGTTCCATGACAGTGTCACCTGCGATGAAGCCGGCTGCGCGAAGCCCAACCCGCAGTTCTTCGCCTTCAACAAGGGCCGTCAATCCGCGCTCGGTTTTCAGCAGGCGGAAATCCTGCATGTCGCCCAGAGCCAGCATCACGATATCGGCGTCGCCAAGGAACTGGGGTACACCACCTGCTGGATCGAGCGACGTCAGGGCCAGAAAGGCTTCGGCGGCACGCCGGAGCCGAAGGTTCTGACAACGCCTGACTTCCATTTCTCCTCGCTTAAGCAGCTCGCCGATGCCGTCGATGCGTCCTTCGCGTCGGTGCGTCCGACAGCAAGCGCTGCCTGAGAAGGACGCCGTCGATGACATCCGCCCGCCCTCCCTTTCCCGATATTGCCTCCCTCTGGCAGGAAACCGCTGCGAACCGGCCCGTTTTCGGTCCGCTCGCGGGCGGCGGGCGCTATGACGTGGCGATCGTGGGCGGCGGCTATACCGGCCTTTCGACCGCGCGTTATCTTGCGCGCCGCGGTCTCTCGCCGGTCGTCATCGAGGCAAACCGCATCGGCTGGGGCGCCAGCGGGCGCAATGGCGGCGTCGTATCGGGCAAGTTCCGGCTTGCCTTCTCCGACATCGCCGCCCGCTGGGGGCTGGATACGGCGCGCCGCATGCACGATCTCGGACTGGAGGCCATCGATCATGTCGGAGAACTGGTCGAAGCATACGGTCTTGCCAGTGCCGATTATCGCCCGACCGGCTCGCTTCGTTGCGCCCACAATGGCATATCGCTGGAAGCGCTGAAAAAGGAAACGGAGTGGCTGCGCGGCACGCTCGGTGACCGGGCCTGTACCATCCTGACCGCAGAGGAGATGGCGCAGGAAACGGGATCTCCGGATTTCGTGGGCGGTATGCTGAACACCCATGGCGGCGTCATTCATCCGCTCAATTTCGTGCTTGGCCTTGCGGGTGGCCTGCAGGCCGAAGGTGTTGACATTGTCGATACGACCACGGTCAACCGCATCGGGCGTGACGGCACGGGCGTCGTTCTGGAAACCAGCCATGGCATCGTTTCGGCGCGTCAGGCCGTCATCACCACGGATGCCTATTCCGATTTCTCGCAGGCGACGGACGGCGTGCGAAAATCGATTATTCCCTTCCGTTCCGCGATGATTGCCACCGAGCCGCTGACGGGCAGGCCGGGGGGCGAGCTTCTGTCTGCCGGCCGCAGCTACACGGAGACGCGGCGCATGATGCGCTGGTTTCGAAAATCAGGCGACCGTCTGCTCTATGGTGGACGCGGTGCGTTCGGCAAAACGGATTCGGAGAGCGCTTTTCTCGCTCTGCACAAGGCAATGGTCCGGCAGTTCCCGATTCTGCGGGATACAGCCGTCACTCATCGCTGGTCGGGTCTTGTCGCCATGACGATGGACAGCATTCCGCATCTCGGCCGGCTGGACGACCGCATCGTCTATGCCGTCGGCTACAACGGCACCGGTGTGGCCCTGGCCTCCAACATGGGCCGTCACGTCGCGGCGCTGGTTGCCGGCGAAAACCCCGATCTCGGGCTTCTCACTTCGGAACGATTGAAGCCCGTTCCCTTCTATCCCATCCGGGAACCCGCCGTCCGGCTCGTCGCCGGCTGGTACCAGTTCCTCGATGCAATCGGGCGATAAGACCCTGTCCCTGCAAGCAACTGGCCTGGCGGCCATGTGAAATCAACAAGAAGAGGTGAACCAGCATGAAATACGCATATTGCAGAGTAGCCGTGGGAGCGGCAGGCATTGCGGTGGCCCTCATGGCATCGACCGCGTCCGCCGAAGAAATCATGTTTGTGTCGCAGGGCGGCGCCTATCAGGAGGCGCAGACCAAGGCCATTCTCGATCCCGTTGCCGAATTGCTCGGCATTACCATCAATCAGGACAGTGCCCCGGACGCATGGCCTGTCATCAAGACCCAGACCGCAACGGGCAAACCCATATGGGATGTCATCGACACGCCCACCAAGGACTGCATCCGCGGCGGGGAACAGGGCATGATCGAAAAGCTCGATTTTTCGAAAATTCCGAATGCCGACAAGATGCCTGCCGAATACAAGAGCCCATATTCGGCAGCCTACGAGTTCTATTCCAGCGTACTCGTCTACAACAAGGACAAGTTCGGCGGAAATCCCCCGAAGTCCTGGGCCGATTTCTGGAACGTGACGAAGTTTCCCGGAACGCGCGCGCTTCGCAACCATCCGCTTGCGACGCTCGAAGCGGCTCTGCTCGCCGATGGTGTGCCAAAGGACAAGCTCTATCCGCTCGACGTCGATCGTGCCTTCAAGAAGCTGGAAGAGATCAAGCCCTTCATCACTGTGTGGTGGACATCCGGCGCGCAATCCGCTCAGCTTCTGGCCGATGGTGAAGTGGACATGGAAATGGCCTGGAATGGTCGCGTGACCGCCGTCGCCAAGGAGGGCGCGCCCGTCGACTACACCTTCAACGAGGGCTTCCTGCAGTATACCTCGCTCTGCATCCTGAAGGGCGCACCGAATCTCGATACGGCGGTGAAGTTCATCAACGCGGCGTTGACGCCGGAAATCCAGGCGAATTTCCCGACCTATATCGACTACGGTCCGGGCAATCCGGAAGCCTACAAGACTGGCAAGATCAGCCCCGAAAGGGCAGCGCAGATGCCAAGCTCGCCGGACAACGCCGCCAGGCAGGTGCTCGTCTCGGATGAATGGTGGAGTTCCCCGGCGGGCGAAGAGGCCCAGAAGCGCTGGGCCAATTTCGTGCAGCAATAATACCGATAGAGAGCGCCGCGAGTGTCCGATATCTCGCGGCGCATCGGACATGGCTGTCGAGTGTTCTGCTCGACCGAACTGACTCAGCCGATCCCTTTACGGAAGCCGCTATGACCGCATCGAAACTCAATCCGTCGCAACGCCACGATCGCCGCGAAACGCGATTGATGCTGCTGCTCCTGGCGCCGGCGTTAGTGATCGTCCTGGCCCTGCTGGTCGTGCCGCTTCTCTGGCTTGCCTGGCAATCGATCTGGCAGGATGGCGGTTTCACGCTGTTGCATTACAAACGGTTCCTGACCGATCCCGTCTACTGGATGACCTTCTGGCAAACGTTTCGCATTGCTTTCGTGGTCACGCTCGTGGCGTTTCTGCTCGGTTATCCGATCGCATATGTCGCGGCCGAGGCATCGCCGCGATGGAGTGTCATCATTCTTGCGATGGTTCTGCTGCCATTCTGGACAAGTGTTCTGGTGCGCGCCTATGCGTGGCTTATCCTGCTCCAGCGAAACGGCATCGTGAATTCCTCGCTACAGGCACTGGGCCTGACGAGCCAACCTTTGTCGCTCGTCAACAACGAGTTCGGTACCGTCATGGCGACGATCCACATCCTGCTGCCGTTCATGGTGCTACCGCTTTACGCGACCATGAAAAAGATCCCGCCGGAACTGACCATGGCTGGCGCAAGTCTCGGCGGCTCGCCGCTGCATGTCTTCTGGCGGGTGTTCTTACCCCTGTCCCTGCCAGGAATTATCGCCGGCACCGTACTCGTCTTCGTGCTGACGCTCGGCTTCTACATTACGCCGGAACTGCTCGGCGGCGGGCGGACCTACATGGTCTCGATGCTGGTCTCCCGCAATATCGAGCTTTACAACGAATGGGGAGCCGCGTCATCGATCAGCGTCGTGCTGATGATCTGCGTCTTCCTTGTCTTTCGGCTGGCCAGCATGGTCATCCCTTTCGAACGCATCATGGGGACGCGGTAATCATCATGTCGGTTTCGAAGATCGTTCTCTATGTCATCGTCGCCCTGATACTTGCGTGGCTGATGATTCCGATCATCATCACGGTTCCGATGTCTTTTTCGGGAGCACGGTTCCTCAGCTTTCCGCCGCCATCCTGGTCGTTGCGCTGGTATCAGTCTTACCTTGGCAACCCACAATGGATGCAGGCGACCCGCGTGACGCTCATCGTCGCGGCCTGCAGCGCGGTCGTTGCGACGATCATCGGAACGGCCGCCGCCTACGCCCTGAACATGACGTCGTCACGCCTCGTCAAGAACCTGCAGATGCTGCTGTTGCTGCCGCTCGTCGTTCCGATCGTTATCACCGCAGTCGGCATCTTCCTTGTCTATGCGCAGGTTGGACTTCTTGCGACCATCACCGGCCTCGTTCTCGCCAACGTCATGCTCGGAATGCCCTTTGTCATCACTTCGGTTCTCGTCGGGCTCAGGAAATTCGACCCGACACAGGAAATGGTCTCTCGAAGCCTCGGCATGAACCGCTTCAGGACGTTCTTCATCGTCACTCTTCCCCAGATCCGTCCCAGCGTGATTTCCGGGATGCTGTTCGCCTTCATTTCTGCAATCGACGAAACCGTCGTCTCGCTTTTCATTTCCGGCGGTCAGTACCAGACGCTCACAAAGCGCATGTTCACCGCCTTGCGTGACGAAATCGACCCGACGATCGCAGCCATCAGTTCGCTTCTGACTGCGGTTTCCTTCATCACCGTGATGCTGGTGGCGATCAATGCCCGCAATGGCGAGCGCAGAAGGTCGAAGGTAGCATGACAGTCGATCACCTCATCCTTGGCGGCGGATCTGCAGGCTGCGTTCTGGCCGCTCGATTATCGGAAGATCCATCACGTAACATCGTTCTGGTCGAGGCCGGTCGGGACATCAGGGTCGATGATGTTCCTGATGCCATCCGAAGCCATTATCCCGGGCGTGCCTATCTGGATACCAGCAATATCTGGGCCTCGTTGACCGCGCTGATGGGTTTTTCGTCTTCCGGCATCCCGGCGCGCTCCTCGCGACGCTACGAACAGGCCCGCCTGCTCGGCGGTGGCTCGGCCATCAATGCGCTGATGGCCAACCGCGGCGCGCCATCGGACTATGACGAATGGGAGGCTCTCGGAGCAAACGGCTGGAACTGGGAGAATTGCCTTCCCTATTTCCGCAGGATCGAAACCGATCGTGATTTCGATGGTCCCCTGCACGGCAAGGATGGGCCGATCAGGATCAGGCGCATCACCGACGACAGAATTTCACCCTTCGTCGAGAGGGTCATGAAAACCCTGGAAATGCAGGGTTATCCAATCCGCCCGGACCAGAACGGGGCCTGGGAGGATGGAACCTTCCGGGGTGCGGTCGCCGTCTCCGACACGGGTGAGCGCCAGCCGACCTCCCTGTCCTATCTGACGGCAGAGGTGCGCAGGCGACCGAACCTGCGGATCGTTACCGGAAGCATGGCGACCCATATCCTCTTCGAGGGGCGGCGGGCGATTGGTGCGAAGATCGAGGGGAAGATTTCCGAGACGATCGCGGCCAGGCAAATCATTGTTGCGTCGGGCGCCATTCATACGCCGGCCCTGCTGATGCGATCCGGCGTGGGGCCGGCGGGTGACCTTTCCGCACTCGGAATTGCCGTCGTGGCTGATCGCAAGGGTATTGGTCGCAACCTGATGGAGCACCCGTCGATTGCAGTGGCGGCCACGCTGCCGTCATGCGTGCGGGAGAGAAACCCGGGAGAACATCACGAGCAGGCAATCTGGCGGTTTACCTCCGGACTGGACGGCACGCCTGCGGGCGATATGCACGCCGCCATTCTGGCGCGATCCGGTTGGCATTCGGTCGGTTTGCGAATGGGCAGTCTGTTCTTCTGGGTCAACAAATCCTATTCGCGAGGCTTTCTGAAGCTTGCTTCCACCGATCCCCGGCAGGAACCGGACGTCGATTTCCGGATGCTCACCGACCCGCGCGATCTCGACCGGTTGAAACTTGCCCTGCGCATGGGTGCTCAGGCCCTGAGCAGCCCGCGAATGGAGGGCTATCGCGGCACGGTCTTTCCATCCAGCTATTCGCCGCGGGTTGCCAAAGTCGCCGTTCCGGGTACCTGGAACGCAATCCAGCGCGGATTGCTTTCCGCCTTGCTCGACGTGGCGGGACCATTTCGGGCAGCGCTTGTGCATTCCGCTGTAACGCTCGGCACGACGATGGACGGCTTGCTGAACGACGATGCTGCGCTGACGGAATTCGTCAAACGTCATGTGGGCGGCACCTGGCATCCATCCGGCACCTGCAGAATGGGATCGCCCGACGATCCGATGGCCGTTACGTCCGCCACCGGCAAGATCCACGGTGTCGATGGCCTGCGCGTTTGCGACGCCTCGCTGATGCCATCCATTCCATGCGCCAACACCAATATGCCCACCATCATGATTGCCGAACGAATTGCAGACTTCATCCGAAGCGAACAATAGCTGGTCGGCAATGGTGATGGAGGCGAGCGGCATACGTCACCTTCAATTCGGATAGCATGTCAGGTCATCATCGTCGCCGTTGCGCCAATTTCGGAGGATGTGGTCGTCTCGGGATCGTAGCTGTTGGCCGAACCGCCAGCCTCGATGATACGGGCTTTTGACGGGACTCCGCTCGGCATTGCAGCTGACAAGATGCATCTTATTCCTGTCTTTTCGACATCGCGGAAAAGATGAATTTTACATGAGTAAAATAGTCAAGTATAAAGCGCCGTATCATGTGAACGGCGGGGGCTATGATGGAGATCATCCGGTCTAGGGGGCTGAACGTGTTTCTCGATCGGGGGCCGGTCATGAAGCATGCCGTGTGGGATAGCGTGACGCCACCGGGGCATTGGATAGGATTGGTTCTCGAGGGGGAACTTGCCGTTCATCAGGAGCGGTTTGGAGAGCGCCGGTGGTCCAGTGGCGCCACGGCTATCTTTTCCTCCGAATGTGACGTGGCGACACGTCATACGGCGCTCGAAGACGGTTTCATTTCTGCGGTTTTCATTCAGCTCGAGGATGAGACCGCAGAGACGCTGGTGGGTGGTGACGTGCTTTCGTTGCTGACACAGCGGGGGCCGGAGCCGCTGGTTGTGTTCCCCGAGATCACACGCCATATCGCCTGGCAGATGATGGGCAGCCGGTTCGAAGGTGCGAGCCGCCAACTCTGGATGACCGGCAAGGCCATGGAAATGGTTGCCCACGTGATCGATATTGCCAGCGGCGGCGAGCGCTCGCATGCGCTCCGCTCTCGCGACGTCGCCAGGCTTCACGAGGCGCGCGATATCCTTATGGCCGAATTGAAGGCGCCACCCAGCGTGCCGGAACTCGCCCGGCGCGTTGGAACCAACGCGCGCAAGCTGGGCGAGGGGTTCCAGGCGCTCTTCGGCCATACCGTCTACGGTTTCGTGAAGACGCAGCGGCTGGAGGCGGCGCGAACATTCCTTGAGCAAGGTGAAACATCCATCGCCTTCGTGGCGCGTGAGGTGGGCTATCAACCCCAGCATTTTGCGACCGAATTCCGCCGCCGCTACGGTGTTGCTCCCTCGGATTTCGCGTCCGGGCGTCGCTGAGACAGTTCGTCTCTTTCCCGAACATCTTCGTCACGATCCCGAACGGCAGGCGGATTGCCGTCCTGCCGCAGTGAATGCGAAGAACCTCATGAACATGAGGGAAATTATCATGAAAAAAAGCCGTAAGCTTCTCCTGCGCACAGCAACCGTTCTTGCCGCCGGTTGCACATGTTTCAATACGGATTTCGCATCAGCGCAGGAACTTGCCGATGCTGCGGGAGAAACGGTTCTGGAAGCCATCACCGTCACGGCACGTCGTCGCGAAGAGAAGATCCAGGACGCGCCGGTCGCCGTCACTGCGATCCCGGGCGAGGATCTCGGCAAGGGCGCAACAGATACGATGGAGGACGCCGCCTTCAAGACGCCCAACGTGCTGTTCAACGGTCAGGGAGGCCCGCTGTCCATCCGGGGGGTGACTTCGCTCGGCATAGCGGGTGGCGTCGATCGCCAGCCGGCCGTCGGCATGTTTCTGGATGACGTCTATCTGGCCCGCCCCATGGGTTACCCCTTCGTTCTGGAGGATCTGGAGCGGGTCGAGGTGGTCCGGGGTTCGCAGGCGACGCTTTACGGCAAGAACACCATCGGCGGTGCCGTGAACCTGATTTCGCGCACACCGGGCGACAAGGCCGGCGGCGAGATTTCGACGACCATCGGCACCGATCTCGAAAGCCGGTTCAAGGCTGCCTTTGAAACCCCGATCGAAGGAACATCATGGGCGGTGCGCGGCGTGGGCTCGTGGAGCGGCAATCGCGGCTACATCACCAATCTCTCGACAGGCGACGACGTCAGCGACACCAATCTTTTTTCCGGCCGTTTCGTGGTGACCGGAGAAGTGGGTGACGCGACACGGGTGAAGATCATCGGCGACTATACGCGTGACAACAGCGATGGCGGCCTTTGGTACGCTCCATTGCCGCTCGCCTTCGACCATGAGGCGATACACGACTTCGAGCCGGACAATCGGGCCGAGAGCGGTGGTGCCTCGGTTCGCATCGATCATGACTTCGATGCCGCCACGCTGACCTCCATCACCGCCTTTCGCGGCCACGAGATGGAAATGTACCTGGATGGCGACTTCACAGACACGCCCTATATCGGGCAGGGGCAAGTCGAAAACCAGAGCCAGTTCAGTCAGGAATTCCGGCTGTCGTCACCGGAAGGGGAACGGTTCCGTTGGAGCGGCGGCCTGTTCTACATGCATGAGCGTTTCGAGGGGACCCAGTATTTCGACTTCTCGTCGTTGCCACGTGATCTCTGGAGCCGCGACGTCTTCGAACAATCGTCGGACACGGTTTCGGTCTTCGGCGAGGCGGGCTATTTCGTGACGCCGGAGCTCGAGCTTTCGGCTGGTGCCCGTTACACCTACGACCGCAAGTCGACCACCAGCGAGATTTCGACACCGAGCGGAACCTACATGTTCGGCACACCGGGGCTGGCGGAAGGCGATGTTTCCTTCTCCAACATCTCACCCGAGGCGGCGGCGACCTATCATTTTTCCGAGGGCAACATCGCCTATGCGAAAATCAGCCGGGGCTACAAGTCCGGCGGTATCAGCCCTTACATCGAGGCTGACGGTTCGGCCAACAGCTACGATCCCGAGACGACCACATCCTACGAAATTGGCGCCAAGGCGACCTCGGAGGACGGACGATACACGCTGGCGGCGTCGCTGTTCTATATCGACTGGAAGGACCAGCAGGCGGTCATCTACACGACGCCCTTCACCCGCGTCTATCGCAATGCCGCCGCAGCCACCTCGAAGGGGTTCGAGCTGGAAGGTACGGCTGAAGTGACCGACGAGATTGGCCTGCGGCTCGGCTATGGTTATACGAGCGCGTCTTACGACGACTTCGTCGACAGTGTGATGGGTGAGGACTATTCCGGTAATCCCCTGCCATTCGCCCCGCGCCACAGCGTCACCGCCGGCCTGGCTTTCCAGCGGGAACTGGGCAACGGCGCGGTTATCAAGGCGGGCCTGGACTACACCTTCCGCAGCTCCTACTCGTTCACATCGGACAATGGCTATCGCCAGTCGCCGACCCATCTCGTGGATGCACGCATCGGTGTGGAAAAGGATGGCTGGAGCGCCACGCTCTGGGCGAAGAACCTTACCGACGAGACCTATCTGAAAAACTACTTCAGTTATTCCGGCACCGATATGGGCGTTGCCGCGCCGGGGCGCACCATCGGCATGACGGTCGCCAAGGTATGGTGAGCGCCATGGCCGCAACAGAAAACGCCGGGAACATAGCCACGGATGAGACGGGCTCAATCACCGAAAGCAGGACGCGCCTGCTGGTGCTGCTCGGCCTCCTTTATTTCACGCAGGGCCTGCCGATAGGGCTTTCCATGGAGGCGCTACCGGTATTGATGCGCCAGAGCGGCGCCTCGATGGACATGATCGCGCTGGTACCGCTGGCAGGCCTGCCATGGATACTGAAACTGTTCTGGGCGCCGATGGTCGACAATCACTGGAGCGAGGCGATCGGGCGGCGCAAGAGCTGGATCCTGCCGATGCAGGCTATCGTGATGGCCAGCCTCGCCGCCCTCGCCTTCATGCCGCTTCATGATACGGGCCTGTGGTTCGCCTTTGCCATTCTCGTCGCCGGTTCGCTGGCGAGCGCCACCCAGGATACGGCAAGCGACGGACTGGCGGCGGAGCAATTGCGCGGTGCGGGTCTCGCTCACGCCAATGCACTTCAGGTCGGCGGGCTCATGGCCGGTTTCATGGTCGGCGGCGGCGGCGTGCTGATGGTCGCGGATATGCTGGGGCAGGCGGGCACTTTCCTCGTGCTGGCCGTCTTTCCGCTGCTCTCCCTGCTGGTTGGCGCCAACTGGCGGGAGCCGTCCTCCATTGCCGTCGCCAGGCAGGCCCGGCTGAAGGAGACCTTCCGGCGCAGGGGCATCTACCTGCTCCTGCTGATGGCCTTCGTCTATGGCGGCGCCCATGCCGGAGGGCTCAGCGTCACCAAGGTATTCCTCGTCGATGCCGGCTGGTCGAATTACGAGACGGGGACGATCGCCACCTTGAGCGGCCTTGTGCTGGTGCTGGCCGGGTGCCCGCTCGGCAGTGTGATGACCGCGCGCAACCGCTGGCTTACAATGGCGGTGGGCATCTTCCTTGCGGCCGTCTCCTTTGTGCTGTGGGGGCTGATCGCCTGGGGGGCCATGACCATTGGCTGGCTGTCGGTCGCCGTGGCCCTCGGGATACTGTCGGTCGCGAGCGGCCTGATTGCAGTCTCCGCCGCCACCATCATCATGGCATTCGGCGGCTCAGGCCAGCAGGCGGGCACCGACGTCACTGTTCTGCAAAGCGCCAACATCACCGGCGAGATGGTTATTGCCGGCCTTGTTGTCTGGGCAGCCGGTCGCTTCGGATATGCCGAAACCTTCGGAGCAGCGGCGCTACTCCTCGTTTTGGCCATCCTGTTCGTCGTGCTGGCGGCTCGGTCCTTTTCCAACAAACATTGAACGAGGTTTTCATGCCGCTTCTCTCCCCGGCCATGGTCGACCGCATCGCGCGGCGGCCCGGCGGCCTTCTGGGCTATCTGTTCTATCGTTTCCCCTTCGGTCACAAGACCGGTTTCGATCTGGCGCTGGACCGCATGCCGCCATCGGCAAGCGATACCGTTCTGGAAGTCGGGTGCGGCGGGGGCGTGTTCATGCGCCGGGTGCTGGCGACCGGTTGCCGCGCTATCGGCATAGACCACAGCCCGGACATGATCGCCAACACGGCGCGCCTCAACCGGCGCGCCATCAAGGAAGGTCGACTTGTACTGCATCGTGCCGACGCCGCATCGCTGCCCGTTCCGGATGGCTCCGCCGACAAGGTATTCTGTCTGAACGCCTTCTTCTTCTTTCCGGAGCCGGAAAGGAGCCTGTGTGAGATGGCAAGGACGCTGAAGGCAGGCGGCATGCTGGCGCTGGTGACCTCACCGCCGGAGTTCAAGGCTCAGATCGCCCGTTTCTCACACAGCATGGCGGACAGCATGCGGTTCGACGCTCCGGAAACGCTGGCGGGCTGGGCAAGGGACGCAGGCCTGCACACGGTCGAGACCGCTCAGGTCCCCAGCGCGGGTATCCTGTTCATCGCACGCAAGGAGATGGGACGTGTCTGATCAAACGCTATTCGAGGCGCCCGGCTTCGTGGGCAGGGTCGTCGGATCGCTCGGCGAGATGGTGGTGATCGATGCGGCTGTGGATGGAGACATGCCCGTCCATGCCGCGGAGGCGGATGAGTTCGCCGTGGTTCTGTCCGGTCGGTTCGAGGTCGATGTCGAGGGCGTGGTCCAGACCTGTCACGCCGGTGATTACATGATTGTGCCGCAGGGTCGCAGTCATTCCATCAGGGTGCTTGAACCCGGACGTCTGATCCTGATCGGCAAGGTCTGAAGCCAATCGCGTTGGCGCGGCGTGGTTCTGCGCCGGCAATGCGTCTATTCGAACGCGCGGGGGTCGAGGCCGTGGCGAAGGGCGAGGTCGCGGAGAAGCTTCGCCGGCTCGTCCGTCATGGGCGGTTCCACCAGGAGCCGCATGCCGATGCCACGCAGTTCATCGACCAACGCAACGACACGGGCGTCATCATCTGTAAGTCCGAGCTTGCCGGCAACCTCGCGACAGAGGCCGGCGGCATGTTCGGCGACAACGCTCTTCAGATCCGGGTCTTCGCCGACCTCGAGCACGATCGAAAGGAAAAAGCGCATCCGCTCCGGGACGAAGAAAAGGGACTGCAACATCGCGCCGAGCGAGGGCGCAGCGGCCTGATTGCGGCGTTCGGCCCGCTCGTGCGACGCTTCCAGCAGCGCGATATAGAGATCGGCCTTTCGCGGAAAATAATAGGTGAGGTGAGACTGCCTGAGCCCCGCTACCTTCGCGATGCGGGGCTGGGTGAGGGCCTTCATGCCCTCGTTTTCGATGATGTCGAGCGCCGTATCGAGAATGAGCTGTCTTCGGTTCGGTTGGGACGCGTCCAATATGTCTCTCCGGCGCATGGTTCAGGCTTCTTTCTAGAGCAATTCCAGCAAAAGTGGGAGCCGGTTTTGCGTCCGGAATTGCGTGAAAACAGAGAGATAGAGCATTGAAGGCGACTCCGTTTTCGCCAGAAATACTCTAGTTGCCGCGCCGCCTTTCCGCAACGAATCCGCAATAGCCTGGGACCTTGAAGAATGTCTCTGGATGGGTGAAGCCGGCCACGTTGAGAAGATTAGCGAGCCGCTCCGGCGTGATACGATGCCATTCCTCACGCATGCGGCGGCAGATGGCGTCTGCCGCGCCGGGGGTGTGTCCACGGCGCTCCAGCCAAAGGCGTAAAACAGCATCTTCCCCCTTGTCAGGCGGATCGAGAAGAACAAGAGGCGCGCCCGGGGAAAGACGCCGGGCGACGTTCTCAAGAAAGCCGACCTTTGCGCCATCATCCGGCAGAAAGTGCAGCACGAGCGAAACGGTCGCCGCTGTGTGGGCCTGTTCCGGCGTGTCTTCGAGGAAGCCGTTGATGAATTCCACGCGGCTCGCGATGCCGGCTTCCGTGAGACGATAGCGCGCCTTTTCCAGCATGGCGTCGGAAGGTTCCACCGCCGTGAAGCGGGCTTCCGGGAAGGTCCGGGCCAGAGCCAGTATTTCCGAGCCGGTGCCGCAGCCCGGAACGAGAATGCTGCTCTGTGGATCGATCCGGCCTGTCAGCGTGCAGGCGAAGAGTTCGAACGCCAATGCATAGCCGGGCACCAGCATTTCAATGCGTTCGTCGTAGTCGAGTGCTGCCTGATTGGGAAATACGGTCATGGTTTTTCTCGTGTGCGCAAACATATGATGAGTGCGAAAAGCATGGCGACGGTCGAAAGGATGCCCGGCGCCATCGCGGACAGCCGGTGGAGCATCGCACCCGCTATCGGGCCAACCGTCATGGCAAGCCCCTGGGCAACGGCATTGATGCCTGCCGCCCGGCCCTGGGCACCGGCACCGGCCCTTATGCTGATCATGGCCAGATTGCCGGGAAGGAGAATGCCGAGCGCCCCGCCCATGAGGAACAGCGAAGCAAGAAGCATTGCCGGCGAGGTCGCGAGTGTCACACCTGCCAGCGAAAGCGTTCCGGCGGCGGCACCCATCAGGATCAGTCGGCGCGGGGGAAACTTGAACCGGCTGATCCCGAATGTCTGCGCAAGCGCCATGATAATGGCGGCTCCCATGAGGGCCGCGCCGCCCTTCGATATCGCATCCTGCCTGGATAGGCCCATACCATCCTCGAACCTGAGAGCCGTGACGTGCTGCATCACCGCGTAGACGGCGACACCCATGAAGGTGATGGCCAGACCGGGGGCAATGCGCGGGATATCGAGACGGGCCAGCGGCGTTGCCTTCGGGCCGGATACTGCCGGTCCGTCATGGATTGCTGCATGGACGAGGCACAGACCGAGCAGATTTAACAGCGCGAGACCGGCAAGTGCGGCAAGCGGATATGTTCCGCCGACAGCGAAGGCGAAACCTGCTCCGACAATGCCGCCGACGCCATAGGATGCGCCGAGCAGGCCCATGCCCTCTGCCCGGCTTTCAGGCAAGGTTCGATCCGCCATCCATGCCTGCGCGGAAGGCAAAAGGCCGGCAGACAGTATCGACTGTCCCGCCCGGACGGCAAACAGCAATACGAGCGTCGGCATGCGTTCAAGCATGCCGTCCAGCCGCAAACCGATGACTGCGGCCATCAGGGCAGGGGCAAGGGCTGCCCCCACGACACCGACGAGAAGAACCGGTCGTCTCCCGGCCCGTTCGCTCACCCGGCCCCACAAGGGGGCGAAGATGATGAGGAGGAGTGCCGCGCTTCCAAGCAGCAGGCCGGTTTCCAACGGATCGAAGCCGAGATCACGGCCAAGCGAGGGCAGCGCCACCAGAAGAAATGCCTGTGCCGCTGCGTTGGCCGCAAGGGCCGACAGCAGGGGCAGGGCCTGTCGTCGAAGAGATGTGCGGACATGCATCAGAATTCGACCCGCGCACTCAGGGAGAAGGTGCGGCCCTCACCGGCGATTCCGGCGAAGACGGGAGCACCCGAGGTGTCGGTGCCGGCCTGGAAGGCAGAGGTCACATATTCCTCGTCAAACAGGTTTTCCACCGCGGCGGAAATCTGCCAGCGCTCTCCCTTCCAGCCGGCGCGCAGATTGGTGAGGGCATAGCCTTCGAGCGTGCGACTGTTGGCGGGGTCGACGGTACGGCTGCCGGTGTAGCTCCATTCACCACGCAGATAGGCTTGGCCTTCATGCGAGCCGAAGGTCATGTCGTGACGGTACTCGGCATGCAGCATGGTGGTGAACGTCGGTGCGTAGGGCACGTCATTGCCGCGAATAAGCGCATTGCCTCCCGTGATTTCAGCGTTGAGCAGCGCCAGGCTCGCCCCGAGATCGAGTGTATCCGTCGGTCTGGCTATAGCTTCAAGCTCCGCGCCATAGCTCCGCGTATCGGCGTTCTGAACGGAGAAACGGCCGAGCACGGGATTGTAGGTGAAAAGCTGCTCGTCCTTCGTATCGTTGTAGAAGACGGAGGTCGACAGGTCGAGCCAGCCGCCGAGGCCGGCGGTCTTGAGGCCCGCTTCATAGGACCATGTTTTCGCACTTTCGAAAGGGCTGAGGGGAACGCCCAGCGAGGCAAACTGGTTGTAGAACAGATAGCCGCCGGTCTTTTCTCCACGCGCGATGGTGGCAAATGCCGTCATTTCCTCGGTCAGGGCATAGGTCAGCCCGGTGCGGCCGGTCGGGAAAAGATAGTCCTCCTCCCCGCTTTCGGCGAAACGGGCAAGAGCGCCGTTGCGGCCGAGAAACAGGCCATCGAAGTCCTTGCTCTCATAGGTCAGACGCAGGCCGCCGATCCAGTTCAGTCGTTCGGTAATCGGCACGGTCACCTCGCCGAATGCCGCGAGATTGGTAGTGTCGATCCTTCCGCGGTAACTGCCGTTGGCCATGGCGAGACTGGTGATGTCCGTGGTGGAATCGAAATGCGAGTAAAGGCCGCTCACGCCCGCGACCCAGCGGATGCCCCCATCGGTTTCGCCATCCAGCCTGAATTCCTGATTGAACTGGCTGCTGTTTTCATCGATCCGGCGCACGTTCAGACCCGGCGTTTGCAGCATGTAACCCGGCGCCCCCGTCTGGGCGGAGCCAAGGAACCCGTCGACGATATCTGCCTCGAGGCGGGTATCGTAATAGGAGTAACCGGAAAGGCTCGTGAACCGGGCTCCCTCCATGTCACGCTCGTATCGTGCCGAGAAGGTCGCCGTTTCGCTTTCCAGTTCGGGAAGAGGGTTATAGGCGTTGCGGGGGAAACCGGGATCGTCCAGCCAGACGCCGGTGGTCGGGTTTTGCCGATCGCGGCTCCAGCTGCCGCTGAGCGTCAGTTCTCCGGCGTCCTCGAAATCGAACAGTAACTTGCCGGACAGGGAACCGTAGGTGCGGGCGCGCAGCACGTCTTTCTCGGACGACACGACACCCGGTGAAGCCCACAGGACATTGCTCAGGTCACCGTCGAAATCCGTCAGCCTGCCGGAAAGACGCCCCGAAACCATGTCGTTGATCGGGCCCTCCACGGTCGCGTCGAGTTCCTTGCGTCCGTGCGATCCATAGAGGATACCGGCGCTGCCTCCAAAGGTCTCAGCCGGATCCGCGGTGACGATGTTGACCGCGCCCGCCTGCGAGTTGAGGCCGAAATGCGTTCCCTGCGGGCCGCGCATGACCTCGATGCGTTCCACGCTGCCAAAAGGCATGTCGAACATCCGGGCCGGGACGGGAACACCGTCGACATAGTAGTTCACGGAAGGCGAGATGAGGGCAGAGGAAGAGCCGATGCCGCGCATGTTGACGAGATTGGAAAACGGCAGGCCGGAATCGGCGTGATTGAACCCCGGAACGCCACGCGCGAGCGATTGCGTATCGTCGATATCCTGTGCGCGGAGCTCATCCCCCTGCCGAGGGGACAGGGAGAACGGCACATCCTTGGCTTCCTCCTCGATATTGCGCGCAGTGACGGTGATCGCCTCCAGAACGGTGGTGTCACTCTCCGTCGCATCCTGCCCAATCGCGTCATCCGGCAGGCAAAGGATGGTTGTTGCCTGTATTGCCGTCACCGCGATGATCAGCTGTCTGCAAACCCGAAACTGCGTTTCCCTGCGAATCCCCAACGTCGTCTCCTTATATTGGTAGGTTACCAGCCAATTCAGTTAACATTACTCGACACGGTCGGCAATAGGTGATTTAGAAACTCCACTTTGTGATCGAGCGGATGCTCCTTGCTTTGTGGGCGGGACCCAGAGGACGTGGAAATGGAGATGGAGGGTGGTGCGCCAGCGGTTCCGGCCGGCCTTGCCGAGGACGCGCGCCGCTGGCGTCAGGTCAGGCCCGGAATGTCGATCGGCGTCATGGATGTGCAGCTTGAGGCACCGGTCCGGTATGAAAGCCGAACCTTTCCAGCGATCTGCCTGTCGGTGGTGCTGGAGGGGTTCGCGACCAACAACATGGAGGCGATCGAAGGCGGGTTCTGCCCGGATGAGGTCTGGGTCACATCAACAGGTGAAAGCGTACCCACGAGCATGACGATCCATGCGGATCGGCCGGCGCGCGTTCGATCGCGTGCCCGGCTTACGCGTCGAGGACTGGACCGTCTGAACTCGCACTCATGATCGCCATGCGGCAGCGATGTTGCAGCGCCACGCATCGCCAACTTCGGTTGATCGCGCTTTGGCCCTTGCCCCATGGATACGCTTGGACAATGAAACAGTTCTTTCGAGGAACCCAGCTGGCAGGATAGTAATGCATCCCAGCACGCAGGGCGCCCCAAATCGTCCCCTGAATCACTGAGTACCCTGCTGTGATTTGACCTCGACCGCCATGGCCGGTAGACGCTCGTCATCCAGCCGGGCAACGACGCAGATGGGGCCTCGGAATGGGAACCCTTTCAACGAGGCACGCATGACCGATCTTTTCGATGCCGCACCCCGCACAGGCTCCATGCCGCTGGCCGCGCAATTGCGTCCGGCGACGCTCGACGATGTCATCGGCCAGGAGAACATTCTCGGCAAGGGAACGATGCTGCGCCGGCGTATTGCCGCCGGACAGCTCGGCAGCATCATTCTCTACGGTCCACCCGGTCTCGGGAAGACCACCATCGCCCGCGCCATCGGCAACATGCTGGGAAAGAACTTCAGGCCGCTGCATGCCGCGCACAACAATGTGGCCGATATCCGCAAGATCGCGGACGAGGCGCGCATGCGCCCGACGCTTCTGTTTGCCGACGAGGTGCATCGCTTCAGCGCGACGCAGCAGGATCATCTGCTGGCGCTTTGCGAGGAAGGCGTCGCCGATTTCATCGGGGCGACGACGGGCAATCCCTATCACACCCTGACGCCCGCTCTCATCTCCCGGTCGACCATCCTGAAACTGGAGCCGTTGGCCATCGAGGAAATGGAGGAGGTCGTGCGCCGCGGTCTCGATCATCTCGCCAGCGGGGGCATCGCGGTGGAACTCGCCCCCGCACTCCTGCGGCGCATCGCCGGTCGCTCCGGCGGCGATGCGCGCCGCGCCCTGACGGTGCTGGAAAGCCTCGCCGTCGGTCATCCGGCGGGCAAGCCGGTTCTCATCACGGAGACGATGGTCGACGAAGCCTATTCGGCCGCGCCGGTCAACCACGACCGGTCCGGCGACGCGCACTACGATGTCGTCTCGGCCTTCGTGAAGTCCATGCGAGGCTCCGACCCCGACGCGACGCTCTACTGGCTGGCGCGGCTGATCCATGGCGGTGAGGATCCGCGCTATATTGCCCGCCGTATCATGATCCACGCATCGGAAGATGTCGGACTGGCGGACAATACGGCACTTCAGACGGCCGTTGCGGCGCTCCATGCAGTGGAGAAAATCGGTTATCCGGAAGCGCAGATCGTCCTGGCGCACGCCGCACTTCACGTGGCGCGCGCGCCGAAATCGAATTCCGCCTGCCGGGGCATTTCGCTGGCACTTGCGCATGTGGCGAACGAGGTGCCGTCCGGGGTGCCGATGCATCTGCGTGACGCGCACTACAAGGGTGCTGCGGCACTCGGCCATGTCGGCTATGCCTTTCCGCACGACGAAGTCCGTGGCTGGAGCGACCAGGTCTATGCGCCGGACGTGCCGCGCGGCGCCTTCTACCAGAGCGATGCGCGCGATGGTGCAACCTTCGAACGGCGGGCGGACGAACACTGGGAGCAGGTAACCGGCCGCGCCGCGCCGCGGCGTTTCGGTGACAAGCGCTGATTTCCCGGCGTTGATCGGCCCGGGACGACAAAGCCGGTCAAAGCATTCCGCTGATCAGGTTCTGGACGACCTTCGGCCGTTTTCGCGGCGAAGGGCTCAATATCAGGCAACGGCTCTCGGCGATGTGCGCGAGGCGCATGGCTGGACTGCGGCAAAGCCTCTAACCCGATCTGCGAGGTCGTGTATAAGCAATCTCAACGAAGCGATGTACCTCCTCCCACAGAGCTTCGTGTTTCGGGCGACCCACTCCTCCTCCCAAGGGAAGCCTGAAGGAACAGCGGCACTCCTCCTCCCAGCCGTTGTTCGATCATTTCGAAAAGCCTGCCGCACCTCCTCCCGCGGCAGGCTTTTTCGTTTCCGCTTACAGGTCGAAGCCCAACTGCGAATGATCCCGACCACCGTCATCGCTTCGCTCATGCGTTAACGTGGAGAGCGTTACGCCCAGGTTTTGAACCCAGCCGCGTCGTAAACCTTTGCACTCGTGCTCTTGCATGCCATCGCCCGTGGCACATCAGGCACCGTGCCCGAACGGTGTCTGCGTTTATTCCGACGATCAAAAACGCGCCTCATACATTACGGTTTGAAGTTTCGCCCTTTTGTCAGGTATTCAGGCTATATCTGAGTTGGTCGGGAGAAAGCCTTGAAGGCGGTGCTGCGTTTATTCACCGGATCGCGCTTGGCGAGAAATCGCGCGCTGAGCTTTGAATGGTGGCGAAAGCTCTCGCACGCCTGGCAATTCGCCCTGGCTTGCATTCCCGTTCTGCTGCTCGGGATGTCGATAATCGGGATCTGGGTGTCGGCGAACATCGAGAGGGCGATCTTTCAGAACCGGGCAGATGCCGCCGCATTGTTTGTCGACAGCATCGTTTCTCCTCTGGCGCAGAAGCTTTCATTCCAGTCCGTTCTGGACGAACAATCCCGCCTTGAGCTTACCGACGCCATTCATCAGGGCCCTCTGGCCAGCAGGGTCTTCTCCTTCAAGATCTGGGCGCATGACGGAACGGTCGCGTTCAGCACCGACCGGGAGCTGATCGGCAGGGTCTTCCCGCCGCAGGCATCGTTGCAGAAGGCATTGGCCGGAGCGGTCACGGCGGAGTTCGATGGACTGCGCGGTGATGAGCATTCCTTTGAAAGACGCAGCGGACTTCCGTTTCTCGAGATCCACAGCCCGATCCGCGAGGCGCGGACGGGGAAAGTCATCGGAGTTGCGGAATTCTACGAGGATTCCCGGGACATCCTTTCCGAGCTTCGGCAGGCACATCTGCGCAGCTGGCTGGTTGTCGCCGGTGTCACGATCGGAATGCTGGCGCTGCTGTTCCTGATCGTCGCGCGTGGCAGCGCACAGATCGAACGGCAGAGGCGAAAGCTGGACGATCAGGTTCGCGAGCTTTCACGGCTTCTCGACGTCAATACCGGTTTGCGCCGGCGTGTGGATGAAGCCTCACAGCGAACGGTTGCGCTCAACGAGCGCTATCTTCGGCGGATATCCTCTGATCTTCACGATGGTCCCGCACAACTTCTCGGGTTTGCGGTGATGCGCGTTGAAGCGATCAGGAAGGGCAAGGGAAGGGAAGACGATCCGGAACTGATCCGCCATTCAGTTCAGGGCGCGATTGACGAAATACGTGATATCTGCCGCGACCTCCGGCTCCCCGAGCTGGAGCACTTATCCGGAAAAGAGGTCATGATCCGTGCGATCAAGGCCCATGAACTTCATTCCGGCACGCCCGTCGACGCCAGTATCCCGCAGGTTGAACTGACAAGCCACGGCGCGAAGATCTGCGTCTATCGGTTTCTGCAGGAAACCTTGAGCAATGCCTCCCGCCACGCCAATGCCACGCGGCTCGCCGTTACGGTGACGCGAGAGCCTGATGGGATCGTGGTCACGGTAGAGGATGACGGTGTCGGCTTTACACCCGATCCACAGAGCGCGGGCCTGGGTCTCGCGGGTCTGGACGAACGAATAGCGAGCCTTGGGGGGCGAATGGAGATCAAGAGTGATCCCGCCTTCGGCACGGCGGTGAAAATGGTGCTGCCATGACGACGGCCGTCAGGATGCCGAAATTGCTGCGTGTCGCCATTGTGGATGATCATCCGATGTTTCGCATGGGCGTCGTTCGCGGTCTCGAGGACGAGGGAGGTATCCAGATCGTGGGAGAGGGGGCGACAGCCGTCGAAGCCGTGTCCATCTATCAACGGCAGCGACCCGATATCTGCCTTCTGGACCTCTCCATGCCCGGCGGTGGACATGCTGCGATTCGAGACATTCGCGACATGGACGGCAACGCCCGGATCGTCGTCCTGACGGCATCCGAGGACAATCATGATGTCTACGAGGCGCTGAAAGCGGGAGCGAGAGGATATGTGCTGAAGGGAGCTGACGCAGGCTATCTTGCGGATGTGCTTCGACGCGTCGACGAAGGGGAGATGATCGTCTCCCCGGGACTGGCGGCACGCGTTCTTTCAGAGATGGCCAGTGACCGGTCAGGGGAAGACGAAACCTCTGGAACGGAGCCGGCCAAACGTGCCTTGCCACATCTTACGCCGCGCGAGGAACAGATCCTTGCGCTGGTTGCACAGGGACAAAGCAACAAGGAGATCGCGCGCTTCCTTTCACTTCAGGAAAAGTCGATCAAGCATGTGATGACGAGGGTCCTGCGCAAACTGGAGGTTCGCAATCGAACCGAGGCTGCGGTGCTGATGAGGGAATGGCAGCACGAGAACGAAACACGCTGAACCACAGCTGATACGGACCTTGGTCCGCATAGCCTGTCCACGTCCGGGCGGATAAGTGGAGTCTCGTTGAATAGATTTCGCCAGAAGACGAAATCAGCATCGAAACTCGGGCCAGCATGCGGGCATCTCGCTCTTGGCCCTACATCCGGGGAGTTTTCCATGAAAGCCAAGACCCTTCTGACTTCCGTGCTTCTTGCCACGTCCGCCCTGTGCGCACCGACGTTCGTGTCTGCAGCCGAAATCAATGTCTACACGACCCGTGAGCCGGCGCTCATTGCGCCTCTTCTTGAAGCCTACACCAAGTCGACCGGCACCAAGGTCAACACCGTTTTCATGAAGGATGGTCTGGCCGAGCGCGTCGCCTCGGAAGGCGCAAGCTCGCCTGCCGACCTCCTGATGGCCGTCGATGCCGGCAATCTTGCGGACCTCGCGGAGAAGGGCGTGACCCAGGCGGTCGAATCCTCGGTCCTGAACGATGCCATTCCGGCTGAACTGCGCGACGAAAAGGGCCATTGGTTCGGCCTGTCCATGCGTGCTCGCGTGCTCTATGTCGCCAAGGACCTCGATCTCGCTTCCTTCAACTATGAAGATCTCGCCGATCCGAAGTGGAAGGGCAAGGTCTGCATCCGTTCGGGCCAGCACCCCTACAACACGGCCCTGTTTGCCGATTACATCGCCCATTACGGCGCTGAAGAAACCGAGAAGTGGCTGACCGGCGTGAAGGCCAACCTGGCACGCAAGGCTGCCGGCGGCGACCGCGACGCGGCCAAGGATATTCTCGGCGGCATTTGCGATATCGGCATCGCCAATTCCTACTATGTCGGCCTGATGAAGTCCGGCAAGGGCGGCGAGGAACAGTCCAAGTGGGTTGAGGCGATCAAGGTGGTCCTGCCGACCTTCAAGGACGGTGGAACCCAGGTCAACATCAGCGGCGCAGCCGTTGCCAAGAACGCGCCGAACAAGGCCGAGGCCGTGAAGTTCCTGGAATATCTCGTCTCCGACGAGGCCCAGAAGATCTATGCCGAAGCCAATTACGAATATCCGGTCAAGGCAGGCGCTCCTGTCGATCCGATCATTGCCTCCTTTGGCGAGCTGAAGATCGACAACAAGCCCCTGTCGGAAATCATCGGCCTTCGCAAGCAGGCAAGCGAGCTGGTCGACAAGGTCGGCTTCGACAACTAATCGAAAAAGCGGCGCTTCCGGTCGGACACGATTGGAGGCGCCGCCGTTCCATCTGATGGATGTTTGCATGTCTTCCAGCTCGCAGATCGTTGGACCGCTGGTCACGAGAAAGGCCAGACGTTCAGGTCAAGGCTGGCTGCTGGCTTCCATCCTGGCAGGCCTGATCGTCATGCTTCCCGTGATCGGCCTGATGCTGGAAGCGGTGAAAGGCTCGGCAGGTCTCTGGGGACATCTTTTCTCCACCGTCCTGCCGGTCGCCATTGTCGACACGATCATCCTGCTCTGCGGCGTGGGGTTCGTTACCGCCGCCATCGGCACGACGACGGCCTGGCTGGTGACGGCGTATGAATTTCCCGGACGACGCGTGCTCGAATGGGCGCTGCTGTTGCCGCTTGCCGTGCCCACCTACATCATCGCCTATGCCTATCTGGACATCCTGCACCCGATCGGTTCGGTGCAGGGGGCCATCCGCTGGATGCTGGGCTTCGAGAGCCCGAGACAGTTCCGGTTGCCGGACATCCGCTCCATGACCGGCTGCATTCTTCTGCTCGGCTTCGTGCTCTACCCCTATGTCTACATTCCGACCCGCGCGATGTTTCTCACGCAGTCCGGCAATCTCATAGATGCCGCCCGAACTCTCGGGGTTTCCCGTCGCGCGGTCTTCTGGCGCGTTGCATTGCCGCTCGCGCGGCCGGCCGTCGCCATCGGCATCGCCCTTGCGCTGATGGAAACGCTCAACGATGTCGGCGCCGCCGAGTTTCTGGGCGTGCGGACCCTGACGGTCTCGATCTATACGACCTGGATCAGCCGCAACGACCTGCCCGGCGCCTCCCAGATCGCGCTCGCCTTGCTGCTGATCGTGGTCGTGCTGGTGGGGCTTGAACGCCTCGCCCGGCGCAAGCAGCGCTATGCCGTGGATACCCGACGCGCGCGGGGCCTGACGCCGCAAAAGGTCAGGCTGTCGAAAGGCCTGCTGTTTCTCTTCGCCGGCTCCCTTCCGGTTCTGCTCGGTTTCGTTGCCCCCGCCCTCTATCTGGCGACCGAAGCCTGGAAACGCTACCGGTTCGCGGGCCTCTCGCCGCGCATTCTGGACGAAGCCATCAACACCGTGACGATTGCGGCGCTCGCCACGATCGTCACGCTCGGGCTTGGCATGGCTGTCGCCTACGCAACCCGTGTACGACCGGGCCGGTTATCCGCGCTATTGCTCAGGATCTCGACTGTTGGCTACGCCGCACCCGGCACCGTTGTCGCAATCGGCGTGCTCATCGTGCTCGCCGGCCTCGACCGCTCCATCGATCGCACGGCGTCGGACCTGTTCGGCATCTCCACAGGCCTGCTGTTCATGGGATCGGGGGCCGCCCTGATCTACGCCCTGACGATGCGTTTCCTCGCGATTTCGGCGGGTGGGATCGAGGCCGGCCTGTCGCGTGTGCCGCTGTCGCTTGACCACGCCTCGCGCACGCTCGGGCAGACAACGGTCGGAACGTTTCGCCATGTGCATCTGCCGCTGTCGAAGACGGCCATTTCCGCAGCGACGCTTCTGGTCTTCGTCGATTGCGTGAAGGAACTGCCGGCGACGCTGCTGTTGCGTCCTCTCAATGTCGAGACATTCGCCACCCATCTCTATGGAGAAGCGGCGCGAGGCACCTATGAAGAGGCGTCGATTGCGGCGCTCGCCATCGTTGCCATCAGCATTCTGCCCGTCATCCTGCTTTCCCGCCTGGGACGAAACGAACCGGGCGGCCCCTCCAAAGCCTTGACCGCGGCAAGACAGTGATCCGGGAGACGCGATGAACATGCAACTAAAACCGGCTGTAAGGCTCGACAATGTCGGCCGCACGTTCGGCGATACTGCCGCCGCAAAGGGCATTTCCCTGGAAATCGCCAGCGGAGAGATCGTGTCGCTCGTCGGTCATTCCGGCTGCGGCAAGTCCACGCTGCTGCGTATCATCGCCGGCGTGGAGGCCGCTGATACCGGGCGCGTCTTTCTCGGCGATCGCATGGTCGATGGCGGTGACTTCGTCGAACCCGAACGTCGTGGCATCGGGTTCGTGTTCCAGGACTACGCTCTCTTCCCGCACCTCTCGGCCCGCGACAATATCCTGTTCGGACTGAAGCGAGGTCCCCGGCGCGAGGCTCTGGCAACCGTCTCCGACATCATGGCGCGTGTCGGCATCACGCATCTTGCCGATCGCTTTCCCCATACGCTTTCGGGTGGCGAGCAGCAGCGCGTCGCGCTTGCCCGTGCCCTTGCACCCAGACCTTCGGTCATCCTGCTGGACGAGCCCTTTTCAAATCTGGATCAGGGGCTGCGGGAGCGCGTGCGCACCGAGACGCTGTCTGTCCTGCGCTCAGCGGGAACGACGGTGATCATGGTGACGCATGATCCGGAGGAAGCCCTGTCGTCAGGGGATCGCGTCGTGCTGATGCGCGCAGGCGAGATCGTGCAGGCGGGAACGCCGCGCGATATCTACGGCCGTCCCGGGACCGCATATGTCGCGGATTTCTTCGGCACCTTCAACAGGATCCCCGGCTCCTATCGGGACGGTCGCTTCGAGACCGCCATCGGCAGCTTTGTTCTCGCCCCCATTGCCCGGCGCGAAGGCGCCCAGACCCTTTATGTCCGTCCGAATGCCATCAGGATCTCGGCGGATATGGGGGATTACCCGGCACGCATCGAAGAGCGGATTTTTCTCGGAGCCTCGGAGAAAGTGGTCCTGCGCGTCGAGGGGCTGGAACATCCCGTTACGGCAATCCTGACCGAGCCTCTGCCGGACGATGCCGAGACGGTGAAGGTCTCGATCCGGCCGGAAGCACTGCTGGCCTTCTGACGGCCTGCCACACCTGACGATGCCGCGTTGTCTCCATCAGCGCCGGTCAAGCCACCTCCAAGAGAAATCGTGAAATGGCAAGACGGCACGATTTCCCCGCCTAGGTTTTGGCTAACCAGTTATCAGGAATTTCATATTTTACATTCCCCGGTGCGGGGCCTCTTATTCTCCCAACAGCAAGTCGCAAACTTCAATGTTGAGCATCGGCAAGCCTTTGCCGAAGCCGGGGCGAAGTTTGTTCATAGCGACCAAGAGGAGAACCATGACGGCACCCGACGAAACGCAAATCCGCATCGATCTGGCAGCCTGCTTCCGTATCGTTGCAAAGCTCGGCATGCACGAAGCCGTCGCGAACCATTTCAGTGCTGCCGTTTCTCCCGATGGCCGCAAGTTCCTGCTGAACCCGAAGTGGAAACACTTTTCGACCATCCGGGCGAGCGACCTTATCCTGCTCGATGCGGACGACGAGGACGCCAGGAGCCGGCCGGATATCGATCCGACGGCGTGGTCCATCCATGGCCAGCTTCACAAGCTCGCGCCGCACATCCGCGTCGCGCTCCACCTTCATCCGATCTACTCGACCACGATCGCGACGCTGAAAGATCCGACCGTCAAGCCGATCGACCAGAACACGGCGCGCTACTTCAACCGCATCGCCGTCGACACGCTCTATGGCGGCATGGCCGACACTGAAGCCGAGGGCGCCCGTCTTTCGCGCCTACTGGGCAACAAGTCACGGCTGATGATGGGCAATCACGGCGTCATGGTGACCTCCGGCACGATTGGCGAGGCCTTCGACGACATCTACACGCTCGAGCGCGCCTGCCAGATCCTGGTCAACGCCTATGCGACGGGCCAGCCGCTCAATGTGCTCGATGACGATGTCGCCGAGAAAACCGCCCAGGACTGGGAAGGTATTGCCGACTTCTCCATCGCCCACTTCGAAGAAATGAAGCGGATGCTGGACAGGGAAGATCCTTCCTATGCCAGCTGAAGCGGAGTTCGGCTTCGTATTGTTCGAAGCAGAAGCCCGGAAACTTTTATTTTCCAGCCGATACGAAGCCGCCAATAATCGGTGCGGCAATCGAAATACCAGATCGAGACACTTGAAGGGTCCGAAATGATCAGAACGGGTTCAGAATACAAGGATTCCATTCGCGGCACACGCGAGGTTTATGTAAACGGCGAGCGTGTGAAGGATGTGACCCTACATCCGATGTTCAAGCCGCTGGTGGATATCCGCGCCCGCATCTACGACATGCAGCACGATCCGGCGACGCGCCATATCATGGCCTACAAGGAAGACGGCGAGTGGAACGCGGTCAACAACAAGCTGCCTCACACCCAGGCCGACTGGTGGGACAAGCGCCGGGCGACCGACACCGTTCTCGAAGATATCGGCGGCATCGTCACCCGCGTCGGTGACGAGACGGTCGGCGAGATGTGGTCGCTGTTCGACGGCCAGGACGTTTTGAACGAGGTCGACCCGCAGTTTTCGGAAAACATCCGCACCCACATCCTGAAGGTCCTGCACCATGACCCCTTCCATGTGTCGGCCAACACCGACCCCAAGGGTGACCGCTCCAAGCCGCCGCAGGAGCAGGATCCGGACATGCTGCTGCATGTGGTCAAGGAAACCGATCAGGGCATCGTGGTGCGCGGCGCCAAATACGAGACCGCTGCCGCTTACGCCAATCAGGCCTTCACCAAGCCGACCATCGCCAACTGGGGCAACTCGGCCTATTCCGACTATGCCGTCGGTTTCATCTGCGACCTCAACTCGCCGAACCTGAAGTTCATCTGCCGCACCGGTTTTGCCGGACGCGCGCCGGCGGACGACTATCCGCTGTCGAACAAGTTCGACGAAGTCGACACGCTGGTGATCTTCGACGACGTGCTGATCCCGTGGGAGAATGTTCTCTTCTACCGCCACACCAAGGCGGCGATGTTCATTCGCGCCACGCTGCACCGTTACTCCGCGTTCGCCTTCACCCAGCGCAACCTGAAGCTCGCCGACATGATGATCGGCGCGGCCCTTTTCAACGTGCGCCAGACGGGGCTCGACAAGCAGCAGGCGGTTCAGGAAAAGCTGGCCCAGCTCGCCTGCTACCGCGAGGGCATCAATGCTCATCTGACGGCGGCGATCACGCTTTCCGAGCGTTCGCCGGGTGGATTGATCATGCCCAACCAGTCGCTGCTCTATTCCGGTCGTGTGCTTGCCTGCTCACAGCTTCACGAAATGATGCACCTGACCCGCGAACTCTGCGGTGGCCAGATCTGCGTCACGCCGGACAAGGCCTCCTTCGATGCACCGGAAACCAAGCCGTGGCTCGACAAGTTCTACACGGTCAACGAGGACTGGGTGGCGGAGGATCGCCGCAAGCTGCTCGCCTTCGCGCGGGACATGCTGAACTCGGATTATGCCGGTCACCGGCTGACCTTCCAGCTCTTCGCCCAGTCGCCGCCGTTCGCGCATCTGGCCGCCGTCTACCGCAACTTCGACTGGGACGGCCCGATGGAATTCGTCAAGCATGCGGCCGGTCTGTCGGACTCGGTTCTCGGCGAGACGACGCGCACGCCCGGCGACAGCGCGGTCTCGCGCTGGTTCGATACCCAAGCCACCCGTTCCGCCGCAGAATAAAGGCCGAAACCGGTCGTTCTCCCAGGGAGCAATCACGATGGAAAACAGTCTTCGGAACGATTTCCTCAGCGCCATGAGCCGCGCCTGCTGCACGGTCAACATCGTCACGACGGACGGCCCTGCCGGCCGGTCGGGCGCGACGGTCTCGGCCATGTCGTCGGTCTCGGCCGATGGAGCGGCACCGACGCTGCTCGTCTGCCTGCACCAGAACAGCGCGACCGCCCAGGCGATGCGTGACAACGGCAGCTTCTGCGTCAACGTGCTGCGCGACAGCCAGTCGGCCATCTCCGATCGCTTTGCAGGCCGGCAGGATACCATCGACGGCAAGTTTGCCGGCGCGGCCTGGGAAACCGGCTCGACGGGCGCACCCCGCCTGAACGGCGGGCTGGTTGCCTTCGACTGCCGCGTGGCAAGCGAACAGAAGATCGGCACGCATCACGTTTTCATCGGCGAAGTGGTGGCCATTTCCACTGAGGATGAGGGATTGCCGCTCATCTATTCCGGCCGCGCCTATGGTCGTCCGGCACGCCTCGACGCGGCGCGCGGCTGCACCGCCTGACCTGCCCCATTCGCATTCATCTCGAAAGGTTTTTCCATGCCCGTCCATAAACGCATCCGCATGTTCAACACTAAGGAGACCTATCCGGAGCAGAAGCTGGATAACGACCTGTGCCAGGCCGTCGTCGCGCGAGGCACCATGGTTTTCGTGCGCGGGCAGATCGGGCAGAACCTCGATACCTCCGAAAGTGTCGGGCTCGGCGACGTCACCGCGCAGGCCGAGCAGGCCATGCACAACATCAAGATGCTGCTCGAGGAAGCGGGATCGGAACTCGGCCACATCACCAAGATCGTGATCTACATCATCGATCCGCGTTATCGCGAACAGGTCTATCTCGTGGTCGGCAAGTGGCTGAAGGGTGTTTTCCCGGTCTCGACGGGTATCGTCGTCTCCGCGCTCGCCCGTCCGGAATGGCTGGTCGAAATCGACGTCACCGCCGTCATTCCCGATTGACGCTGGAAGGGAAGCATCATGACCTTCTCCATCAGCGGCCGGTGCGAAAAGACCGGGACATTCGGGATCGCGATATCTTCGTCCTCGCCGGCGGTCGCGGCTCGCTGTGCCCATGCGCGCGCCGGTGTCGGCGTCGTCGCGACCCAGAACATTACCGACCCGTCGCTTGGCCACAAGGGGCTGGACCTCATGGCGTCGGGCCTCGATGCGGATAAGGCCCTGAAAAAACTTCTCGATGGTTACGCGACCGCGGAATACCGGCAACTCGTGTTGCTCGACACGAACGGCAATACCGCTGTTCATTCCGGCAAGCATACGCTCGGGACCTACGCCACTGCCAGGGGCAGAAATTGCGCGGCCGCCGGCAACCTGCTGGCCAATACCGACGTTCCCGCCCGAATGGTCGAAGCTTTCGAGGCATCGGAGGGTGCGCTCGGGGAGCGGCTGATCGCGTCGATGCTCGCCGGACTGGCTGCAGGCGGTGAGGCGGGGCCGGTGCATTCCGCCGGGCTCCTGATGGTGCGCAATGTTTCCTGGCCGATCGCCGACCTGCGTGTCGACTGGGCGGAGGAAGACCCGATCGGCCAGCTTGCGGCCCTTTGGAAGCTCTACGAACCGCAGCTGGAAGATTATGTCACGCGGGCGCTGAAGCCCGATGCCGCACCCAGCTACGGCGTTCCGGGCGACGAGTGACGTTCATGCCGGGTCAGGTCGAGGGAAGAGAAAAATCGCCCTTGAGCAGTCTTTTCGGCTGAAGACTACCGGCTTGATTTCAGGCGGTTTTTTTGAAGAATGTCGCTTCTGCCGCGTCCGGTGATCGTCCTACTCGCCGAACGATTGCTTTTGTCAGACGAAAGAGGGAGGTATAGGAAGGCATGCGTTACACGCTTCGCCAGATCGAGTACTTCATTGCGACTGCCGAGACCGGATCGATCACTCTGGCGTCCGAGCGGATCAACATTTCGCAGCCCTCCATTTCCACGGCTATCGCCCACCTCGAACAGGAACTGGACACGCAGCTGTTCGTGCGCCGCCACGCACAGGGACTGATCCTGACGCCGGCGGGCAAGGCGCTGCTGGTGGAAGCAAAACGCCTGCTTGAGCACGCGCAGCAGATCTATCAGGTGGCTTCCGAAGCCAACGACAAGGTGAGGGGGCAACTCAGCCTTGGCTGCATGGTCACGCTTGCGCCGATGATCATGCCGGAACTTTCCCACGCCTTCACATCGGCCTTCCCCTCGACGAAGGTGATGCAGGTCGTCGGCGATCACGATACCCTGCTGCAGAAGCTCTCCAGCGCGGAGATCGACGTCGCCATCATGTACGATCTGCTTGTGCCCGATGGTTTCGATTTCACGCCGCTTGCCAGCCTGCCACCGCATGTGCTGGTGGGAGAGGTGCATCCCTTCGCGCGGCTTTCCGCCGTCACCGTGCAGGACATCGCACCGGAACCGCTGCTTCTGCTCGACCTGCCGATCAGCCGCGAATATTTCCTCGCGATCTTCATGCAGGCCGGCATCGATCCCAATATCGGGGCGCGCTCGCCGCATCAGGACATTCTGCGCACCATGGCGGCCAACGGCTACGGCTATACGCTCGCAAATGTCAGGCCTCGGGCGGACGTCGCGATGGATGGCCGCAAGCTGGTGCGTGTGCGTCTCGCAGGCGATCACAAGCCGATGGTGATCGGCCTTGTCTCGCTCAGGGATCGTCGCAAGTCGCGCCTCATCGAACTTTTCGAGAGCCATTGCCGGAACCGCATCTCCGACGCCTACATTCCCGGCATGGTCGCTCCCGCAATGGAAAAGCGCGTTCGTCTGTCCTGATCCGCATCAGGGCATCTGCATTTATGCGAACCGATTCCTCTGCTTGTTTTGCCTATATTTTGGGCGCTGGCACGTGATTAGACAGCAGCTAAGCAGTGGGCCAGAATTTCATAATTTACACCCGCCACCCCATCCGACTTACTTCCATCACAAGCCTTTCGGCGATCCGCCAAACCGGCCGGAGTGGTCTCTCGGCGGCAGCTACAGGATGACAGTTGCAACATGAAGAACAGCGTGATCGACGTGACGACATCGACACCGGTAAGCGCCTCGACGACCTCTCCCGCGCTCAAGCTCCACGCCGAAGGACTTTGCAAGTTCTATGACGGCTTTGCGGCCCTGCACCCGACGGAGCTGAAGGTTCACGCGGGCGAACTTCTGACGCTGCTCGGGCCATCCGGCTCCGGCAAGACGACGCTGCTGCAGCTGATCTGCGGCCTCGTGCAGCCTTCGGACGGAATACTGACCATCGACGGACGCGACCATACCGCGACGCCGGCCAGCCAGCGGGACGTTGGCGTGGTGTTCCAGAACTACGCGCTCTTCCCGCATTTGACCGTGCATGAGAACGTCGGCTTTCCGCTCGAAATGCGCCGGGTCGCAAGGGGCGAGGCGGAGCGCCGGATCGCGGAGGCGCTTGCAATGGTCGGGCTTGCCGATTTCGGCAAGCGCTTTCCATCGGAGCTGTCGGGCGGCCAGCAGCAGCGCGTCGCGCTTGCCCGTTGCCTCGTCTATCATCCCTCGCTGATCCTGATGGATGAAAGCCTCTCCGCGCTCGACCGCAAGCTGCGGGAAGCCATGCAGATCGAGATCCGCCGCATCCATCGTGAAACGGGCTCGACGATCATCTTCGTCACGCACGACCAGGAAGAAGCGCTGGCGCTGTCCGATCGCATCTGCCTGATGAATTCCGGCCGGATCGAGCAGATCGGCAGTCCGCAGGAAATCTACGAACGGCCCGTCAGCCGCTTTGCCGCCGACTTCATCGGCGTCTCGAACATCTTCGAGGGACGCGTGGAAAACGGCCGTCTCGTTACGGCCGAAGGCGCCTTGCCGCTGCCTGCGACGACACAAGCCGCCAAGGGTTTTCTGATCGTTCGCCCGGAGCATATCCGCTTTGAGAAACCCGAGGGCGCAACGCTTGCCGGTCATCTCGCCGAGACGATTTATGCCGGCCCGCAGAGCAGGCTCATCGTGAGGCTGGACAGCGGCCTCACGGTCACCGCGCTTCGCTCGTCCAGCCTGCCGCCGCTGCGGCATGGCGAACCGGTCGGCCTTTCCTGGAACCCGGAGGACGCCCGCTTCCTCGATCGCTAGCCGTTTCATCCGCCTCGCATGCCAATCATAAACCACAACCAGAAGGGAACCTGAATGTCATCGATCCTCCATCCCACCCGCCGCAGTCTCCTGAAGACCGCAGGTCTGGCGGCCGGTGCGCTTGCCACGCCCGGACTGCTGCGCTCTGCCTATGCGACCGGTCAGCTCACCGTTGCCGACGTTGGCGGCGCGCCGGGCGAAGCCATCAAGAAGGCCTTCTACGATCCCTTCGAAAAGGCGACCGGCATCAAGGTTGTCGGCGTTGCCCATGATCCGGATCCGGTCACCCAGTTCAAGCTGCAGGTCGATACCAAGTCCTATCTGTGGGATGTCTGCATGGTCACGCCCGACCACGTGATGCGTCTGACCGAAGA
This sequence comes from Rhizobium sp. ACO-34A, assembly GCA_002600635.1. NCBI lineage: Bacteria > Pseudomonadati > Pseudomonadota > Alphaproteobacteria > Hyphomicrobiales > Rhizobiaceae > Rhizobium > Rhizobium sp. ACO-34A. The sequence continues at coordinate 386,456 of CP021373.1, read as the reverse complement.
GAAGGACTACACGGTTCCGCTCGAAATCTCCGGTCCTGAAACCGCCGATCTCCTGCCTGGCATGCTGACCAGCAACTGGCTCGGTTTCTCGGTTTTCGGCGCCGTCATGGCTTACCGTACCGACAAGTACCCGGATGCCGGCCCGGCCAGCTGGGCCGATTTCTGGGATGTGGAGAAGTTCCCGGGCCGTCGCGGTTTCTACAAGGGTGCCTGGGCTGCGCTGGAATTCGCACTGCTGGCCGATGGCGTCGCGCCGAAGGATCTCTATCCGCTCGACATGGACCGCGCCTTCAAGAAGCTCGAGGAACTGAAGCCGCATGTTGCCGTCTGGTGGACCAGCGGCGCTCACAATACGCAGATCCTGCAGAACGGCGAAGTCGACATGAGCGATACCTGGTCGGCCCGCGCCTATGCCGCCAAGGCAGCCGGTGCGCCGGTCAAGACCGTCTTCCAGGGCGGTTATTCCGTCGATGGCTGGTCGATCGTCAAGGATGCCCCGAACATGGCGGCTGCCCACAAGTTCATCGAGTTCTGCATGAAGCCGGAACAGCAGGGCGCCTATTCCTCGATCGTCGCCAACGGTCCGAGCAACAAGAAGGCCTTCGACTTCATGCCCGCCGATCGCGCGGAAGTGCTGCCGACCGCGCCGCAGAACTTCGGCAATCTCTACGAGATCGACTCGAAGTGGTGGTCGGCAAACTACGACGCGGCAGTCGAGCGCATGCAGGAATTCCTGCTGCAGTAAGCTTCTCCTGTGGGTGCGCGCTGCCCCCGGCGCGCATCCGAACTGGACCGGGTCCATCAGACCCGGTCCCTTTCTCTTCGGCGCGCGCGCGTCGCCCTTTCCAGAGTGCGGAACCATGACCAAGAAAAAGATTGTTCTCAGCTGCCTTTTCCAAGCCAACGGCTACCACAAGGGCGCCTGGCGTACACCGGAAGCCGAAGCCGGCGCCGATACCGATATCGATCATTACATCCGCATGGCCAAGCGGCTCGAGGAAGGCCTGTTCGACGTCTTCTTCCTCGCCGACACCCCGGCGACACGCACCGAGAACCTTGAGATCTGGACCAAGTCGCCGATCTACCAGAACGGTCTGGAACCGATCACCGTTCTCACCGCACTCGCCATGAACACCAGGCACATCGGCCTCGGTGGCACGATGTCGACCAGCTTCTTCGAACCTTTCAACATCGCCCGCCAGTTCGCGGCACTCGACCACATCTCCAAGGGGCGCGCTGCCTGGAACGTCGTGACATCGGCAAACGACTATGCCGCCCGTAACTTCGGTCTCGACCGGCTTCCGCCCCACGGCGAACGCTACGAGAAGGCGAAGGAATGCGTGGAGGTGGTCAAGGCCTATTGGGATACCTGGGAAGACGGCGCATTCATCTTCGACAAGGAGAATGCAATGCAGTTCGACCCGAAGAAGTATCACGTGGTCGATCACGAGGGGAAATTCTTCAAGGTCTATGGCGGCCTGAACGTCGCCCGTTCGCCGCAGGGCCATCCCGTCATCATCCAGGCCGGCGCGTCGGACGCAGGCAAGGAACTGGCTGCCGAAACCGCCGAAATCGTCTTCGGCACGGGCTCCGGCATGCAGGCCGCAAAGGCCTTCTATGACGACCTGAAAGGCCGTATGGCGAAATACGGTCGCGACACGAGCCAGCTCAACATTCTCTCCGGCTTCGATGCCGTGATCGGCGATACCGAGAAGGAAGCGGAAGAGAAGTTCGAATATCTCCAGTCTCTCGTGCCGGTCGAACTGTCGGTCATGTATCTCTGCATGGACCTCGAGGCGAAGCTGCTCGACCTGCCGCTCGACGAACCGGTTCCGCTCGATCGCATTCCGAAGGTTTCGAACAACCACACGGTCTACTTCAACCAGATCGCCGAACTGATCCGCGAGGGCAAGACGCTGCGCGAGATCGCCACCAGCTACCGTCGCGGCAATCGCGTCATGCGCGGCACCGCCAAGCAGGTTGCCGATTTCATGGAGAACTGGGTCGCAGCCGGTTGCGGCGACGGCTTCATGATGCCGATCGGCTATTACCCCGGAAACCTTGATGACTACGTCGACAAGGTGATCCCGATCCTGCAGGAGCGCGGCTCCTACAAGACCGAGTATGCGGGCACGACGCTGCGCGAGAACCTTGGCCTCATCCGCCCGAAGAACCGCTACGCGGCCGACTGAACGGAGCAGGACAAAGGGGACGAAACGGTCATGATGGCGCTCGCCGCCGCCCGGGCCGATACCACGAGGAGAAGATCGCATGACCATGGCTGCAACGAGCCCGGCGCCCGCCACCGCCAGACGCCTGTCGGGTCTTTTCAAGGCCGGCCCTTTCTGGCTGGCGGTGCCGGGCCTTGCCTTCATTCTGGTCTTCTTCCTCGTGCCGACCGTGGAACTGATGTCCATCAGCTTCTTCGACAAGGCCGGCAGCCTGACACTTGCGACCTATTCGAAGATCACCGCGTCGAGCGTTTATCTGCGCGTGCTGTCCACCACCTTCTCGGTCGCCTTTCAGGTCACGCTCTGGTGCCTGCTTCTGGGCTATCCGCTGGCCTGCTGGCTTTCCGGCATGCCGGGCCGGCGCCAGCGCGTCATGCTGATGTTCGTGCTCCTGCCTTACTGGACGAGTGCGCTGGTGAAGAACTTCGCCTGGCTGGCGCTTCTAGGCCGCAACGGCATCGTTGCCGCGGGCATGGAAAAACTCGGCCTGCCGGGTGGCGATGCGCTGCTCTTTTCCCGCGCGACCGTCATCTTCGCCATGGTCCACACCATGCTGCCGCTGGCCGTCGTCACCATGATGCCGACCATGAACCAGATCGACAGGCGGCTCACCATGGCGGCCGAGACACTGGGAGCGACCGGTGCGCAGGCGTTCTGGCAGGTCTTCTTTCATCTTTCGGCGCGCGGCGTGGCCACGGCCGGCCTGCTCGTCTTCGTCTCCTCGCTCGGCTTCTTCATCACGCCCACCCTGGTCGGCGGTCCGAAGGACACGATGATCAGCCAGCTGATCATCACCCAGATCAACCAGTTGCAGAACTGGAAATTCGGCAGCGCGCTCGCAGTCATGCTCGTCGTCTCGTCGCTACTGACCATCTTCGTCTATGATCGGCTGTTCGGCCTTTCCTCCATTGCGGGTGAAAGCAGGCGGGGAGCCGCTGACGGACGCTGGCGGCGCTTCGGGCTGGCCGTCACCGGCGCGCTCGGCCGTTTCTTCGCGATGGGAGAGACCTTCGCCCGACGCAACCTTAGAGGCGTTTCCGGGCGCGGCGTCCTGTCCGCATATGGCTGGCTTGTGGTCGCCCTGCTGCTCTTCCCGATCGTCGGGGTCATACCGATGGCGTTCACGGAGGCGGAATTCCTTTCCTTCCCGCCGGTAGGGTTCAGTCTCCGCTGGTTCGAAGCCTATTTCACGTCGCCGGTATGGGTGTCCGCGACGCTGCGTTCCTTCGGTATCGGTTTCGCGACCGCCATCATCACCGTCATCGTTGCCGGTTTCGCGGCGCTTGGCCTTGCCCGCTCGAAGAGCCGGCTCTCCGGCCTCGCCTTCCTCGTTTTCATGGCGCCGATGGTGGTGCCGCCCATCGTCATCGCCATCTCGCTGTTCTATCTCTTCGCCAGCCTTTCGATGATTGCGACGGACAGCGCCATCGCCATAGGTCATAGCGTGATCGCACTGCCCATCGTCTTCGTCATCCTGCTTGCGACCTTCAAGGAGCATGACTGGCGGCTCGATCAGGCGGCTGCGACGCTTGGCGCGACGCGCCTGCAGATCGCCCGGCGCGTGACCTTCCCGATGGTCAAGGCCGGCCTGGTCGTCGGCTTCGTGACCGGCTTCCTGCAATCCTTCGAGGAACTGACGGTCGCGCTTTTCATCGGTGGCGGTCTCAAGACGACATTGCCGAAGCAGATGTGGGACGATATCACGCTTTCCGTGAACCCGAGGATCGCCGCAGCCTCGGTCTGCGTGCTCCTCGTGGTCGTTATCCTGTTTGCCGCTATCGAGTATTTCCAGAGGCCGAAGGGTGGGGCGGCGCGACGCTGAGCCCGTCGTGACCACGGGGTCATCTGAAAGAGGAAACGCATGCCCGCCAATTCGATGCCCGACACCCTTGCGCCCGGCGACGGCAAACTCCGCATCTATGTGGAGAACAGGGAGAATGCTTTCGGCAACTTCGTGGTTTCCAAGGATGATCTCCGCCGTGCGCTCGGGGCGCAGGCGGATCGTGTCGAGATTTCCGTAAACAGCGCCAATGCGCCGGATTTTGCCAGTCTCCAGGCCGCGACCTTCTTCATCGGCTCCGGCTTCGATCCGCAACGCCTGAAGGATCACGGCAGCAAGCTGCGCGTCGTCCACTGCCTGTCCGCCGGCGTCGAATACTACATGCCGCTCGACTGGTTGCCGCCGGGTGCCGTCCTGACCAATTCCTCCGGCGCCCACGAGGAGAAGGGTGGGCAATATGGCCTGATGGCGGTTCTGATGCTCAACGAACGCATGCCGCGTCTCATCGACAGCCAGAAACAGCGGCGCTGGGATCAGGCCTTCTCATCGACCATTCGCGGCAAGACGGCCCTTTTCTTTGGAACGGGAGCACTTGGCAGCGCGATTGCCGCCTGCCTGAAACCGCTCGGCGTCAGGCGCATCGGCATTTCCCGCAACGGCCGGTCCGTCGAAGCATTCGACGCCTGCCATACGGTCGATACGCTGCACGAATGGTTGCCGAAGGCGGACTTCCTCGTCGTCGCCACACCGCTTACGCCCGCGACCCGCAATGCCATCGGCGCGCGCGAGATCGCGCTGCTTCCTCCCCATGCCGGCCTCGTCAACATCGGCCGCGCTCCGGTGGTGGATTATTCGGCGCTCGCTACCGCGCTCAAGGAAGGACGGCTTTCAGGCGCGGTGCTCGACGTCTTCGACGAGGAACCGCTGCCGGAAAGCTCGGACCTCTGGGATGTGCCGAACCTCATCATCACGCCGCACACATCCTGCGACGACCACCACAATTATATCGACCGTTGCCTTTCCATCTTCGCGGGCAATGTCGAGCGGTTTTCGAAGGGGCTTCCCCTCGAAAACGTGGTGGATGCCATCCATCAATACTGAGAGTTTTCATGGAAACCCTTGCCCTTCTCGAAAAGCTCGTAGCCTTTCCAAGCGTCAGCGCGGAAAGCAATCTCGCTATCGCGACCTTCTGTCGGGATCATCTTTCCGATCTGGGATTTTCCTGCCGGCTTGTGCCGGATGCGACGGGCAAGAAGGCGAACCTGATCGCAAGCCTCGGACCTTCCTCCGGTGACGGACTGGTGCTCTCCGGCCATATGGACGTGGTGCCGGTCGAGGGACAGGTCTGGACGTCAGACCCGTTCCGGCTGACGCAACGGGATGGTCGGGTCCATGGGCGTGGTGCAACCGACATGAAGGGCTTTCTCGCCTCCGCGCTCGCGGTGGCGGAAAAGGCTTCGCGGCTGAAGCTTGCAAGACCGCTGCATATTGCGCTGTCTCATGATGAGGAGATCGGTTGCGTCGGCGTGCGCGGTCTGCTTGACGACCTCGCGGCAAATGGCTTCAGGGCAGCTGTCGCTCTTGTCGGCGAACCGACGGGAATGCATCCAGTCATCGGGCACAAGGGAAAGCTTGCGGCCCGCGCCACCTGCAGGGGCGTGCCGGGGCATTCGTCGCTGGCGCCGCTTTTCCTCAACGCCATCCATCTTGCCTGCGAAGTGGTCGGGGCAATCCGCGATGTCCAGGCGCGACTGGTGGAGAACGGGAGGCGGGACACAGCCTATGCCGTTCCATACTCGACAACCCATGCCGGCATCATAAGGGGTGGCGATGCGCTGAACGTGGTGGCAACGGAGGCGACCGTCGATTTCGAGATCCGCCATCTCGCGGAAGACGATGCCCGTATCCTGTTTGAGGAAATCGTCTCGCTCGCTCAAACTCGGATAGCTTCGCTCGTCGAGGGTTTCCCCGATACAGGTGTCGATTTCGCGATCCGTAATGCCTATCCGGGTCTTGCCACAGCGGAGAATTCCCCGGCGCTCGCCTTTGTCCGCGACATCCTTCCGGAAGCCCCGGCATTCAAGGTGTCATTCGGCACCGAAGCGGGGCTCTACGTGGAAAAACTGGCGCTGCCGACAGTGGTCATCGGCCCCGGGGACATGGCGCAGGGCCACCAGCCGGACGAGTTCATCACGCTCGATCAGCTCGCCGCCTGCGACGCCTTTCTGGAGCAAGCGGTCCAGAAGCTGGCCTCCGACGGGTCCGTCTGAAACATCCTTTGCTGCTCCGGACCGTAACTGAACCGCCATTGAAGTGAACTTCCGAGCCAACCATCCCCGATGGAAATCAACAGGCGCCCTGGGTCACCGTTAGAAACTGCGGAAGGGCTCCGGCCCCGCTCGTTTGGGCGAAGAGCGTTAAAGCCGGAAAGTTCAGACGCGTATCGATGATTTGTCCGCCGGTCATCGCTGCAAGAGCGTTCCTTCTCGTCGACGCCCGTCGACCAGAAGAAGCACCCGGATATCTCGTGCATCGTCGCCTCCCTTGAAGGAGCTGCGATGAGCCGAAAACCCTCTATCTCCACCCAACCAGTTCTGTCTCAGGGGCACTGAGCAGGTACATTTTCAATGATGCGATACCGATTTCCCTTGGGGTAGCATCGATCGATTAGTCGTAGAGGTAATGCTCACTCCACTCTGAACGCGGCACAACCGGCCCAATCTCGTATGTGAGTTTGTGTGCATCGAGATGTCGGGGGCCGGTCTGGCACATGTATTTCAAGTGGTACCACTGACCGCGACTTCTAAACACTGCTCCGGGAGCATTGAAGCTGTTCCCGCTACTGGTGCTGTCGCCGAATGCGTAGGCTATCACCTTGTCGACTTCAAACTTGTTGGCATCATGGTTGATACGAAACATAACCTCCGTATCGCAGGTTTGCTCCAGCCTGGTTTCTGGATCGAGCTTGAGTAGTTGCTGGTTGAGTCTCTCGTCACTTAAGGCAAGAGCCGCCGATGAAATACCGTCAATGGCTATCGTCAGCGTGAATAGGCCGACCATCAAGCAGCCCTGCCAACGTCGGGGCGCCCGGCCCGGATCGAACAATTCTTTCATCCAGCAATTTTAGTTTCCCGAGATGTCAATCGTCAATCAGAATTGTCCCGCATCGGGACGTTCCAAGAAAACCTGCCTCGCGAGGCAGTCCATTTGCAGTCTGTGAGAATGCGCATCTATCGGCGCAACGGTAGCTTTACCGGAAGCGAAGATTGTTCCTCGACAGATCCGCGACCGAACGGCACCCCATCAGCTTCATGTCGCGCTCGAGCTCGGTGTGTATCTGCAGCAGCGCTCTTTCCACGCCGGCCTGGCCAGCGGCGGCGAGCGGAAACAGGTAATAGCGGCCGAGACCCACAGCCTTGGCGCCGAGCGAAAGCGCCTTCAGCACATGGGTACCGCGCTGCACGCCGCCATCCATCATCACGTCGATACGGTCACCGACCGCATCGACGATTTCCGCCAGCTGGTCGAAACCGCTTCGCGACCCGTCGAGCTGGCGTCCGCCGTGATTTGACAGGATGATGCCGGTGCAGCCGATATCGATGGCGCGTTTGGCATCCTCGACAGTCATAATGCCCTTGAGGCAGAACTGCCCGCCCCACGTCTTCACCATCTCGGCGACGTCGGACCAGTTCATCGTGGGGTCGAGCATGTCGGTGAAATACCGGCTGATCGACATGGTGCCGCTGCCCATGTCGACATGTTTGTCGAGCTGCGGCAGCTTGAATTTCTCATGGGTAAAATGATTGATCGCCCAGGCCGGCTTTATGGCGAACTGCGCCATGCCGGCCAGGGTCAGGCGAAAGGGTATGGAGAAGCCGGTGCGCTTGTCGCGCTCCCTGTTGCCGCCGGTAATGCTGTCCACCGTCAGCATCATCACTTCGACGCCCGCCTCCTTGGCGCGGATCATCATTTCGCGGTTAAGCCCGCGGTCCTTATGGAAATAAAACTGATAGACTTGGGGCGACTTGCTGATGCGACGCACCTCCTCAAGGCTGGTCGTGCCGAGCGAGGATACGCCGAACATGGTTCCGAACCGGTCGGCCGCGGCCGCAACGGCGCGCTCGCCGTCGTGATGGAAGAGGCGTTGCAGGGCCGTCGGCGAGCAGTAAACGGGCATGGCCAGCTTCTGGCCCATCACGGTCACCGACATATCGACATCGCTCACACCGGCGAGCACGCTCGGAAGCAGATCGCAGCTTTCGAAGGATGCCGTATTGCGCCGGTACGTCACCTCGTCCTCGGCCGCGCCGTCGATATAGTTGAAGATCGGCCCCGGAAGCCGCTGTTTGGCCAGTCGGCGGAAATCATGAAAATTGTGGCAATCGGCAAGCCGCATGATCTTTGTCTCTCGGTCCAGACAGGCCTGCCGCCTGTTCTGGAAGAACGACGGCCCGGCTCTGGAAAACGGATGTGAAACCGGAAATTACACCTGCTAGGGGTTGATCCGTGAAGGATATCGCCGCCCACGGCAAGCGGTAATCTGGCCGGAAGGCGACAACCGGCAAGCGGTGTCGCCTTCCGGCAACGCTCAGCCCTGGATGTAGACGGCGTGCGTCACGGTGAACTCGTAAAGACCATGCTTGCCGTCGGCGCCGCCGATGCCGGACTTGCGGCGGCCAGCGTGGAAGCCCTGCATGGCTTCGAAGTTCTCGCGGTTGATGTAGGTCTCGCCGAACTTCAGTTCGCGCGATGCCTTGAGCGCCGCGTTGAGGTTCGTCGTGTAGATGGACGAGGTCAGGCCATAGTCGGAATCATTGGCGAGCCGGATCGCCTCGTCGAGGCTGTCGACCACCTGGACCGGCAGGACAGGACCGAAGGTTTCCCGCTTCATGATATCCATCTCCGCCGTCGCGTCGGTGATGAGCGTAGGCTCGTAGTGGAAGCCCTGTCCCTTGTCGGCGACCTTGCCGCCGAGGACGATCGTCGCGCCTTGTTGACGGGCGGTATCGACGGCCTGCGCCACCTTGTCGAGACCTGCCTTGTTGACGAGCGGTCCCATATGCAGGTCGGCCTCGACCGAAGGGTCGCCGTAACGCGTGCCTTCGAAATGCGCCTTGAGCCTGGCAACGAGCGCATCGTGGACCGGACGCTCGACATAGACGCGCTCGGCGCAATTGCACACCTGCCCGGTGTTGATGACGCGGGAATCGAAGATCGCCTTTGCCGCCAGATCGAGATCCGCATCGGCCAGAACGATGGCCGGAGCCTTGCCGCCGAGCTCGAGATTGACCTTGGTCAGGTTCTTGCCGGCAAGCTGCATGATGTGCGAGCCGGTCGCCACGCTGCCGGTGAAGGTGATGAGGTCGATACCCGGATGGCTGGCCAGCGCCTCGCCGGAAATGCGGCCGCGCCCGCCGACCAAGTTGAACACGCCTGCCGGCAGGTCGGTCTCGGCCAGAAGCTCGGCGAAGACATAGGCGTTGATCGGGGTCTCTTCGCTCGGCTTGATGACGATCGTGTTGCCGGTCACCAGAGCCGGCGCCATCTTGCGGGCGATCAGGAAGAACGGAAAGTTCCACGGCAGAATGCCGGCAACGACGCCGAGCGGCTTGCGCAGGAGCAGCATCGTCTCGTTCGGGCGGTCGCTGGTCAGTACCTCGCCTTCGATACGGCGCGCCCACTCGGCCATGTAGTCGATGTAGTCAGCGGTGAAATCAACCTCGACCTGCGCCAACCCGCGAACCTTGCCCTGCTCGCGCACGATGATATCGGCAAGCTCGAGCCTGTGTTCGCGCAGCTTCGCGGAAATCTTGCGGAGATGGTTGGCGCGCTCGATTGCCGGCAGCTTTTCCCAGGCCGGCTGAGCGCGGCGAGCGGCAGCCACCGCCGCATCGACAGCAGCGGCATCGCTGTCGGGAATGCGTCCGAGCAGGGCGCCGGTCGCCGGGTTGGATACCTCGATCCAGTCGGACGCCTCACCCACGAAAGCGCCGTCGATATAGTTGCGATAGTCGGCCGGCGTGCTGGAAAAGCTCTCAGCGCGCGGACGCAGGTCTGTCTTGTTCATGATGTTTCCTCCTCAAGAAACGCAGCGCCCCGGACGTTACCGGGGGCCGCCGTACCCTGACGCGGACATGATGAACTGTCAGCCGGCAGCCATCAGGCAAACGCTTCAACCGGCTCAAAGGTGAGCCTGTTCGCCAGACGCTTATGGCTTGCGGCGCAGGCGGTGCTGCTGGATTTTCCGCTTCATCGTGGCGAGGCTGATATCGAGTTCACGGGCAGCGGCCGTGACATTGCCTCGCTGCCGGGCAAGTGCGCGACGAAGAACACCACGTTCCGCCCCGTCAAGACCGTCCTGACCATCTTCGAAGAGATCCGTTACGCAGCAGCCGGTGTCGATCAGGCTGTCGCTCAGGCCCAGCGCGGCTCTCGCCGTTCTGGTGGCACCGACGAGAATTTCATCGCGATCGACGGCCAGAAGGGCCGTGCCGCGCCGCCCGCCGACGGACAGGATACGCAATCCCTCGAAGGCCTGGTGAAAATACTCGGCCTCGATCTCCTGCGCGGCATCGCAAATCGCCGCGAACAGAAGTTCAGTGCGGCCGGAAACGTCGTTCCGGCCATAGATCGTCGCATTGAGAGCACCCCTCAGGCTACCCTGATGGTCGAAGATGGGGGCAACGAGGCAGGTGATCCGCGCCTCCCTCGGGAAGAAGTGCTGATCGTCGCGGACGATCAGGGGCCGTCGTTCCACAAGGCAGGTGCCGATCCCGTTGGTGCCCTCGTGACGTTCGCTCCAGTCGGTGCCCGCGCAGAGCCCCATATGCCGCAGATCGACAGCATCCGCCTCCTCGTCCCAGGACTGCAGCGGAACCCCCTCTTCATCCGCCCAGAGCAGGCAGACGCCGGAACCCGCAAGCCGGAACAGGCGGTCGATCACCGGAACCCCGGCATGAAGAAGTTCCTCCGACCGTTCCCGTGCCGCACCGAGTTCAGCGTGACCGAGGACATGCGATGGCCGGGGTTCGGCAGGATCCATGCCATAGAGGGATATGCATCGCCGCCAGGAAGCTGCATGAAGCGAGCGGGATGCATCGCCCCTGGCAACCGAATCCCGGACGCGTTCGATATGTGTGTCTCTTGCTGTCACAGGCGCCTCTCCCATCCAAGGCGCCCTCCGTGAACCACAACGCCTCCTCCGTTTCAGCATATATGGCCCCGCTGCAAAAATCTCCGCGATGTTGGATTTACGGTGGGAGATTTCCAACGGGACTTCATGGCCGAGGCTCGATCAGGATGCGTTGCACTCGACCGGCCTGCCGCTCGAGACCAAGGCTGTCAGCCGATGCGGGAACAGGGAAAAAGGCCCGGGGTCACGCGCATGTTTCCAGTCTTTGCGATCGTTGCTTTTCGGGTTTTTGCCATCATTCTCTATATGCGGCAGCCAGCCTTCGCCGGCAGTTGCACCGTGGGGGCAATGTCGGCAGCGGCGGGACCTAAAGCTGGAATGGCGGCCAGCTGGAATGGCGGCAGTCATTCGCTTTACGCCGAGGGCCCTGTCACCACGAGCCTCGGTAATTTCGGCGAAAGTCACTCGCTACAAGGAAAAGCGGGGTTCCGCATCATCTGGTGAGATCGACGGGTTTCTTGCCGTGGCGCTACGACTATCCTGCAGAGGATGAAGGCCGTCTCCGCGATCCGGCCTGGACGCCTCCATGACCGACCCCGGCAGCATATCAAACAGGCCCCGCAACATTTTCGACCTCATCTTGATATGCATCAATTACGCTCGTCATCTTTGTTGTACAACATAAAAAAATGGAGATGCTCCCGGCAATGGGAAGTCGAGAGCAACGCAGCCAGAAGAGCTGCGGAGTATGGCTTTATGGGTTTTCAACCGAGGAGATGCCATCATGACTATTTCAGAGACCTCCTTCAGCCCCGCCACCACAGCGAAAAAGGCTGGCGGACTCGGATTGCTGCCGCTCGTGGCACTCGTCGTTGGTTCGATGATCGGCGGCGGCGTGTTCAGTCTGCCGCAAAACATGGCGAAGGGTGCATCCCCCGGCGCGGTCGTGATCGGCTGGTTGATAACGGGCGTTGGCATGCTTGCATTGGCCTTTGTGTATCAGGGATTGTCAACGCGCAAACCGGCACTGGATGCGGGGCCATATGCGTATGCTCGCGCCGGCTTCGGCGACTTCGTGGGCTTCAACAGCGCGTGGGGATACTGGCTAAGTGCCTGGATCGGCAACGTTTCCTATGTCGTCCTGATCTTCGGCGCGCTGAGTTACTTCTACCCGGCCTTCGGAGCGGAAGGAAACACGGTCCAGGCGATTGTCGGAGCGTCGATAGTGCTCTGGTCGACCCACGCCCTGATCCTGGTGGGTATCCGCGAGGCGGCCATCCTCAACGTTATAACGACAATCGCCAAACTGGTTCCGATCGCGCTTTTCATTGTCCTTGCCGTGTTCGCCTTCAATCTCCCGAAGTTCGAAATCGATCTATGGGGTGCGGCAACGCCTGATCTCGGCAGCGTGATGGCCCAGGTGAAGAGCACGATGCTCGTGACATTGTGGGTATTCATCGGCATTGAAGGCGCAAGCGTCGTTTCGGGCCGGGCCGCAAATCGTTCCGATATCGGGCGCGCCACGATTATCGGCTTTGCGCTCGCGCTCGCCGTCTATCTCTGCGTGTCGCTATTGTCCTTCGGCATCATGACACAGCCCGAGCTTGCCGCCCTGCCGGCCGCCGCCTCCATGGCGAGCGTTCTTGAACAGATGGTCGGGCCGTGGGGCTCCGTGGTCGTGCGGATCGGACTTGTCATATCGGTTGCCGGCGCATTCCTGAGCTGGACGCTTTTCGCGGCTGAAATTCCTTACCGTGCCGCTCGTGAAGGCATGCTGCCGGATGTGTTCGCACAGGAGAACAAGAACGGCTCGCCCGCCGGAGCCCTCTGGATCACCAACATTCTGGTGCAGATTTTCCTGATCGTGACGTTTTATGCCAACTCCACCTATCTTGCACTCTTCTACATCGCCTCGGCCGCCATCCTGGTGCCATACGTGCTTTCGGGAGCATACGCGCTCAAACTCGCCATCAGTGGCGAGGGTTACCGCCCGGGAGAGCAGCGCGGCAGGGACATTTTCACAGGCGCGCTCGCAACGGTCTATGGCGCCTGGCTGATCTATGCGGCAGGCCTGAACTACCTGTTGATGTGCGCGCTTCTCTATGCCGTGGGCGTTCCCGTATATTGGTGGGCCCGGCATGCGAAGGGCGAAAAGGCCTTCTCCGGCATCGAAGCCCTGATCGGGATCGGCATCGTGATTGCCGCAGCCATTGCCGCCTATCTGATGTGGACCGGCGCAATCAGCGCCCTGTAACCGCCTCGAGCATTGGATCGATACGATGACCATATCTCAGAAACTCGGTGTCCATTCCGAAACCGGCAGGTTGCGGCAGGTGATCGTCTGCCGTCCGGGACTGGCTCATCGGCGACTTACGCCGTCGAATTGCCAGGAACTGCTGTTTGACGACGTATTCTGGGTCAAGCAGGCCCAGAAGGATCATGATGTGTTTTCCGGCCTGATGCGCGATGAAGGCGTGGAAGTGCTGGATGTGAACGTACTCCTTGCGGAAACGCTGGATCGCAGGGACGGGCGGGCCTGGGTGCTTGACCACCGCATCAATCCCGATCAGGTCGGGGTGGGGTTTACGGCGGAACTGCGCGCGTGGATGGAAGAGCTGCCGGGCGCCAAACTGGCGGAATATCTGCTTGGGGGGCTGGCCGCGGACGATCTTCCTTTCCGTCCGGCAGGACTGTTCGGCAGCTATCTCGGCCATCATGGTTTCGTATTCCCACCATTGCCCAATGCCCTGTTCACACGGGATAACTCTGCATGGATCTATGGCGGGGTGACGCTGAACCCGATGTACTGGCCCGCCCGACGTCCGGAAACCCTGCTGAATGCCGCGATTTACAGGTTCCATCCGAAATTCGCGGGCGATGTGACGATCCACTGGGGGGACCCGACGAAGGAGCATGGTCTTGCCACGCTCGAAGGCGGGGATGTGATGCCGGTCGGCAACCGTACTGTGCTTGTCGGCATGGGGGAACGATCGTCGCCGCAGGGGATAGGCCAACTGGCCGAGGCATTGTTCGCGAAGGGGATCGTTGACCGCGTTCTGGCGTTCCGGATTCCGAAATCGCGTGCCGCAATGCATCTGGACACGGTGTTCACCCTGTGCGGCGGCGACGTTGTGACCACCTTCAAGGAGGTGGCCGACGAACTGGTCTGCTATGATATCCGGCCGGGCGACGGAAAGGCCCCGCTGTCGTTTCGCCATGATCCGCGCCCGATCTTCGAGATCGTCGCAGAGGTTCTGGGCTACAGGAAACTGCAGATCGTGCCAACCGGCGGAAACACCGACGAGGAGCGTGCCCGCGAACAATGGAACGACGGCAACAACGTGCTGGCGCTGCGGCCCGGCGTTGTGATCGGATATGACCGGAATGACGACACCAATGCTGCCCTGAAGGCAGTTGGCATAGAGGTTCTGGCCATTCCCGGAGCGGAACTCGGGCGCGGGCGCGGTGGCGGGCATTGCATGAGTTGCCCGACCATCCGCGATTCGATCTGATATCAAGGGGTATTCATCATGGCTTTCAACCTGAAAAACCGCAGCCTCCTGACGCTGCGCGACTACACGCCGCGCGAGATCAGTTTCCTGATCAAGCTTGCCGCCGATCTGAAGACTGCCAAATATGCGGGCACCGAAGTTCCCAGGCTCCGGGGCAAGGACATCGTCCTGATTTTCGAGAAGGATTCCACGCGTACCCGCGTCGGGTTCGAGGTGGCGGCCTATGATCAGGGCGCACGCGTCACCTATCTGGGGCCGACCGGCAGCCATATCGGCCACAAGGAGTCGGTCAAGGATACGGCCCGGGTTCTGGGGCGGATCTACGATGCGATCGAATATCGTGGTTTCGGTCAGGAGATCGTCGAACAACTCGCCCGCTATTCGGGCGTGCCGGTCTATAACGGACTGACAAACGAATTCCATCCGACGCAGATCCTCGCCGACTTTCTGACCATGCAGGAACATGTCGAAAAGCCGCTGCACGAGGTTTCCTATGTCTTTATCGGCGATGCCGCCAACAACATGGGGGACAGCCTGCTGATCGGAGGGGCCAAGATGGGCATGGACGTCAGGCTCTGCGCGCCAAAGGCCTGCTGGCCCTCACAGGCAATCCGGGAGGAGGGGCAGGCCATCGCCCGCGATACCGGTGCGCGGATCATGATTACCGAAGACATCGATGACGCAGTGAAGGGCGTCGATTTCGTTTATACCGACGTCTGGCTTTCCATGGGGGAACCCAAGGAGAAATGGGCGGAACGCATCCGCCTCCTGCGGCCTTACCAGGTCAATGCGGACCTGATGGCCAGGACCGGCAATCCGCGTGTGCGGTTCATGCATTGCCTGCCGGCCTTTCATAACACCGAAACAACCGTCGGGGTCGAGATCCAGACAGAGTTCGGCCTTCAGGAAATGGAGGTGACCGAAGAGGTCTTCGAAAGTCCGGCCTCCATCGTCTTCGATCAGGCGGAGAACCGCCTTCACACGATCAAGGCGGTTCTTGTCGCCACCCTGGGGGATTGAGATGCTGGTGGTGGCAGCGCTTGGCGGCAACGCCTTGCTGAAACGGGGCGAGCCGCTGACGGCCGAAGTGCAGCGGGAGAATGTGCGGACCGCAGCCCGGTCATTGGCCAGCTTGGTGCGCGCGGGGCACGATCTCGTCATCACCCATGGGAATGGCCCGCAGGTCGGCCTCCTTGCCTTGCAGGGTGCAGCCTATCGCCCGGAGGAAGCATATCCCCTCGACGTGCTCGGCGCCGAGACCGAGGGCATGATTGGCTACATGATCGAACAGGAAATGGAGAACGCGCTGGGAAACGACCGGCCCGTTGCGACCCTCCTTACGCAGGTCGTCGTTGATCGCGCCGATCCCGCATTCGCGAAGCCGACGAAGTTCGTCGGCCCGGTCTATGAAAAGGAAGAGGCAGAGGCGAGAGCGAAGCTCGCCGGCTGGGCGATAGCCGCCGACGGACAAAAATGGCGGCGTGTCGTGGCTTCGCCGAAACCGGTCGAGATTCCCGACCTGAAGGTCCTGCGGTTTCTCCTGGACCACGAGGTTGTCGTGATATGCGCCGGCGGCGGGGGTATTCCGGTCGTGCGACGCGACGATGGCAGCCTGATCGGCATCGAGGCAGTCATCGACAAGGATGCTGCAAGCGCTTTACTCGCTCGCAAGATCGGTGCTGACTTTTTGTTGTTACTAACCGATGTCGATGCGGTCTACGAGGGTTTTGGTAGTGAAGGTGCCAAGCCTGTTTTCTCCATGTCACAGGACGAGGCGCGGCGATTTGCGGCACCAGCGGGGTCGATGGGACCCAAGATTGCCGCCGCTGCGGATTTCGCGGATGCCGGCGGCGCTGCCGGTATCGGCCGGCTGGAAGACGCGCTGGCAATAATGGAGGGCCGTGCGGGTACGCAGATCGTTAGGGTCCAAACTCAATCAGGATAGGTGTTCTGAACAGTCCCGAGATTTGTAGAGGCCTTCTTTTCCGCATTGAAGCCGGACAGGCAATCGATCCGAAATATCCGCCGCCAGCTTGTTGACAATCCGACGCAGGAGGCGCCGGGCACCATTGTCATCGACCTCTATCAGCGCGTTTCCGAAGGCGCAAAAGTGGTCGTGCTGCCGGTATGAGCGCGGGCAAGCCCTTCATGATCCGCCGTCCTTGCCGCCTCCATCGCGTGGAAGATCAGACCATGTGCGTCATCCTGACGCTTCGGAACGGCGAAAAACTGTCAAATCGCAAGAGCTTATAGGGAAAACCCTCACGTCTTGCGGGATAATCCCAAATCGAATTCCGCAGCTTTCGGTCCTACCCTGCAATGCGAAAAATCAGGATGGGACCGCGTGTCATGGAAGAGAAAAGAAACAAGAGCTTGAAGCGCACCGGCACTCTCGCCGGCGCCGCTGTCATTCTCGCCGCCGGGGTAGCGGTCTGGATGCTCATTCCACCGAAGATCACGGCGAACGAACCGGATTTCGGCGCCTCCGTCGATCCGGCGCTCGTTGCGCGGGGCAAGTATGTTGCCCAGCTCGGCGACTGTGTCGCCTGTCACACCGAGAAGGGCGGGCAGGAGATGGCCGGCGGCCTGGCGCTGGAAACGCCGATGGGCACGATCTTCTCCACCAATATCACACCGGACACAAAAACCGGCATTGGCGGCTGGACCTTCGGCGAGTTCGATCGCGCCATGCGCAAGGGTGTCGCCGCGGATGGCCACAACCTCTATCCCGCCATGCCATATCCCTCCTACGCCAAGATCGCTGGCGAGGACATGGTGGCGCTCTGGGCCTATCTCAGGCACGGCGTCGTGCCGGTCGAGAAGGAGAACAGCGAAACGGCAATGAAATTCCCGTTCAATCTTCGTTTCGGCATGGCCTACTGGAACGCCGTTTTCGCGGACGGCACGCCCTTCGTGCCCGATCCGGCAAGGGACGCGGTGTGGAACCGTGGCGCCTATCTGGTACAGGGGCTCGGCCATTGCGGCGCCTGTCACACCCCGCGCGGTATCGGTTTCCAGGAAGTGGCGATGACCGAAAAGGACGCAAACGGCGACCGCTTCCTCGCCGGCGAGAAGGTCGAGAACTGGCATGCGGTGGAACTGCGCGATCTCTGGACGATCGAGGATACCGTCGAATTGCTGAAAACCGGCCAGAACCGCTTCGCCACCGTCTCGGGTTCGATGACCGACGTCATCCTGCATTCGACGCAGAACTTTACCGATGGCGATCTCGTCGCCATGGCAACCTATCTCAAGTCTCTTCCCTCGAAGAACCCGAAGCCGATACCACCAGAGCCTGACTATGCCGATGCGCCGGAGACGGCTTTCACGACGCCGGGCGGGCTGGGTTACATGCAGTTCTGCAATGACTGTCACAGGTCTGACGGCACCGGCGTGAAAGGCGTCTTTCCGAGCCTTGCCGGCAACCCGACGGTCGCCTCGACCGATCCTTCCACCCTTGTTCATATCACGCTGACCGGCTGGAAGACGGCGGCGACCGAAGCCCATCCCCGCGTCTACACCATGCCCGCCTTCGCACGACTGGAAGACCGGGAGATCGCCGATATCCTGAATTACGTGCGGGAAAACTGGGGCGGCAACGCGCCGGCAATCAGCGAGGCGCAGGTGGCCGAGGCCCGCAGGCATATCGACCCGAAGATCGACGCCTCCACCTTCGAGACACCACGTCTGGCAAGCCTGCTCAAGGAACCGAACAAGGATCAGCTCGTGCTCGGCATGCGACTGAATTCGGAGACGAACAAGCTCCTTCCCGATCATGTCGGCAACGATCTCAACTGCACCTCCTGCCATCTCAATGCCGGAACGGTTGCCGATGGATCGCCTTATGTCGGGGTATCGGCCTTCTTCCCGAGCTATGCGCCCCGGGCCGGAAAGGAAATCACCATGATCGACCGTATCAATGGCTGCTTCCGCCGCTCCATGAACGGGAAGCCGCTGAAGCCGGAATCCGAGGAAATGGTTGCGATGCTTGCCTATTTCGACTGGATGAAGGGCGAGACGAAGCCGGAGGACAAGGTCGAAGGCCGTGGCGTCGGCAAGATCGATGCGACCCTCAAGCCGGATCCGCTCAACGGCGAAAGGATCTATGCCGCCCAATGCGCCGTCTGCCACGGCGCCAATGGCGAAGGCTTGAAGGATGCGGCCGGCCGCGTTGTCTACCCGGCGCTGTGGGGCGACCGCTCGTTCAACATCGGCGCCGGCATGGCGCGCACCTATACCGCCGCCGCCTTCGTCAAACGCAACATGCCGATCGGCTTCCACGAAAAATTCCCGCTCGGGCAGGGTGGCCTGTCGGACCAGGAAGCTCTGGATGTCGCCGAATATTTCAGCCACATGCCGAGGCCTGATTTCCCCGACAAGGTCAAGGACTGGCCGAATGGCGGAAAACCGAAGGACGCTCGCTATTAGCCTCGCCTGCGTCCCGAGGAAGACCGGCCGTCATCCCCCCGGCCGGTCTTTCATTTTGCCTGCCGCTTCCGTCTGTGCCACTTTCGCCGCCATGATCCGCCTGCTCTCTACCATGTTTTTCCTGATGCTCTGCACCTTCGGGACGGATGCCGAGGCGCGTGATGTCAGGATCGCCGTCTTGGCCTTCCAGGGCTCCGAACGGGCCGCGAAGGATTTCGAGCCGACCATCGCCCATCTCGAACGGGTGCTTCCCGATCATCACTTCGTCATGGTGCCGCTCGATCTTGCCGGCATCGTTTCGGCGGTTGAGGCGAGGTCGGTTGATTTCGTCATCACCAATCCCGGCGAATATGTCGATCTCGAATCCCGTCTTGGCGTGACGCGGCTCGCGACGCTGGAAAGCCGCGATCATGCCGTGCCGACGGACACCGTCGGTTCCACGGTCATCGTGCCCGACCGACCGAAGCACCCGCAGGAATTCGCCGATCTCGCCGGCCTGCGGATCGCCGTCGTGGCGACAGATGCTTTCGGCGGCTGGCAGGTCATCTGGCGGGAGATGGACGAGGCGGGTGTGCCGGCCTCGCGGCTTGCCGGTCTGGTCGAGACAGGCTTTCCGATGGAAAACGTGATCGAGGCCATCCGCTCCGGTCGTGCCGATGCCGGCGTGCTGCGCACCTGTCTTCTCGAAGACGAGATTGCCAGCGGGAGAATAAGTCCGGGTGAGTTCGCCGTGGTCGGCGAGCGCCCCGCATCCGGCTTTCCCTGCCGGCTGTCTTCACGGCTCTATCCGGACTGGCCCTTTGCCCGTCTCGCCGGCACATCGCCCGATCTTGCCAAGGCCGTCACCGCGAGCCTTTTGACCATGCAGCCGGTCTCGGGCCGGGCCTGGACGGCCCCGCAGGACTATACCTCCGTGCATGCCTTGTTCAGGCATCTGAAGATCGGCCCTTATGAATATCTTGCCCGCTCGACGCTCACGGGTTTCATCCGGGCGAACTGGCATTGGTTTCTCGCGGTCGGTCTTGGCCTTGTCTGGTGGATCATTCATGTCGCGCGGGTGGAGACGCTGGTGCGCCGGCGCACTGCCGAACTGACCCGGGAGATCCAGGAGCGGGAGAAGGCGGAACAGGCCGCCCGCATTCATCGGGAGGAACGCGACCAGTTCTCCCGCCTCGGGATTCTCGGCGAAATGGCTTCCAATATCGCACACGAACTGAACCAGCCGCTTGCTGCCATCACCAATTATGCCGAGGGCATGACGCGGTTGATCGATGCCGGTCGCACAGATCCCGTCATGCTGCGGGACGGCACGCGAGGCATTGCCGGGCAGGCAGAGAGGGCGGGCGTGATCATCCGCCGCATCCGGTCCTTCGTGCGTCGCCGGGAATTCCGGCGCGAAAATCTCGACGTAAACGAGGTGGTGCGGGATACGCTCCTCCTGTTCGAGGGACCCGCCCTGCGCCACGGCGTGTCGCTGCATGTCCATCTCGCCGCCGGCTTGCCGCCGATATACGCCGACCGTATTCAGATAGAACAGGTGCTTCTGAACCTTCTGCAAAATGCACTCGACGCAATGGCCGGGAGCGAGTGCCGAAAATTCGGTATCGGCGTGGCGACCAGCCGTACCGGCGATGCCGTGGAAATTGCCGTTCGCGATCATGGCATGGGCCTCACCGCAGAGGTCGAAGCGCATCTGTTCGACACGTTCTTTACCACCAAGCCCCAGGGTCTGGGGCTTGGTCTTTCGATATGCCGGACCATCGTGGAAGGTCATGGTGGCAGGCTTTGGGCGACGAACGAGGCCGGCGGCGGCCTGACCATGCGTTTCACCCTGCCCGTGTCCCCGGAGAAACCCGAATGAGCGAAGCCGATACACCCCTTGTCCTGATCGTCGATGACGACGAGGCCATGCGCCGCTCGATGGCGTTTCTGTTCTCGTCCATAGGACTTGATGCGCGGATCTTCGCGTCGGCCGCCGAATTGCTCGCCGGCCTGCCGCCGGAAGACCCCATGCGGCCCGGTGCCCTCGTGCTTGATGTGCGTATGCCCGGCATGAGCGGTCTTGAATTGCAGCGCCACCTTGCCGACCGGGATTTCCCCCTGCCGATCCTCATCGTCACCGGCCACGGTGATGTGCCGATGGCCGTGGACGCGCTGAAGGCCGGGGCTTTCGACTTCATCGAAAAGCCGTTCAAGGAGCAGCATCTGCTCGATGCCGTGGCGGCCGCCATTCGACTATCGCGGGAAAACCTTTCACGCGGCGCCCGTCGTCGCATCATCGAGGAGCGGCTGGCACGGCTGGCGCGGCGTGAACGGGATGTGCTGGACGGCATTCTTGCAGGCAAACCCAACAAGGTGATCGCTTTCGACCTGGCTCTCTCGATCAAGACGATCGAGGTTTATCGGGCTTCGGTCATGAGCAAGATGGAGGTGAACTCGCTTGCCGAGTTGGCACTTTTGGTCAGTTCGGTGAACGAAGGCCGATCGCAGCCTTAGAGGCCATGGCGCAGAAAAGAACGCCCGAGATCATGGATGTCCTCCGAGGCATGGCTGGATACACGACCAAGCCTTGGATTTGCGGCCTTCCGAGTTATTTGGCGAGTCCGTTCCGAATGCGCGGCTATCTGCGCCCGACGGTTCGGCCGGCCCGCTGCCGGCCGAGTAAGAAACCGGTGAGGCCAGGCTCTATCGATCTTTCTTTCAGTTCGTCGAACGAGCAGCTTTCAATTCCGCCAGTTTCTCCCTGCAGGGCTGGGACACGCTCGACATGTTTTGCTGAAGGCACTGCGCGAGTCTGCCGCCGCCCGGCTGGATGCCGGCGCAGAGCGTGCGCAGGTCCGCCTCGCAGACGGAACGGAGTTCCATCAGTTGCTGGCGGCTGGGTTGCTGGGCAGACGCGACGCCTGCGAGAAGGACGAGAAAGCCGGCAAGGAAGATGCGCATATTTATCTCCGTTCATGTTCCGAAAAGGGTGCAGACGGGCCGAAGGTTCGGGGCATTGTGACCCGTCTGCATTCGACGCGGCGGGCGCCGATCTGGTGGATTTCGGGTGCGATCAACCGCGCGCGAAGCGCGGTATGCGTGCCGCCTCGAGCTGTTCCGGCGTCAATGCGGCACGCAGGGCGGTGATCGCCTTCTTCAATATTTCCGCCCTGGCCGCATAGGAGGAGAGCGCATCGGCTGCGGCTTCCGCACGGGCAAAGGCCTCCAGCCCCTTCGGATCTTCGTCCGGCTCACCGATCAGGGCAAGCACGGCCTCCCGCTCGGGTACCAGCGCGAGAAGCGCCTGGGTATAGGCCCGCCAGGCGTCCATCTGGTCGGCCCGGATGCCGATGGCTGTTTCCTGGGTGGAAAGCGCTGCGGCAAGACGCAGGCGGACAAACTTGCCGCTATAATACCTGCGAACGGAATCGAGGCGTTCCCCGATACTGAAGCTTTCGGAAATGCCGTCGCCGGCATACCAGCCACCAGCGGACTCGACCGGCAAGGGGGCCATAGACCGGCTATCCTGAGCGTGGGCGATCAGCGGCAAGGTGAGGGCGAACATGGCGACCAGCGAAACTTGAACCGTTTTTCTCACGGTATGCTCCTTTCGTGTTTCGATGATCGGAGCATGGATTTCGCGCATTTCGCTGAAATGTCGCGGCTGTTCGAAAATGTATCGTTTTGTAGCCGTATCAGAGAGGCATGAAGCGCGGCAGCGAGAGCACTACCTGTCCGCCACGCTTGCCGTTGCCGAGCACGATGGTGCCGCCCAGAGCCTCGATCAGTGTGCGGGCGACGGCAAGACCGAGGCCTGCACCACCAGTCGCCCGCGCCCGGGAGGGTTCTGCCCGCACGAACGGTTCCAGCAGAAGCTCTCCGTCCTTGCCGGAAAATCCGGGTCCTTCGTCCCCTATGACAAGGCGAACGTTACGGGTATCGACATCGAGCCGGACATGGGCGCATCCGCCGTATTTCACTGCGTTGTCGATGATGTTGCCGATCACCCGGCGCAGCGCCAGCCGGTCGCCGATGACCCAGACCTCGTCATCGGGCAATGCCGCTTCCAGCGAAACGGGTTGGCCGCCGCGCCGGAAATCCTCCATCTCGCCGCGCAGCAGTTCGGCAAGGTCGAGCACGACGAGATCGGGCGCCAGCCGTTCGAGAACCTTGTCCATCGCATGCCCGTCTTCGGCGAGTTCCACCACAAAGCCCTCGCGCCCGAAAAAATCCCCCACGAGGCGGCGGATTTCGGGGTCGTCATCGATCACGAGAATGGTTCTGGCCTTTTGTTCCATGACTGGAGGACGACACCGCGCGCGGGGAAAATCAACCGGAAAATGGTGGTTTTTACAAAACGCTACAAACGGGAAATCACTCTCAACATCATGACACCGGCGGTTCAACGGTCAGCAAAGATGAGACCTCAAACTGGTGATACTGCCCAACCCGGCGGGCCTTCGGAAACAGTTCAAAGGGATCAAGACATGTATAAGCCGCTAGCCGCCAGCCTTGTTGCCGGCGTTCTCGCACTTCTCCCTGTCGTTGATGCCAGCGCCTTCACGCGCAACGGCTCGGTCAGCACTGCGCGCGGCAGCGCCAGTGTTTCGGCAAGCGGGGGATGCGGCGGTGGCACATGCAGCCGCAGCATCGAACGCACCGGCCCCTATGGTGGCAGCGTCTCCAGATACGGCAGCGCAAGCTGCAACGCAGCAACCGGTGTCTGTAGCGGCTACAGCACCGCGACCGGGCCGAAAGGTGGCACGGTCACCAGAAGCGGCAGCATCTCACGATGTTGCCGGGCGTCCGGCGGTTGCAATGCCGAGCCCACAGCCGCCGGGCGTCACCCCTTTCCAGATTGCCGGCCGGGTTATCCCCGGAACCGGTATTACAGGGCATCACAGGCCAGAGACCATGAACCAGTACGCCAGAACCTCGGGAAAAGGCCCGGAACCGCAGCCATCTGGGGAGAGGCTGCCTTCGCAACCGAGCACCGCTCATGCCGTGTCTCCGTTCGGCGCCCGTCGAGCGCCGCGGTGATTCAGGTCATGGCGTCGTCTTGAAAGCTTGCTGGCGGTTGCTCAAGACCACGAGTGCGCAGGCGATCAATATTGTCAGCACTGCCGGTGGAAAGGTCGAAATCCCGCCTCGCTCGAGCAACAGGCCCCCAACAATTCCGCCGCCCGCGATAGCCAGATTCCACGCGGTAACCAGCATGGATTGGGCAATGTCGGTTTGACGAGGGGCCACGCGGGCCATTGCCGTTTGGAAGATTGTGGCGGCTCCACCAAAGGCCAGCCCCCAGAGTGCAACAGCCATACACACGACAGAGCGAGCGGCTGGCCAAATTCCGAACATCATGACCGCCCCGATGAAGATCAAACAAGTGACGATCGCCAGTGCCCATGCTGTTCGGTCGATCAGGATTCCGACGAACCAGATGCTGACAAGCGAGCAGCAGCCGAACACGAGCAGAACCATATCGGCAGAGGTGCTCATGTCTGCCGGCTGCAGAAGAGGCACGATGTAGGTGTAGAGGATGTTGTGCGCGAGAACGAACGTCAGTGTGATGAACAAGATCGGTCTCACGCCCGGCAGCTTTCCTACCGCCACGATTGGCACCGTGTCCGCCTCCGCTTGCCCTGGAAAATCGGGCAATCGCGCCGCGATCCAGATCATGAGGAAACCGGCGGCCGCGCTCATGAGAGCGAAACAGGTTCTCCATCCGACAATTGTCCCCAGGAAGGTGGCAGCAGGTATGCCGACCGAGAGCGCCAGAGGGGTCCCGGCCATGGCGACTGCGATAGCCCGGCCTTTCTGCGCTTCCGGCGCCATGCGGGCAGCATAACCGGCCAGCAACGCCCAGAGCAGACCTGCCGAGACGCCGGCGACAAACCTTGCCGCCATTGTCAGAGCGTAAGACGGCGAGAGTGCCGTGATGAGGTTGGCGACGGCAAATCCCGCGATGGCGGAGGTCAGCAACGGACGCCTGCGCAATCCCTGGGTTGCTCGGGTTAAAGGTATGGCGGCCATCAGAGACCCGATGGCATATATCGTCACCATCTGACCGGCAGCGGCCTGCGAGATGGAGAAATCCTCCCCGATTTGCGCCAGCAACCCCGCAGGGAGCGCTTCCGTCAGGATCGTGATGAAACCGGAAAGGGCCAGGGCGATCAGCGCCGGCAGAGGAAAGGCTCCTCCACCGGACGACTGCGGGCCAGGCGAGCTTTGCTTCCAGATAGGCCCGGTCATGTCGATCACTCGGCCTTTATCAACTTGGGAAGAACGAGATCCCCGACCGAATAGGTGTGGAATTCGCTGGTGGAGACGGTATCCAGCCGTTTGAATTTCTCGACAAAGACGGGGTCGGAGAAGAACTCGTCGACATTGCCCGCACCCTGGATCGCCTCGATATTCACGACGGTCAGACCATCTGTGCTCTTGGCCAGATTGCTCCAGAGAAACCCCTCTTTGCGTTCCGCAACGTAATGCACGACATCCTGAATGATATCGAACGCCTCCTGCTGTTTGCCGGGATGGGCGTGAATAACGTTGACGATGAATGTGGTGGGAGAAGGAGTGCCGGCAAAAGCGGCAGCAGGCGTCGATGTCATGATGGTCTCCATTGATCTGCGCAACCACATTGGTGCGGCGTCCTCTGGATAACGACGAGGAAATAGCGGATAAACAGGCCTGAACTCTCAACATATCGGACAAAAATTCCGCAATGGAGCGTGAGTGGATAAGCTAGGAACACTGGGAATTTTCATCCAGGTCGCAGAAGTCGGCAGCTTCGTTGCGGCGGGACACCGGCTGGGTATTTCCGGGTCGGCCGTCGGAAAGGCCATTGCGAGGCTTGAAGAGGAGCTTGGCGTGCGGCTCTTCAATCGGTCGACCCGAAGCATGGCCCTCACGGAGGACGGCAGTTTCTTCCTGGATACGTGCCGACGGATTCAGGCGGAGTATGATGAGGCACAGGCAAGGCTTTCGCGATCGCAGGCCATTCCGCGCGGTCAGCTGCGTGTCAGCCTGCCGCTCGCCGGCATGCTCCTGATGCCGACGATTTCCTCATTCATGCGTGCCTATCCGGAGGTCAATGTCGATCTCGATTTCAGCGACCGCATCGTCGACGTTATCGAGGAAGGTTTTGACGCGGTCATTCGGACTGGCGAGGTCAGGGATACGCGTCTGATGAGCCGCAAGCTCGGAACATTTCGGCACGTGATCGTCGCTTCTCCTGAATACCTTGCCGCGAACGGGCATCCGAAGGTCCCGGAGGATCTCCTGGGCCATCGCTGCATGCATCACCGGTTCGCCAATTCAGGGAAGCTCGAGCCGTGGCCTATGGTTCAAGAGGGGAGAGAGATCAGGATCGATCTCCCCGTCACGACCGTGGCCAGCACTCTCGAACCGCTCGTCTATCTTGCGGAGCGATCCTTTGGCGTCACATGTCTTCCCCCCTTTGCGGTCGAGAAAGAGATTGCGGATGGCAAGCTCGTTTCCCTGCTCGACGACTATCTGGCCGGGACCGGGACATTCAGGGTCCTGTGGCCGACGAGCCGGTATCTTTCGCCAAAGGTCCGGGTGTTTGTGGACTATATGGCAGCCAATCTTTTCAGGGCCTGACTCGCGGACTTCGACATGCAAGTGGCCGGCGCAACGAATTATGGACAATGCGCGGTGCGGCAACGAGGGATCTTGGGACCAAGAGACCTGCACGAACTGCAAGAAGCGTTCGTCACTCCCTGGTCGGGGAAAGAAAGAAGACTGCCGACGCGCTGGCGATGAGTTTGTCCCCGGAAGTGACGTCGGTCTCGACGAAAGTTACGTTCCGGCCCGTCTTTCGCATGGAGCATGTGGCAACGAGAAAAGAGCCTATCTCTGCCGGGGAGTGGAAATTTACCGTCGTCGTCAGTGTCGCTACCCGATGGTTCGGCCGCAGCCTCAGGCAGTTGATGCCGATGGCCCGGTCCACCAGCGTCATGATCGCTCCGCCGTGGACCGTTCCGGCCAGGTTCCGGTGGCGCTCATCGGTAAGAAGCGCGGTTTGAATGAGTTCGCCCGATAGCCTCTGAAAGGTATGCCCGAGCGTTGACATGAACGTCTCGTCGGAGACTTCTTCCCAGCCTTCAGAAACGATCTGTGACAGCACCCCTGCGCCTCCTCAATAAAACTGGCCAGATCGTCGGCATCACCGACCAGGGTGCGCGCTCCCGTCTGGAAAGGGTCCCGGGCATCCTTCCGGTGCACCCGCCGGCAAAAAAGGCTCAGGGTTCCCTGCCGTTGGCGCCTCTGAGCCGGTCCGAACCGTATTGCCTGAGCCTTTCCGCGGCGTTGCGCAAATGCTGCTCGGCCGCCGCGCGTGCCGCGTCACGGTCCTTGGCCGCGATCGCGTCGTAAATCGCCTTGTGTTCCTGCTGGACGATCGTGGTCAGGCCCGCGCGGGAGCTGTTCGCGCGCGCTTCGCGAATCAGATGACGGATCCGGTTCTCCAGGAAGGCTCCGAACGAAACGAAATATTCGTTGTTGGTCGCGGCAGAGATCGCGGCGTGGAAGGCGAGATCCTCGTCGACGGCAGGTTCGTTGCGGCTGATCGCGGCATCCATCTTTTCCAGCGCCTGCCTGATCTGCGACAGTTCCGCCTCGGATCGACGTTCGGCGGCCAGGCCGGCGGCTGCGGATTCGTGCGCCAGCAGGAATTCCAGCACGCGCTCCAGCTCCTGCATATCCTCCAGATCGGCGGCAAGTCGGAAAGTTGCCTCCGGCGGCTCGCTGGAAACGAATATGCCTCGACCCTGATAGCTTTCCAGAATGCCGTCCTGCTTCAGCGCGCTGATCGCCTCGCGGACAACCGCCCGGCTAACGCCGAAATTCGCGCACAACTCACCTTCCGTAGGGATGCGTTCGCCCGGCCGGAATACGCCGCGATAGATCTCGTCCCGCAGGACATCAGCGATTTTGTTGGCGTAGCTCCTCGGGGGGGGATGCGCCTCAGGTTTACTTCCGGGTGGTTCATTGCACGCTACAGGGTTGTCTATGGGTTTAAATGACACGTTTTAGAGTAGCGGAGAGCAGGAAGCACGGCAAACAGATTTTCATCTTGTCAGACAAGCTGATGAGTTGTATAAGGAGCCAACACTGACGAGCAGCCCGCCCGGGAGGCTTTCGGCGGCCCCGACAAAGGCCGACAGGGAGGGCGGAACTGACTCGGCGACTGAGGAGGAGATCAAGGTGGCCAACAGCACCCTTACCCGTTTTCGTGCGCCCAACCTGACGCAGGAGAACATTGTCTTTGCGATTGCCGCGCTCTTTTTTGCCGCGTTTTCGTTTCTGCTGCCGGGCTTCTTCGACGCGGCGAATCTTCTGTCCCTCGTGCAGAATGTTTCCATTCTTGGAATCCTCGGCATCGGAATGGGCATCGTTGTGATCGGCCGCGGGATCGATCTGACCATGGTCTCGACCATGGCAATGTCCACGGCCTGGACCGTGGCGCTCCTGAACGGGGGCTACGGTGCTTTCGCCGCCATCGGGCTGGGGCTTGCCTTTGCGGCTGCTGTCGGTGTGATCATCGGCGTGCTTGTGGCCTATGTCGAAATTCCCGCGATCTTTGCGACCCTGGCCATGGCGATCGTCGTTTATGGCTTTGGCCGTATGGTTCTGGTAGACCTCGACGTGATCTACCTGCCGGAAAACGCGACGTGGATGCGCAAGATTTCAGATACCGTCTACGGCGTACCGTTGCCGGTCCTGTGGTTTGCGCTTCTTGCGCTCGCCGCCTTCCTGTTCCTGCGGTTCGTCCGGCCGGGACGCTATCTGTTCGCCATGGGCGACAATCGTTTCGCGGCACGAATTACCGGCCTTCCGGTTCGCCCGATGACGGTGCTTCAATATCTCCTTTCCTCAGTCATCGCCTACGGGGCGGGGATCGTTACGGCATCGCTTCTGGCATCCGTCAACATCCGCGTGGCCCAGTCGACAATGGTCTACGACGTGATTCTGGTGGTGGTGCTTGGAGGCGTCGGCCTGAGTGGCGGCAAGGGTGGAGTGCGCAACATCATCGTCGGTACCTTGCTGATCGGCATTCTTCTGAACGGCATGACCATTCTGGACATGTCCTTCACCGTGCAGAACCTCGTCAAGGGCTCTGTGCTCCTGATCGCTATCATCTTCGATAGCATCGCAAACCCCCGCGATGAGCAGACGGCTCAGCAGGGCGACATCTGACATTTCAACTTTGGGAGGAGTAATTCATGCGTAAGGTTTTTGCGCGCCTGACGGCGGCTGCGCTGATTGCCGTGTCGGCAACGGCGAATGTGAAGGCGGAGCAATTCGACGACGGCATCGCGCCGGCTTATTACAGCACGTTCACGGGAAAGAAGGTCGTCTTCCTGCCGCTGGCGATGAGCTTCGACCTCCCGCAGGTCTGGGCCAAGGGAATGGAGACCCAGGCAAAGCGGCTCGGTTATGACTTTTCCGTCCGCGATCCGAACTGGAGCAGTGATGCCGGCGCACAGGCGCTGACGACGCTGATCAGCGAGAAGCCCGACCTTCTCGTTGTCCACAATCCGGATATGCAGGTGTATGCCCGGCTTCTCACTCGCGCGCAGAAGGCTGGCATTCCGGTCATCCAGATCAACCTGAAGTCGGTTGCCACGACCGACGCCTATGTCGGCGTCAACTGGTATGAGGTCGGTCTGCACCAGGCAAAGATGGCTGTCGAGGCTTGCTCGCCGAAGAACGGCAAGAGCGGCAAGATTGCGATCATGCAGGGGACGCCGACCAATCCCAACAACGCGATCACCATGACGGCGATCGAGGATGTGCTCAAGGAAAGCCCGGATATCACCGTCGTTTCCAGCCAGTCGGCAGACTGGGACGCGACCAAGGCCCATGCGGTCGCTTCGACCGTCATCAAGCAGAACCCCGACCTTTGCGGCTATATCGGGCTCTGGGAAGTAATGGATGCCGGCGTCGCCGCTGCGATCCGCGAGGCGGGGAAGACCGGCGATATCCAGCTCATCACCAATGGCGGCGGCCAGAAGCCGGCCTGCGACAACATCGAGAACGGCACCTTCAACGGTTATGTCAGCTATGACGCCCTGGGCCAGGCACGCGACCTGACGGACGCGATCGCGACGGTCCTGCAGGTGAAGCCAGAGCCGGGTTCGCAGCCCTTTGCCCTCTACACGCCGATCAAGGACATCTCCAAGCAGAACATGCGGGCGAATTCCTGCTGGACGATGGAAGACGTCGCGTCCGCGCCGTTCTGAAACGCCAGGGGGCACGTCTAAAACGGCGTGCCCCTCCTTGACCCGACACGACCCGAGGCGTCTGCGCATGTCCCTTAATCAATCCTATTCCAAGTGGCGTTACCGGCTCGTTCCGGATCACCTGCTTGGCGAGCTGCTCTCCAAGAGCTGGATCGACAACGCGATCCCCTTTCTCTTCTTCGTCATCGTGGTTGGGCTGTTCGGCGCCCTGATAGCGGACTTCTTCACGCTTGCCGGTTTTGCCGACCTCGCACGTCAGCTCGGTGAGGTGGCATTCGTCACGATGGGGCTGGCCATCGTCATGCTGGCGGGCGGCATCGATCTCAGCGTTGGTTCGGTGTTTGCTCTGGCAAACTTTGTCGCGCTGACGCTGATCAATTATCTCGGCTGGCCGCTCTACTTCGCCATTCCGACGGTGATCGCCGTTGGCGCCCTGGTAGGATTGGTGAACGGAGTGCTCGTCGGTTACCTCCGTCTGAGGGCCTTCTTGACGACGCTGGCGACGCTGATCATCGTGCGTGCCGTGGTCGACCTCCTGGTGCTCACCTATGCCCGCAAGGTGGGCATGGCGATGAACGACTCCGATGCCTGGTTCTTCCTCGGCGAGGGCGATGTCTACGGCGTACCGATCAACTTCGTGCTGCTTGCGGCAGTCGCCGTCATCGCGCATGTCGTGATGAGCCGTACGCGGTTTGGCTGGCACATTCTTGCGGTCGGCGGCTCCAGACGTTCCGCCTACAATGCCGGTATCTCCGTGCGGCGAACGGTATGCCTCACCTATGTCATCTCCGGCATGTTCGCCGCGACCGGTGGTCTCTTCTACGCCGCCCGCTTGAGCAGCGTCAGCCCCGAAGCCGGCATGGGCATGGAAGTCACCGTCCTGACCGCGGCCGTTCTGGGCGGCGTCAGCCTCGGCGGTGGTCGGGGGTCCGTCTTCAAGGCCATGATCGGCACGGTGATCGTGCTGCTCGTCACCAACAGCCTGATCCGTCTGGATCTTGCGAGTGGCGCCACGCCCATGGTTCTGGGGCTTCTTCTCCTGCTCGCCGTCGCCGTCGACATTCGCTGGCTGAAGAACCGTCACAAGCTTCTGTCGCGGGTCTATGTCTCGCCGACGCATTTCGAGCTTCCGGCATCGCCGGAGACGCGCTCGGGTTCCACGTCGCCCTATGCCGTCAACAACCGGCTCGGCCAGGTGTCGTCGATCGGCCTTGGCGAGCTGGACGGTCCGGAAGACATGATCTTCGATTCCAACGACAATCTTTACACCGGCGGACGACAGGGCGATATCGTGCGCTTTCTCGCGCCCGACTACACCCGCTCGGAAGTCTTCGTGCACCTCGGCGGCTTCCCGCTTGGGCTGGCATTCGATGCCGACGACAACCTTCATGCCTGCGTGGCGGGCATGGGGCTCTACAAGGTGACGCCGAACCGCGAAATCGTCCGTCTCTCGGACGAAACCAACCGGAGCGTCTTTTCCATCATCGACGACTCTCGCATCCGCATGGCCGACGATCTGGATATCGCCGCGGACGGCCGGGTCTTCTTCAGCGAGGCAACCATCCGCTACGGCGTCTCCGACTGGGCCGTCGACGCTCTGGAAAGCCGGGGCAACGGACGGATCATCGCCTATGATCCGAAGACCGGGACGACGCGAACGGTGCTCACCGGACGTATTTTCCCGAACGGTATCTGCATGACCGGCGATGGCGAGTCTCTGCTGTTCGCCGAAACCTGGGCCTGCCGCATCAGCCGTTTCTGGTTCGCGGGAAGCCGGAAGGGCAAGGTGGAGACGGTCATCGCCGATCTGCCGGGCTATCCCGACAATATCAATATCGCCTCCGATGGCACCTTCTGGTGCGCGCTTGCGGGCATGCGGTCGCCTGTCTTCGACCTCAGCCTTACCTTCCCGGCGTTTCGGCGACGCATGGCGCAGCGCGTGGCGATGGACGAATGGCTCTATCCGAACCTGAACACCGGTTGCGTTCTGAAATTCACTCTCGACGGTCAGGTGACGGAATCCCTCTGGGATCTGGTGGGCGACGCCCATCCGCAGATCACTTCGATCCGCGAACACAAGGGCTACCTCTATCTCGGAGGCATCAACAACAACCGTATCGGCCGATACCGCTTGCCGGACGCCGATCCGCAATGGACGAGCCAGAAGGCCTATTGGGGGCGGGCATGATTTCCTTCGTCAAACGCGCTTACGACAATTTCTTCGGTGCCGGCGACGCCGCCGTGACAGTGCCACCCATGGATGGCGCGCTGTTGCCCAACGACGCGCTGGATCGGGCAACGCTGGAGCACGAAGTCGTCGCTCCCGACAATCTTGTCCTGCATCAGGGCAGGGTGCTCTTCTCGTCCGGCCGGGATCTGCTGGCGGCAAATTCCAATGGCGAGCCGGAGCGCATCGCAACCTTTGAAAATGTCGTCCTGGCCATGGCAAGCGACGGCGGCGACACACTGGCCATTGCGGTCGCGGGTGCCGGTATCGTCATTCGGGGCGGACCGACGGACGGAAACGTCCTTCGGCTCGAGCCCTCCCAGGCGCAATGTGTGACCGCGCTTTGTTTTCAGGGCAAGGAGCACCTGGTGGTCGCAGTGGGATCCTCCCAGGTCACCGCGTCGGACTGGGCGTGCGATCTGTTGCGCGGTGGCGCGACCGGTTGCGTTCTCCGGGTATCGCTGCCGGGCGAAAGCACGCCGCTCGCGCAGCGTCTGGCGTGGCCGGCAGGCGTCTTGGCTTTGGCTGACGGCCGGGTTGTCGTGAGCGAGGCATGGCGACACCGCCTCGTCGCGCTTTCCGGGGCAACGCCGCAGACCCAGCTCGGCAATCTTCCCGCCTATCCCGGCCGTTTGTCGGTCGGGGGTGGCCACACCTGGCTCAGCCTCTTTGCACCGCGTCGCCAGATGATCGAATTCATCCTGCGGGAAAAGGAATTCCGCGAAACGATGATGCGGGACATCGAACCGGAACTGTGGATGGCGCCCACGTTGCGACCCAGCGCAAGTTTCCGGGAACCGCTTCAGGGCGGAGCGGTCAAGCAGCTCGGTGTCCTGAAACCGTGGGCGCCGACGCGCTCCTACGGTCTGCTCGTCAGGCTTGGCGAAGACTTCGTGCCGCAAGCGAGCCTGCATAGCCGCGCCGACGGCAGGCGCCACGGCATTACCAGCAGCGTCGTCAGTGATGGACGCCTGTTCGTGACCTCAAGAGGTGGCGACGCGGTCCTGTCCCTTTCGGCTGCGCCCAACGGAGGAGCGGGGCAATGAACCATCCACTGATCGAGCTCAAGAACGTTTCGAAGGAATATCGTGGCGTCCACGCCATCAGGAACGTCGACTTCAATCTCCGGAAGGGGGAGATCCATGCGCTGCTCGGTGAAAACGGAGCGGGAAAATCGACGCTCAGCAAGATGATCGCCGGTGTAACGCCTCCTTCGACGGGCAATATCCTGTTTCAAGGCCGGGAGGTCGCGTTCCAGGGACCGGCCGAGGCTTTGCGGAACGGCATCGCCATGGTGTTTCAGGAAACAAGCCTCGTACCGTCGATGACGGTCGCGCAAAATCTCTATCTGGGCGACGAAAAACTGTTCAACCGGCTGCGGGGACTTTACATCGCCGCGCAGCAGTTCCTGTCCTCGCTCAATTTCAACGTCGATCCCTGGGCAACGGTTGCCAGTCTCGGCGCGGCCCAGAAGCAGCTCGTCGAGATCGCGCGGGCGGTCCGGCTGAAGTCGCAGGTCATCATCTTCGACGAGCCGACCGCAACGCTGACGCCCGAAGAAAAACACTACTTCTTCTCACTGGTCGAGCGCCTGCGCCAGAGCGGCGTTTCGATCCTGTTCATCAGTCACGCGCTGGAAGAAGCGCTGACGATATCGGATCGCATCACCATCCTGCGCGACGGAGAGCTGGTCGCCTCGGACGACACCAGGAACTTCGATCGCGACAGCGTCATCCGCGCGATGGTGGGGCGGACGCTTTCCAACGAACTCTATGGTCGCAAGCGCGGGGATGAAGATGCCCGCAAACCCGGTCGCAAGGTTCTCAGCGTCGAGAACCTCTCGATGGGGTCGATGGTCCGCAACACCTCGTTTTCGGTCTATGCCGGCCAGGTCACCGGCATGTTCGGCCTGATCGGTTCCGGCCGTACCGAAACCGCGAAAATCGTTTCCGGCGTGATCAAGCGCAATATTTTCCACGGTGGCGAGGTGCATTTCGACGATCGGCCGATCCGCTACCGCGAGCCGCGCTCGGCGGTGATGGATGGCATCGTCTACATCACGGAGGACCGCAAGGCGGAAGGCTTCTTCGAGACGATGACGATCTCGCAGAACATTCACATGGGCAAGCTTGCGATTGAAGCGCCGCCCGGAGGTGTCGTTCTCAATTCCGCCGCGCGCGACGTCACCGAGGAATGGTCGAAGATCCTGCAGATCCGCGCGATCAATCCCAATGCCCGCATCGTCGAGCTCTCGGGTGGCAACCAGCAGAAGGTGGTGATCGCCAAGGCGCTGGTGCAGAAGCCCCGCCTCGTGATTTTCGACGAGCCGACGCGCGGCGTCGATGTCGGCGCCATCGCCGAAATTCACAAGGTGATCGAGGATCTCGCCAACAGCGGCATCGCGGTCATGGTGATCTCGTCCTACCTGCCGGAAATCATGGTGCTGTCGGACCGCATCCTTGTCTGCCGCCAGGGACGTGTCGTGGAGGAGTTCACGCCCGGCTCGGCGACGGAAGAAAAGATCATGTACGCCGCGGTTCACTAGCAGACGGGCGAGAGCAGGGAGGAAATGGCGAACATGACATCCGCCAACACGACATTCGATTTCAGCAACCGCACGCTGCTCCTGACGGGCGCCAGCGGAGGCATCGGCGGGGCTATCGCGAGAACGTTCCACGAAGCCGGGGCCAATCTCGTTCTCACCGATCTCGACGTTGCAGCGCTCGAAGCTTTCGCCGGCTCGCTTAACGAGCCCCGACGGGTCGCATGGCTGCGGGCCGACGCTTCAAGCGCTGCGGACGCCGAAAGGGCAGTGGCGCTTGCAGCCGAGCGTTTCGGGGGGATCGACTTTCTGGTGCCCTCCGCGGGTATCTATCAATCCAGACCCTTCGCCGAGATGACGGACGAGGACTGGACGCGAACGATGTCGATCAATCTCGATGGCGTGTTTTTTCTCTGCCGTCGCGCGCTCGATGTGTTGAAGGACGATTCCTCCATCGTGACACTGGCATCTCTGGCGGCTTATCGCGGGGCATTCAGCAACGCCCATTACGGCGCGACAAAAGGCGCGATGGTTTCCTTCACGCGCGCTCTTGCCCGCGAACTGGCGCCGCGTACCCGCGTCAACGGGGTGGCGCCGGGCATTATCGAGACCCCGATGATCGCGGAGCTCATGAAAACGCGTGGCGACGAGACGCTGGCCCAAACCCCTTTGAAAAGGCTCGGAAGCGCCTCGGAAATCGCGTCCGTCGTCGCCTTCCTGTGCAGTTCGGCGGCAAGCTTCGTCACGGGCGAAACCATCCAGGTCAACGGCGGGATCTACATGGCCTGAGGGCCGGAGGGAGAGAATATGACAGGGCTGCTGAGTGGCAGATTGGCGCTGGTTACCGGTGCCGGCAGGGGGCTTGGCGCGGCCATAGCCGCCGGCATGGCGGAGCAGGGTGCACGTGTGATCCTTGCCGATATCGATGGCGAGCACGCGGAAAGGCAGGCCGATGCACTGCGCTCGCGCGGCCTTGAGGCCGAAGGCCGGAAACTCGACGTCACCGACCGCGAAAACGTCAAGGCATTCGCCGGACAAATCGAAAGCCTCGACATTCTTGTCAACAATGCCGGCGTTGCCGGCCGGGCCGAATTCGGCAGCGTCGAGGCCGAGGGGGTCTGGGACCGGGTGATCGCGGTCAATCTCGAGGGCACATTCAATGTCTCGCACGCTTTCGTGCCGGCTCTCAAGGCCGCGAAGGGAAACATCGTTCACCTCTGCTCGGTGGCGGGTTTCGTTGCCGGAGGCTCCACGGCCGGCTACGTGGTTTCCAAGGGCGCGGTACGCTCGCTGACGCAGGTCATGGCCCGCGATCTCGCGCCGCACGGGATCAGGGTCAACGCGGTCGCGCCCGGCATCATGATGAGCGAAATGGCGGTGGCCCAGCTCAATCGTCCGGGCGGCGCCGACTGGTTCATGAACCGGGTGATGATGAAGCGGATCGGTGAGACCGGTGAGGTCGTCGATCCCGTGGTTTTCCTCGCCTCATCGATGGCGAGCTACATCACCGGCACCATCCTGCCGGTGGACGGCGGCTTCCTTGCGGCGTGACCCCGGCCGTCGCCACGCACCCAACCTAAAATGACAACTCGCAATCGCGGAGATGACAATGCCCGACCAGATTGATCTTGTCGCCAAGAGCGCCTGGCAAGAAATAAGACCCGTTGCCTCGGACTACGCCGCCTTTGATCTCGGGGTCGGAGGGACGATGCTGGCAGAAATGCACCTTGTTCGCGCGTTCGAGGAAAAGGTCCTGGAACTGGCGGGGCAAGGCCTTGTCCATGGCCCGGCCCATTCGGCGATCGGACAGGAGGGCGGCGCCATCGGATCGGCCGCCACCCTTCGAGCGAGCGACCAGGTCAACGGTTCCCATCGTGCCCATCACCAGTTTCTCGCCAAGGCTCTCGGCTACATAGCACCGGACGGTATCGATCCGAAGGCGGACTTCGATGGAGAGATCAGGATACTCGCAAAGCGTACCCTGGCCGAGATCCTCGGCCTCGCGCAGGGCTTCTGCAAGGGACGCGGCGGTTCCATGCATTTGCGCTGGGCCGAATCCGGCAACCTGGGTACAAATGCGATCGTCGGGGGTGGAGTCCCCATGGCGGCCGGCGCCGCCTGGGCGCATAAGCGCGCCGGAACCGGCGACGTCGTCTACACCTATTTCGGCGACGGCGCGACCAATATCGGCTCCGTACTGGAAACGATGAACATCGCCGCAGCCTGGCGGTTACCGATCTGCTTCTTCATCGAGAACAATCGCTATGCGGTGTCGACGCATGTCGACGAAGTGACGGCCGAGCCCCGTTTGTCATCACGCGGACTGGCATTCGGTATTCCGGCCTTCAAGGTGGACGGCATGGATGCGCTCGCCGTCTATCTGGCCTCGCAAAAGGCCAACGAGATCATGCGTGACGGTGGCGGGCCGACGATCATCGAGGCGGATGTCTACCGTTATTTCCATCAGAACGGGCCGCTGCCGGGCAGCGCGTTCGGTTATCGCTCCAAGGATGAGGAGGCGGAGTGGCGTACCCGCGATCCGCTCGATGCGATGGCGAGCCAATTGATGCAGCGGCAGGCTCTTGGCGGGGATGCCGTCAGGGCGCTTCGTGATCGTTGCGTCGCGTTGATGGACGAGGTGGCCGCGGAACTGATCGAGATGCATGAGGGCAAGAAAAGGATCATTCCGGCGCTCTGGCCGCAGGAGAGCTTCCGCGATTTCGGTCTTCGCGGCGATCTCTCCGAGTTCGATGGCACACGCTTCGAGGAACTCGAAAGCTTTCGAGGCGCGATCAATGGCGAGGCGCGCTTCATCGACACGGTCGCCGAGGTCATGGCTCAGCGCATGCGCTCCGACGACCGGATTGTCGTGCTCGGTGAGGACGTGCATCGCCTGAAGGGCGGAACCAACGGCGCCACACGGGGTCTGGCCGATGAATTTCCCGGACGGGTGCTCGGGACGCCGATCAGCGAAAATGCCTTCACCGGCATTGCCGGCGGCATGGCGGCCGATGGCCGCGTCCGCCCCGTGATCGAATTCATGTATCCGGATTTCATGTGGGTGGCGGCCGATCAGGTCTTCAACCAGATCGGCAAGGCACGGCACATGTTCGGCGGCGACAGCGACATGCCGGTCGTGTTGCGGACCAAGGTCGCGATGGGAACGGGCTATGGTTCACAGCATTCCATGGACCCCGCCGGCATCT
Organism: Rhizobium sp. ACO-34A; assembly: GCA_002600635.1. NCBI lineage: Bacteria > Pseudomonadati > Pseudomonadota > Alphaproteobacteria > Hyphomicrobiales > Rhizobiaceae > Rhizobium > Rhizobium sp. ACO-34A. The sequence continues at coordinate 348,146 of CP021373.1, read as the reverse complement.
TCGCGACCGCGCCGGGCTGGCGGATCGTCGCGCCCTCGACGCCTTTCGACTATGTCGGGCTGATGAATTCGGCATTGCTCTGCCGCGATCCGGTGCTGGTGCTCGAGCATGTCGATCTCTACGCTTCAAAGGGGCCGGCACCCGTCGACGATCTCGACTATTTCATCCCGCTGGGCAAGGCGAAGGTCGTGCGTCCGGGAACGAAGATGACGATCCTTACCTATCTGGCCATGGTCGAGAAGACGCTGCGATCGGTCGAAGCGCTCGGTGTCGACGCGGAAGTCATCGACCTTCGCAGCCTCGATCGCGCCGGGCTGGACTGGGAAACCGTCGAAGCCTCCGTTCGCAAGACCGGGAATATCCTGATCGTCGAGCAGGGTTCGTCGGGCACCTCCTACGGAGGTTGGCTTGCCGATGAATTGCAGCGGCGTTGTTTCGACTGGCTCGACCAACCGGTGGCGCGGGTTCACGGGGCGGAAGCCTCACCCTCTATCTCGAAGGTTCTCGAAGCAGCGGCCGCGGCCCGGCCGGGAGACATCGAAGCGGCCTTGCGGGCGGTGATGTCCGCGCAGGGCCTGCCGATCGCGAGCTGAGGCGGAGAAACGAAAATGGCGTACGAAATCGTGTTGCCCGCATTGTCCGCGGGAATGGAAGAAGCCGTTATCGCCCGGTGGCTGAAAGCCGAGGGTGACCGCGTTGCCAAGGGAGAACCGATTGCCGAGGTCGAGACAGACAAGGCGACCATGGAGCTGGAAGCCGAGCAGGACGGGCTGATCGGTAAACTGCTCGTTTCCGCCGGTGATCGCGCCGCGGTCAATCAGGTGATCGCCGTACTGGTGAACGAAGGCGAGGACGCCGCTTCCTTGTCCGTGGCTGCGGAGAGACGACCGCCTGCGCCGGCTGCGGTGACGAGTTCCGCGATCGTCTCTGCGACGACCGCGGATGCCATCGGGGCGACATCGGTGCGTCACAAGGCTTCGCCGCTCGCCCGCCGCCTCGCGGTGGAACGAGGAGTTCCGCTCGATGGCATTACCGGGACAGGCTGGAAGGGGCGGATCGTGCGGGTCGACGTTGAACGCGCAATACTACCGACGTCGACCGGGCCTCTCGTTTCCACGCCGTCGCCGGACATGGGCCTTGCTGGCATCGGCGCCATTCCTGTGGGGATCGGTGAATACACGAGCGTTCCCCACACCAATATGCGCCGCACTATCGCCCGCCGGCTGCTCGAGTCGAAGACGACGGTTCCCCATTTCTATCTGACCGCGGATTGCGAGATGGATGCACTGCTCGCGCTTCGTGCGCGCATCAACGAAACCCGCGACAGCGCCAGCCGGATCTCCGTCAACGACTTCGTGATCAAGGCTGTCGCCCATGCCCTGCGTGCCGTTCCCAACGCCAATGTCATGTGGACCGACGAAGCGATGCTGCAATTGCATGATGTCGATATCGCCGTCGCGGTTGCCACGGATGGTGGACTGATCACGCCTGTCATCCGGAAGGCGGATCAAAAGAGCCTTGGAACGATCTCCGCCGAAATGAAGTCCCTGGCGGCCAGGGCGCGCGACGGTCGGCTAAAGCCGGAAGAGTTTCAGGGTGGCGGGTTCTCGATTTCCAATCTGGGAATGTACGGCGTCCGAACCTTCTCTGCCATCATCAACCCGCCACAGAGCGGCATACTCGCCGTGGGGGCGACCGGACGCAGGGCGGTCGAGCGAGACGGCCAGCTGGCATTCGTGACAATGATGGAATGCACGATCTCCGTGGATCACCGGGCGGTTGACGGAGCCGTCGGCGCCTCATGGCTTCAGGCATTCAAGCGTGCGGTTGAAGAGCCCATGACCTTGCTGATCTGAAACGAGCCGGCGTTTCCGCCGCATCAGCTCTTCTTCTCAAACCGGCGTCAGTTCAGCCCCTGGTAACCGTAGACGGCACGTCTGGCACGCTGCTCCCACGATGGCATATCGGTTTCACAGAACAGGCCCACCCGCTTCCACCATGTCACGGGTCAACGCGGCAAGATCGCGGGCGGCCATTTCCGGTTCGGCAACGCCATGCGTCCTCGATACATTGGCAACGGCCATCGCAATCGAACGCTTCAGTGCTTCTGTCTCCTCATCGATCGGCAGCATTGCCTCGACATATTCGAGGCTTCCTGCCGGTCGTGGCCGTTCAAGGCGGGGGCATTTCGACCGGCTGTTTCGCATATTGCTTGAGAGCCGGTCAGGTCGATGGGTACAGCTTCGAGTCGATGACCACGCTGACGGCCTTGAAATCTTCGTCCATCAAGGTCAAGGCTGCCCGGTAGCCGGATGCCACGCGGCCCAGCGTGGCGCCAAGACCGACCGCATGAGCCGGCGCCGATGTCGCCATCTGCACCGCCTCGGCTGCGTTTATACCCGTAAATCGCATCATGTTCCGCAGGCATTCGTCGAGGGCGATGTGGGCGCCGGCAAGCGTACCGTTCATGTCGACAAGACGACCGTCGCGGAGAAAGATCTGCTTGCCGAGCAGATCGAACGATTCAAGAGCCGTGCCGAGCGTCGACATCGCGTCTGTCACAAGGCAGAGCCTGTCAGGGCCAAGCGAATGAGCGGCCAGTCTCAGATTGGCCTGATGCACATGGACCCCATCAGCGATGATGCCCGCATAAAGCCGGTCGTTATCGAGCACCGCCCCGACGAGACCCGGCGCGCGGCCGGCAATCTGCGACATGGCGTTGAAGAGATGGGTCGCGCCGGAGATGCCTTCGCCCGCAGCCTTTTCCATATCCTCGAAACTTGCTTCGCTATGACCGGCAAAGACGATGGCTCCGGAATTGCAGAGTTCGCGGATGCTTCCATCGGGAGCTTCCTCCGGAGCAAGCGTGATGAGTCTTGGCCCGCCGATGTCGCGGCTGAGGACAGCAATGTCTTCGTTGCCGATGGGACGTATGGCGTCTCTTGGATGGATGCCGGGACGCTTTGGTGAGAGGAATGGCCCCTCCAGATGGATTCCCAGAATGCCGGGCACCCCCATGGCGATCGCTTTCTCGACCGCTTCCATGGCATCCGCGAAACCCTGTCCATGGGCGGTAATGTAGGTTGGCAGGATGAAGGCCGTGCCGCCCTTGCGGGCAGCCGCAGCCATCTTCTCCAGCGCTTCGGGTGTCGGCTCATCGTTGAAGAGCACGCCACCCCCGCCATTGATCTGCAGGTCGATCATTCCGGGTATGGCTATGGCAGCGCGCGCCATGATCTCGACGTTTCCGGGCAGCCTGCCGACCGGGCAAACTGATGCAATCATCCCGCCTTCGAGCACAATCGCCACATCGTGGACCGGTGGTGAACCGGTACCGTCGTAGAGTGTGTCGGCAACGACGGCGGTGGTCTGCCCGATTGGCTCATCCGACTTCATGGAGTTCTCCCGCATCATCGTGTCTGGTTACAGTCGTCCGCGCATCGAGCAACGATGCGGCGGCGACATCGAGCACGACGGTCACATCGGGATGGCTGCGCAAGGCGCTTGCTGGGCAGTCCTCCGATACGGGGCCTTCTATCATTGCCCTGACCGCGGCAGCCTTGCCGCTGCCGATGGCGAGAAGCACGATGGAGCGCGCCTCCATGATGGAAGCGATGCCCATGGTGATCGCCTCGGAAGGAACATGCTCGCCCTTGCCGAAGAAGCGCGCATTGGCCCTGCGGGTTTCCTCGGCAAGCGTCTCGACGCGCGTGCGCGAAGAGAAGCTCGCACCCGGCTCGTTGAAGCCGATGTGACCGTTGGACCCCAGCCCCAGAAGCTGCAGATCGATGCCGCCGGCGCGACGGATCCGATCTTCATAGCGCAGTGCTTCAGCAACGGGATCCGGTGCGTTGCCGTGTGGTATCGCCAGCCGGCCGGGATCGGCATCGATGTGATCGAACAGATGTTCGCGCATGAAGTGCCAGTAGGATTGCGGATGATCTGGTGCCAGGCCGACATATTCGTCGAGATTGAAACTGCCGATACCGGCAAAGGAAATCCCCTGCGTCCGGGCCATGGACAGGAGTTCGGCATAAACGGGCTGCATGGTGCCGCCGGTTGCGAGGCCGAGAACCGCATTCGGCCGCTCCGCGACGAGGCAGGCAAGGCGTCGGGCAACAAATCGTGTCGCTGATCGCGGTTGATCGAAAAGATGAATCTTCATTGTTACGGCCGGTTTCCGCTGCCTTCTGCCTCAACAGGTGCCGCGCCGCCGTGTCCGCCGGTGCGGTTCGGGAAGAGAATAAACCAGAGCGGAAAGTGGTATGCAACTGGTTTTAATGCGCCAGCGGATCAAATGTGCAGATCCGATATGAAATCGTAGACCTTGCCATTGTAACGCGTTTCGGTGAATTCGACCGCGCGCCCGTCTTCGAGAAAGCACCGGCGCTCGGCGATCAGCATGGGCGTAAACGGCGCAGCCCGCAGGAGTTCCGCTTCTGCAGGCGTCATCACATCGGCCCGGATGCGCTGGAAGCCATGATGCGGCCTTGCATTGAGCGATGCCAGTGTTTCGTAGAGCGAATGCGTGACCAGCATGGCATCCGGAAGAATGGACTTCGGCACTGCGGCACGCTCCAGCGCGATAGGGGTTCCGTCAGCAAAGCGCACACGTATCAGGCGGATCACTTCGCTTTGCACCGGCAGCCCCAGGGCCATCGTTTCCTGCAATGTGCCGATGGCGGTCCCCCGGGAAATCCATGAAAAGCTGGGCTCCATACCGCGGGCGCGAATATCGTCGGAGAAGCCGGTCAGATTGGGCAGATCCTTGCGCACTCTGGTCTGAACCACGGTGCGTGCGCCATGACGCCGGCTGACGCGGCCCTCGCTTTCGAGTTCGGCGATGGCGCGCCGCACAGAGACGCGTGAGATGTTCAGCCGCTCCGCCAGTAGCCGTTCGCTCGGCAGGCTACCCCCGCGACCGAGTTCGCCAGCATCGATGGCGTCGGCCAGTGCCACGGCAAGCCGCATGTAGATCGGCGAATGATCTTCCACTTCGCTCAGACTGGCTGCCAGCCGATCCATGAGGGGATCGCCATGGCCTGGTGTCTCTGCGGCCTCTTGCGACATATTCCGGTTCAAGGAAATTCAACCTCGTTGAAAAAGCGATTTTGTCAGGGCGGCCCCTTCGCCATTTCTCGGCAAAATAGCGTGAAGTTTCAAGTCCAGCGTGACGAATTGCATTCCAGTTTATGCACGGATCATCGATACTGGTTGTAATCTGGTATTGTTTGGACTAGCGTCACCCTACGAAAGGTATGGTGAACGTGCATACAGATATCCTCAAAAACGGCCTGATCGTTTCTTGCCAGCCGGTTCCCGGCGGCGCCATGGACGACAGTGTCTATGTGGTCGGTTTTGCCCTGGCTGCATTGTCGGCGGGGGCTTCGGGACTTCGGATCGAATCGGCACGCTATGTTTCGGCCGTCCGGGCAGCGACCAGCGCCCCGATCATCGGCCTCGTCAAGCGCGATCTCGATGACAGCCCGGTTCGCATCACGCCCTTCATCGCCGATGTGAACGATCTGGCGCGGGCTGGCGCGGATATCATTGCCTTCGATGCGACGGATCGGACGCGTCCGGTGACGGTGGAAGCGCTTGCCCGCGCTGTTCGCGACGCCGGCAAACTGTCGATGGCCGACTGCAGTTGCGTCGAGGACGCGCGGCGCGCGCTTGCCGCCGGCGTGGATTTCGTCGGTTCGACCATGTCCGGCTATACGGGCGGTCCGGAACCGGTGGAACCGGATATCGAGCTTGTGGCGGCGCTTCGCGCGCTGACGCCGAATGTCATTGCCGAAGGCCGCATCCGCACGCCGGAACAGGCGCAGGCAGCAGCGCGCGCGGGCGCCACCTGCGTGGTCGTGGGCTCCGCGATCACCCGCACCGAGCATGTGACGACCTGGTTCAGGGACGCGCTGGACGAGATCTATGCGCCTGCACCCGTCGTGCTCGCCGTCGACCTGGGTGGCACCAAGACCATGGCGTCGCTCGTGCAGGCCGGCGAGGTTCTCGATTCAGTGGTCTTTTCCACCGATCGGAGCGGCTCGCCGGAACGCTGGCTGCATGCGATCGCCGGAGCGACGGAGAGCTGGAAGGGGCGCTATACCCACGCCGGAATAGCCGTGACCGGCGCGGTCCGCAACGGCATCTGGCGCGCCATGAGCAAGGCGACGCTCGGTCTCGATGGAGAATATCCGCTGGAGGCCAGCGCAAGCGGGTTCTTCGGTGTTCCGGTGGTTGCCGCCAATGACGCCCAGGCTGCCGCATGGGGCGAATACAAGGCGACGCCCGACCGTCGCGATCTCGTCTTCATCACGGTCTCCACCGGTCTTGGCGGCGGTATCATTTCGCAGGGCCGGTTGCTCGGCGGCATCGCAGGGCACTTCGGCCAGATGCACGACGTCCATACCGATGGACTGCCGTTGGAAAACCGCATCTGCGGTCCCTGGATCGCATCAGAGGCGAGGCGTCTCGGACATGATTGCGAGCCGAAGGATGTGTTCCTGGCAGCGGATGCCGGGCAGGGATGGGCGATCGGCATCATTGATGGCGTTGCCCGACGCTTCGCGCGGCTTTGCTGCGACATTCAATTGGCGATCGATCCCGCGCGGATCGTCATCGGCGGTGGCGTGGGCCTCGCCGCTGGTTTCATGGACAGGGTAAGGGCAGCGATTGCGGCCATCGATCCGGCCGTGGTGCCTGAACTGCGGGAGGCGACCCTGGGGCCAAAGGCAGGGATCGTCGGCATAGCCGATTTGGCGCTTTTAAATAACAAGAAACGATGAGCCTCTAGAAGGGACGGAGTATCATGATGAAAATGCATAGCCTTTTGGCCGCCGGGGTGGCGGCATTCCTCTCGACCACGGCCCTCCCGGGGATCGCAGCGGCCGAGGTAACCGTACTCGGCTGGCCTGGCGGATCCGAAGAGACCGCCCTTCGCGCTGCTGTCGATGTCTATAATGCGCGTTCCGAAACCGCGGCGGAAGACAAGGTCGAGCTTCTGTTCTTCAACCGCGACGGTTTCTACGACAAGCTGCAGGCGGATCTGGCCGCTGGTTCCGATGCCTTCGACATCAATCTTATCGCCACCTATTCCATCGGGCGTTATGCACCGTTCATGGAACCTGTCGATCTGGGTGCGGACGCCGAGAAGGTCTTCGGCAAGCCGATCCTTGAAACCATGCAGTTCGAAGGCAAGCAGTATGGCGTGCCGACCGACCTGTCCCTGCACTTCATGTATTACCGCAAGGACCTGATCGATGCGCTGATGGCAGATGCCGGCGCCAAGGCGAAATATGCGGAAATCGCCCAGAAATATTTCGGCAAGAGCCTTGAGCCGAAGGCGCCTGACGAATGGACCTGGGAAGACTGGGCGACGACCGCGCTTTATTTCACCAAGGCCGTGAACCCCGATAGCCCGGTGCGCTACGGCACGGTCCTGCAGATGAAGAACCTGCTGTTCAACATGATGGTGTTCCAGTCCCTGCCGCGCGCCTATGGTGCCGACTGGATGGACGCTTCCGGCAAGGTCACGGTTGATTCCGAGGCTTATCGTACCGGTCTCGAACTCTACAAGAAGCTCTACGACGCCGGCGCCACGCCGAAGGATTCACTGAGCTACGAATATCCCGAAACCAACGCCGCCTGGACGTCGGGTCAGGTCGCGACCGCCCTGCAGTGGAATGCCGCCGCCGGTGAGTTGATGAACCCGGAAACGGCTCCCGCGGTTGCCGGGGATACTGCCGTCATTGCCCCGCCAGCCGGTCCCGAAGGCCGCAAGGACCATATTCATGGCCTGGGTCTTGGCCTCAACAAGAGCTCCAAGCACAAGGAGGGCGCCGTGCGCTTTCTGAAATGGCTTGCCTCGGAAGACGCAGCGCTCGCCTATGCCAAGGCCGGCGGCTCGCCGGCGCTTGCCCCGGATGTCGTTGCAAAGATCGCCGCCGACCGTCCGGATCTGGTCAAGCTCGGCGAGTTCGCAGGAGCCTATGGCTACGTCATGAACGGCGCCACTTCCGCCAATGCGCTTTCGGTCTACGAGGCCCAGGCCAAGGAGTTCACGGCGTACTGGGCCGGCCAGAAGAGCCTCGACGAGGCATTGTCGGCCGCCGCCCAGAGCATGACCGAACTGCTCAAGAAGTAAAAGCCAACGCCCGGGCGCGAACGCGCCTGGGCAAACCCTGGCGGATGGCACCATGCGCACCACTCCACAGCAACGCGAAGGGCGGCTTCTTCTGGCGCCTCTGGTCGCTTTCCTGATCGTTTTCCTGAGCTTTCCGGCTCTGGTCGATATCATCTATGCATTGTCCGACGTCACCTTCCAGACCATGCGCACGCCCGAAATCGTGGGTTTCAGGAACTTCGCCCAGGTGCTCGTCGATCCCGAATTCTGGTCGGCCTGCTGGTTTTCGCTGCGCTTCGGCATTCTGACGGCCCTCATCGAATGCGGGCTCGGCCTGGCGCTTGCGATCTTTCTCTCGCCGATCGTCAGCCGCCACGGCTGGACCATGGCGTTGATCATGCTGCCGATGATGGTGGCACCCTCGATGGTCGGTTTGATGTACCGTCTGGTGCTGCATGAATTCGCCGGGCCGCTACCCTACTATCTGACCTTGTGGTTTGGCACGAGTCCGGCCTTTCTCGACGCCGGCAATGCCTTCTGGACATTGGTCGTGGTCGAAGTCCTGCAATGGACGCCGTTCGCCTTCCTGCTTTTCCATGTCGCCTATATCTCGATACCCTCGGAGATCAGGGAGGCCGCCGCCATGGACCGGGCCTCGGCATGGAAAATTCTGTGGCGCATCGAACTGCCGATGATGAAAGCGACGATCGCGATCGCGATCGGCATCCGCTTCATCGACGGTTTCCGCGTGTTCGACAACGTCTTCGCACTGACCGGTGCAGGTGCCGGCGGCTCGACCATGTCGCTTTCCATCTACATCTACCAGTCCTTCTTCAAGGGCGGTCAGATCGGTCAGGCGGTTGCCGCATCCGCACTCCTGTTCTCCACGTCGCTTGTCGTTCTCTATGGCGCCGCCCTCGTCAAATCGCAGCTCGATCGCCGGAGGATCGCCGCATGAACGCGCTTCGCTGGATCGTCTTTGCGGTCGCCGCCTTTGCCATGAACTTCCCGGTGATCGTGACGCTCATCACCTCGTTCAAGAGCGCCAGGGAAGTGGCGATGAACCCGGGCCTCATCCTTCAGGCCCCGACGCTTGCGAATTATGCCAAGGTGCTGACCGACACCAGCCGGTTCAACATCTACGCCTATCTTTTGAACAGCACGGTTGCCGCCCTGATCGGCTCCCTGCTGGCGCTGCTTCTGACCCTGCCCGCGGCTTACGCGATTGTTCGTACGGGAACGGGGCGTCGCCACCTCCTGCCGCTCGTTGCCAATCTGCGCGCCGTGCCCCTCGTCGTCTTTGCGATCCCGCTCTACATGATGTTCCAGTTCGTCGGTCTGCTCGACACGCGCCTTGGTCTCGGCCTCATTCTCACCATCGTCAATCTACCACTCAGCCTGATGATGATGGTGAGCGCGATTTCCGACATGCCCGGAGAGATCGATGAGGCCGCGCGCATGGATCGCGCAGGCTCCTTCGTGATCCTGAGACGCATCGTGCGTCCGGTGATCCGACCGGCTGTCGTCACCGCCTTCATCTTCGGCTTCATCACCGCCTGGAACGAATATCTCTTCGGCCTGATGCTGACGACGCGCGAAGCCGTGCCGGTTACCGTCGGCGCCTCCTTCTTCTTTTCCGCAAGCGGCGGCGGCGTGCAATGGGGCGTCGCTTCAGCCGTGATGATCCTCGGCGCACTGCCTCCGGCCGTGCTTGGAATGCTCATCTACAGACAATTGACCGGATCCATGACCGCTGGTGCGGTCAAGGGCTGAGCCGGACGACAGGAAACGGATTGACCATGGCTCAGATCAAGCTCGACGGCATCACCAAGGTGTTCGGCAAGAACACCGTCATTCCCTCTCTCGACCTGGAGATCGGCAAAGGCGAATTCGTCGTCTTCGTCGGGCCATCGGGTAGCGGCAAGTCCACGCTCCTGCGCCTGATCGCGGGCCTTGAGGAAAGCAGCGGCGGATCGATCCGCATCGAGGGCAGGGATGTCACCACCACACCCTGCGGCGAGCGCGGGCTCGCCATGGTCTTCCAGTCCTATGCGCTTTACCCCCATATGACCGTGCGCCAGAACATGGCCTTCCCGCTGGAGATGTCTGGCGAGACCAAGGCCTCGACAGCCGCCAAGGTCGAGGATGCCGCTCGCGTACTCGACCTGACCCGTTTTCTCGAACGACGCCCCTCGCAGTTGTCCGGCGGCCAGCGTCAGCGTGTTGCCATCGGCCGTGCCATCGTACGCAACCCGACTGCCTTCCTGTTCGACGAACCGCTCTCCAATCTCGATGCCGCGCTACGCGGCAGCATGCGCCTGGAAATCATGAAACTGCATCAGCAGCTCGAAAGCACGATGATCTATGTCACCCACGACCAGGTCGAGGCGATGACGATGGCGGACCGGATCGTCGTCCTCAATCATGGGCGCATCGAGCAGGTCGGCACACCGCAAGAGCTCTATGAGCGACCCGCCAACCTGTTCGTTGCCGAGTTCATCGGCGCACCGAAGATGAACCGCATCGAGGGTGAATTCGCCGGCCAGATGGGCGCCGCGATCATCGGCGTCCGACCGGAGCATCTGCGCATCGTTGACGGCGCGGGCGCCTGGCAGGGGACGGTAGAGCTCACCGAAAATCTCGGCGCCGAAAGCCACGTCCACGTATTCTGCGGCAGGGCCGGTTCTCTGGTCGTGCGCATGGCGGGGGCACCGTCCGTCAAGGTCGGCGACACGGTCTTTCTCTCCCCGGCGGAGGGACACATTCACAGGTTCGATCGCGAGGGCAGGGCACTTGGCTGACATCGCCAACACGAAATCCGTTGGCGAACGGCGAACTTATCCGTCCTGAGAGCGCGTTTCGATCCGATGGAATCCGATCGGCGCTCTAAACTCTTTTGTTTGAAGCATAATCTTGTCGATCCTCGTTTCACTCCGGTCGGATTATGCTTTAATCGGGTGAGAATTCTCCCGGCGGTCGAACACGGTTGGAAAGCTTGGCGGATATGCGATCGCAGGCCGCCTTCAACGTGTTGACGGTGTGTTCGTGGCGGTTTTCCCGGGTGTGACGATTGACATAGGCGATGATGACCGCGGCCACCGCATTTCCGTCGGCACCGAGGATCGGGCAGCAGATGTCGGTGATGCCGACAAAGTCGCGGCTCTGGCGCAATTCGTAGCCGCGATCGCGGATACCCTCAAGGTGAGCCGCCAGAGTCGGCCGATCGATCGGCTTCGGCGAATGGGCTTCGCATTCGACGAGAATGCGCTCAGCCATTTCAGGCGCCTGGAATGCGAGCATGACCTGGCCCGAGGTCGAATCCGAGGCAATGCGGCCATAACCCAGCCGCAGCGTGAACGACATGTCCTCGCCGCCGGGAACCGCGGCGGTCACCACGGTCAATCCGTGATTGACCACGACGAGATGCGGCGACTGTCGGGTGTCGAGCGCAATGCGGGAAAGTTCCGGCATGGCCGCCGTCATGAGGTCCTGCGCGCTCGGCGTGTGAAGGCCGAGCTTGAACAGTCGGTCGGTGAGCGAATAGGCGTCGGTCTCGGGATCCCTGTCGATATAGCCACGCTCCTGCAATGCAACCAGCATGCGGAAAATCTCGCTCTTCGAGCGCCCGAGGCCATCGGCAATTTCCTTCATCGTCAAAGGGTTACGGGTTTCCGCCAGAAGCTCGAGAACCTCCAGCCCCTTGGTCAATGCCGGGGCGGAATAAGCAGGCTTTCCCGCGTCGGCTGCAGTCTCGTTCATGGCACGAATCCTCATTGTCGAGCCAAACATAATAAAATCTCTGCCACCCTGTCATTTGTTTCATATAGAAACTTGACTCCATATATAAAACTGCCACACTCGCCCCAACGAGAAGAAGGACGAGTGCTTGCAATGACAAATCTGACAGTGGTCAAGAGTGAAGCGAAGGTCCGCAGGGTCGCCACGCCGCGACGCAACAGCGTCTTCACTTCGATCGATCTTGACCGGGACGGCAAACAGATCGGTTATTTCAGCGTGCCCCAGTCCCCCCATGACGACGCCTGGGGAACCGTGCAGGTGCCGCTGGCCGTGGTGAAGAACGGCAACGGCCCGACCATGCTCATCGAAGCCGGCAATCATGGTGACGAATACGAAGGTCCGATCGCGCTCGGTGAATTCCTGCGCGAGATTGATCCTGCCGATATCAACGGTCGCGTCATCGCGATCCCGGCCATCAATGTCCGTGCGGTCGAAGCCGGTACGCGTACTTCGCCTGTGGACGGCCTCAACTTCAACCGAAGCTTTCCCGGCGATTTCAACGGCACGCTGACGAGCCAGATCGCCGCTTACGTCAATGACTGCCTGTTCCCGATCGCCGACTATTTCCTCGACCTGCATTCCGGCGGCTCCTCGCTGATGATCCTGCCGTCCGCAATCATCGAACCCTCGCCGACGCCGGATGGCCACCGTCTGAACATCAAGGCGACGCTGGCTTTCGGCGCTCCGACGGTGGTGATGGTCGACAATCTCGGAGAAACCCGTACGTCGACGGCGGCCGCCAACCTGCAGGGGCTAATCGTGATCGGCAGCGAGATGGCCGGCGGCGGCCTCGTCAGCCAGGACGCGCTGGCGATTTGCCGCCGCGGCATCCGCAACGTGCTCAGACATGCCGGCATCCTGAAAGGCGAAGTCGAGATCCCTGCGGGCGCCAACGCCCGTGTGCTCAAGGTTCCAGGCCCGCAAGGCTACATCATCTCGGATGAGGACGGCGTGTTCGAACCGATCAGCGAACTCGGCGCAGCGGTCGCCAAGGGCGATGTCGCTGGCCGTATCCACTTCCTGCGCACCCCGCAGCGTGAGCCGGTGGTGCTCCATCATCCGATCGACGGCGTGGTTTTCGCCAAGCGCCAGCCGGGACGGGTGCGTCCGGGCAATTGCTGCTTCGTACTTGCCAACGAATATCCCGAAGCCCTGGCCAGCGAGGAGAGCGGCAATGAGCGTTGAGAGCATCAAGGCGGCTGCCGAACGCGTCAGACCCTTCATCCGCCGCACGCCGATCTTGAAGCTTTCTCACTGCGCCGGCGCAGACCTGCCGCAGGAATTCCACCTGAAGCTCGAATGCCTGCAGGTCAGCGGCTCCTTCAAGATCCGTGGTGCGGTCAACCGCGTCAAGACACTGGCGCCGGAGCAGCTGAAGAACGGGCTCGTGGCCGCATCGGGCGGCAATCATGGACTGGCGACGGCCTATATGGCCCGCCAGTCCGGTGTTCCGGCCACCATTTTCCTGCCGACCAATGCCAGCCCGATCAAGGAGCAGAAACTGAAGAAATGGGGAGCCGATGTTCGTTATGCCGGCTCTGTCTGGGACGAGGCGCATGAAGCGGCCCTCGCCTTCGCCGGGGAATCCGGCGCCTTCTACATGCATCCCTTTGCCGACGATGCCATCGTCTCGGGCCAGGGCACCGTGGCCGTCGAGATGCTGGAGCAGATACCGGAGGTCGATCTCTACATCATCGCCATCGGCGGCGGCGGGCTGATCACCGGCATGTCGCAGGTCATCAAGGCCGTCAATCCAAAGGCACGCATCATCGGCGTCGAGCCCGTCGGCTCTCCAACCCTGCATGCCTCCTTTGCCGCCGGCCGGGTCGTCCGCCTTCCCGAGATCACCACCCGCGTCGCCACCATGGCCTGCGGACGCACCGATGAACGCATCTACGAGGTCGCTCGAAAGCATGTCGACGATATCGTGCTGATCAAGGACGAGGACATGCAACGCGCCGCCGAACTCTTGTGGTTCGAATTCGGTATCGCCGCCGATCTGAGCGGTGCCGCCTCGCTCGCGGCCCTAATGTCGGGCGCGGTCACTGCGGAAAAAGGAGAGAGAATTGCCGGCCTTGTTTGTGGCGCCGGCGTGGACGGTCTCAGCGCCTGATCAGTGCCGACGCCCGAACAAGATGCGAGTGCCGCGACCTGCGGCACGCGATCACCGATACCGCAGATCGCGGAACCCATCGGTCAAGACTGAACAAGAGGCGGAAAACGCCCGAAATGCCACCATCCAAAGAACTGCTGATGGCAGAGGAGAACTAAAACATGCGTAGCATTCTCAAGACATCCGTCGCGCTGGTCGCACTTGCGCTGGCAACTCCGTCGCTCGCCGAGGAAAAGGTCCTAGGGCTCGCCGCGATCGACCTGCAGAACTCCTTCTACGTCCGCATGAAGGAAGCCGGCGACGTCGCCGCCTCCGACTACGGCGTCAAGTCCACCTGGCAGAGCGCCGAAGGCAGCCTCGAAAAGCAGGTCGGCATCATCGAAAACTTCATCAACCAGGGCGTCAGCGCCATCCTAATCGATCCGATCGACAAGAATGCCGTTGTCCCGGTGATCGAAAAGGCCACCGCTGCCGGCATTCCGGTCATCACCATGGGCAACAAGGTCGAGGCCGGCGAGAACTACTCGACGCTTTATCCCGACTACAACAACATGGCCATGGTCGCCCGCGCGATCGGCACCTCGCTCGGCGGCAAGGGCGAAATCGCCCTGCTCGTGGGCTCGCGCGGCAACTTCGTCTCCGACACCCGGGAAAAGGGCTTCGTCGAAACGATGGAAAAGGAATTCCCCGACATCAAGATCGTCGGTGTCGAGCCGACCGGTTGGGATGCCGCCAAGGCGACCAACGCCGCCCAGACCTGGTTGACGACCTATCCGGATCTGAAGGCCGTCGCCTGCATTTCCGATAGCCTTTGCCTGGCAGCCGATTCCGTTGCCTCGGCCATGGGCAGCGAGCTTATCTATGGCGGCTATGACGGCGATGCCGAGATGAAGGAGCTGATCGACAGCGGCAAGATGGTCATGGACGTCATGACCGGCGCCTATCGTGTCGGCTACTGGAACGTTGCTGTCGCAGCACGCCTTGCCAATGGCGAGGAGCTGCCCAAGGACCTCTACATGCCGACCTATTTCGTCACCTCCGACGAGACGGCCGAAAAGCTGAAGTCCGCGGGTCTGAGCGTCGACTATATCAACACCGAGAAGCAGGCCGTCGAGGCCAAGAACTACACCGAGCAGCTCGGACCGAAGGTCCCAGCATCGGCGATGACCGTCGGCAAGTAAGCGCCGCGTCATGGACGACCGGCGCTCCCAACCCGCGCCGGTCGCTTCCAACCGTAGTTTTCCGAGCATCGCTTCCGCCCCGGCGGTCGGTGCGGCACCGTTCCATGGAGGTCGTCAAGTGTCACACTCCCGGTTCACATCCCTGTTGCGCCACAACGAGCCGGTGCTGATCGTCGTGCTCGCGGTCGCCATTGCCGTCTTTGGCTGGATTGATCCCCGGTTCCTGTCGGCGGGCAATTTCGTCAGCATCGCCCAGCAGAGCGCGGTCATTGCGCTTGTGGCCTTTGCCATGACCGCCGTCATCATCGCTCGCGGCATCGACATCTCGGTCGGCAGCACGCTCGCCTTTGCCGGCGTGTCGGCCGGTATCGTCTTTGCGGCCACCGGATCAGCCGCGCTCACGCTTCTCGCCGCCATCGCCAGCGGCGCGATGATCGGTCTCCTCAACGGCCTTCTCATCGGTCTTGCCGGCATTTCGCCCTTCATCGCCACGCTTGCCACCATGGCCTTTGCCCGTGGCCTCTCGCTCAGCCTGTCGGGCGCGTCGAGCCTGGCCATCACCGATCCTGTCGTGCTGTATGCAGGCCGCGCCACGATCGGTCCTTTGCCGGTGTCGGTCGTCATCGCCGCCATACTGCTTTGTGCCTGGTGGTTTGTGCTGCGTCGTACGGTCTACGGGCGCTGGATCTACGCCGTCGGCGGCAATGCCGAGGCGGCTCGCGTCTCCATGGTGCCGGTCGATCTCGTCCGCATCTCGGTTTATCTGATCGCCGGCGCCACGGCGGGCCTCGGCGCGATCCTCACCATCGGCCGCCTCGGTTCAGCCCAGCCGCTTGCCGGGACCGGTCTCGAGTTCACCGCCATCACCGCGGCCATCATCGGCGGCACCAAGCTTTCCGGCGGGCGCGGCTCCATATGGGGCACCGCCATCGGCGCGCTGCTGCTTGGCGTCATCAACACCGGCCTCTCCTTCCTGCAGGTCCCGCAGATCATCATCTACTACATTACCGGCGCCCTGATCGTGGTCGCGGTCCTGACCAGCCAGCCGGAGGCGATCACCCGCCTTGTCGCGTCGCTGCGACGCCGTGCGAAGTCTGCCGGTGCGGCCGCGGCCGGGGAGACGGCAACCGCCGAAATTGAAAAGCGCTCGATCACGCTGAGCGGCATCGGCAAGATCTTTCCCGGCGTGAAGGCGCTCGATGGCGTCTCGTTTACCGTTTCGGCCGGTGAGGTGGTGGCGCTCGCGGGCGAGAACGGCGCAGGCAAGTCGACGCTGGTCAAGTGCATTTCCGGCGTCTACCGCCCCGACGAGGGCCGGCTCCTGATGGACGGCAAGCCCGTGACCTTTGCCTCCCCCAAAGACGCCAGGGGCATCAGTGTCATCCACCAGCATTTCAGCCTGTCGCCGGACCTTACCGTCGCCGAGAACATGTTTGTCGGTCGCGAGCCGCGCAACGTCTTCGGCCTGCTCGATCGCCGCCGCATGCGCCGGGAGGCCAGGGCGATCATGGACGAGCTCTCGCTCGACATCGACGTCGATGCCGAACTGCGCACGCTGTCGGTCGGTCGCCAGCAGATGGTGGAAATCGCCCGCGCGGTCCTTGCCGATGCCTGGTTCATGGTCATGGACGAGCCGACCAGCGCGCTTTCCAACCGGGAACGCGATCAGCTTTACATGCTGATCGAGCGCCTGAAGGCCCGGGGCGCCGGCATCCTCTACATCTCCCACAAGATGGAAGAGATCTTCAACCAGTGCGACCGCGTGGTCGTGTTGCGCGACGGCAAGTTCATCGGCGAGCGCAAGACCAGCGAGACGGATGAGGCCGAGATCGTTTCCATGATGGTCGGCCGCGAAGTCGGAGACATCTTCCCCCATCTTCAGGCCGAGATCGGCGAAATCGCGGTCGAGGTCAAGGACATCTCCAACGGCAAGCTCCTGCAATCCGCTTCGCTTCATGTGCGCTGCGGCGAGATCGTGGCGCTTGCCGGCCTGATGGGCAGCGGCCGTTCCGAGGTGCTGCGCCTGATCGCCGGTCTCGACACATTGCAGCAGGGCTCGATCGATGTGTTCGGCACAGCCCATGGCGGTGACCTCAGGGCCGCCAACCGCGCCGGTATCGTCTACATCCCGGAAGACCGCCACCTGGAAGGGTTTGTCGGCACCATGTCGATCCGCGACAATCTCTCGCTGGCCTGGATTCGCGAGCATAGTCGCTTCGGCATCCTGTCGATGACCGGCATCGGCCGTCTGGCCCGCGAACTGATCGGCTCGCTCGGCGTGCGCCCGGCCCAGCCCGACAAGATGACGATCGAGCTTTCCGGCGGCAACCAGCAGAAGGTCGTGATCGGCAAGTGGCTGGCCACCAAGCCGCGCGTCATCCTGCTCGACGAGCCGACCCGCGGTGTCGACGTCGGTGCCAAGTCCGACCTTCATCACCTGATCGCGAAACTCAAGCAGCAGGGCGCGGCCATCATCATGGTCTCGTCCGAACTGCCGGAAGTGCTGGGCGTCGCCGACCGCATCGTCGTTATGTGCGAGGGACGCTCGGTCGGAGAACTCAAGCGCGGCGCGACCGAGGAAGAGGTCATGGCGCTCGCCTTCGGCGAGAACGTCCGACGCCTCGGCGTGGTCCAGACGGACCATGGCGCAGCCTTTCCCATCGGACAATTCAGCCTGGGAGCAAGCACATGAATGAAGCCTCCAGCTTCCGCCATTCCTGTACCCCTCGAACGGGCAGAAGGATGAACTGACATGATTTCCTCTCGCAACCGCGTCCTGAAGCGTGTCCTGGACCTTTCGCCGCTGATCCTGCTGGTGGCGCTGATGGCGATCTTCGCCATTGTCGATCCCCGCGTGATCTCCAGCCAGAGCCTGATCAACATCGTCTCGCAGGCGACACCGATCGCAGTCCTTGCCCTCGGGGCGCTTATCGTTCTCCTGACCGGCGGCATCGACCTGGCCGCCGGCGTCGGGGTCGCCTTCTGCGCGGTTCTGATCGCAAGCCTTGTCGATGCCGGTTTCGGCCTGCCTGTTTCGTTGATGATCGGTCTGGCTGTCATGTTGACTGTCGGCATCGTCAATGGACTCGTTATCTCGTTCCTGAAGATTCCGCCCTTCGTCACAACACTTGCAGCCATGGTCGTTCTGCAGGGGCGACGCTCGCAGTCGCCTCCAAGGGCGTGCTGATGCTGAAGGAGCCGACGTTGCGCTTTATCGGCGTGGAACGCTCTCTCGGCATTCCGCATGTGATTTTCGCAACGCTGGTGATCATCGCCGCCGCTGCCGTCCTGATGCGCATGACCCGTTTCGGGCTGCGCACCTACGCGCTGGGTTCGGACGCGAGCGCTGCCGAACTCGCCGGCATACCCGTCGCCCGCCACACGATCCTCATCTACACGGCGTCTGGCCTGTTCGTATTCCTCACCGCCGCGATCATGATCAGCCGGGTGCCGGTCGTCACTCCCAACATCGGCGGCACCTCGCTGCTGCTCGACGCGATTGCTGCGACCGTACTCGGCGGCACCAGCATCTTCGGGGGGCGCGGCACGGTCTGGGGAACGGTCGTCGGCGCTCTGATCGTCAGCCTTCTGACCACCGCCCTGCGCATCTTCGGCACCGATCCGTCGAGCCTGGAACTCTACAAGGGAGCCATCATCATGGCAGCGCTGCTGGCGGATACCGGCATGATCCATGCGAAGGCCCGGCTTATGGAGCCCGCGCGATGAACCGGACCTCCCAGGCGCCATTCCCCAAAGACCCGACATCCTTCGCCTGGATGACATCGCCGGAGGCGGCGTCGCTTGCGCGCGAGGGCGGGGCAAGACCGGTGGCGCTTCTGCCGACAGGAGCCGTCGAGCAGCATGGCCCGCATCTGCCGATGGGGCTCGACATCTGGCTCGCCTCGGCTGTTGCCCATGCGGCAGCGGAAGGCCAGCCCGGCATACGCGTCTGCGAGCCTTTTCCCTATGGCTCTTCCCAGCACCACCGCGCCTTTCCCGGCACCATGAGCCTCACCCCGCAGACCTTCATTGCGGTGCTGGTCGATCTGTGCTCATGCCTCTGGCAGGACGGCTTCCTGCCGGTCATCATCAACGGCCATGGCGGCAACCGCGCGGCCATACAGGTGGCGATCACCACTCTCGGGCGCCAGGGCGTGGTGTCGGCAGGGTTCTCCTATTTCGATCTGATTGCCGACATCGCCTGCGAAGTTCTTCCCGACAGTGCCGGCGGAACGGGACATGCCTGTGCGCTGGAAACCTCGCTGATGATGCATGTCATCCCCGGCAGCGTGCGCACGGCCCTGATCCCGGACGGTGGAACACCGCCCTCATGGCCCGATCCGCACCTTTATGCAGGACCGGCCGTGACGGTCTGGCGCCCGTTCGAGCAGATCCGCGACAACGGCGTCATCGGCACGCCCTCGGAAGCCTCACCCGAGGCCGGAGATAAACTGTTCGCGCAAGCGGTGCTGCGCAGCCGGGAAACCATACTCAAGATTCAATCGGAATACGGTCAAAGGAGCATCCCATGACGGTCCACTTCAAGTCCTCCATCGATGGTCCCAATCTGCGCGGCATGCCGATCGTCGATGAGACGACCACAGGCCTGCCTGTCGGCACCAACCGCATCGGTTCGCAATGGGTGCCGGGCAGTTCCGGCCGGTTCCTGAAGATCGACAGCCCGGCAACCGGGGAGGAACTCGGCTATCTCGCCCTGTCCACTCGCGCCGATGTGGGCCGCGCCGTCGAAGCGGCGGAGGCGGCACGTCCGCTGATTGCCAGGATGGGTGTCTTCCAGCGCGCGGCATTGTGCATGAAGATCGCCGACGAAATCGATCGTCGCACCGACGAACTGGCCCGTCTTCTCTGCCTGGAACAGGGCAAGCCCTTCCATAGCGAAGCCAAGGCAGAGGTCGGTTCGGCTTCGCTCGGTTTCCGCAATGCAGCCGAGCAGATGAAGTGGCTGGAAACCGCCGCCTTCCCGGTTGCCGACGCCAACAAGCGCGCCTTTTCCTTCCTGCAGCCGAAGGGCGTTCTTGCCATCATCACCCCGTGGAATTTCCCGCTCGGCCTGCCTTGCCTTTATTATCTCGGCCCGGCGATCGCCACCGGAAACACGGTTGTCTGGGTTCCGGCACCGACCACCTCGCTGATCGCGGTGGCGCTCATGGAATGCATGATCGATGCGGGCCTGCCCGATGGTATCATCAACCTCGTTCTCGGCGACGGCGCCGAAGTGGGTGACGAGGCCGTCGTCCATCCGGGCACCCATGCAATCGGCTTTACCGGATCGTCGCTGACCGGCGGCATCATCGCCCGCCGCGGCGCCGGCAAGCCGCTTCTTCTGGAGATGGGCGGCAATGGCCCGACGATCGTGCTGCCGGATGCCGACATCGATCTGGCCGCAGCACTCGTCGGCGCCGGCTGCTTTGCCAATGCCGGCCAGATCTGCACCGCGACGGAACGCATCCTCGTGCACAAGTCGATCCACGACCGCTTTGTCGAGGGCCTCATCAAGGCTTCCGAGAAGGTACGCATGGGTGATCCCTTCGATCCGGCAACGACCATGGGACCGGTCAACAATGCCTCCGCGCTCGACAAGATGCTGGAGCACATGAACGACGCCTTCGCGCGCAAGGCCGAGGTGGTCAAGGGGGGCAAGATTGCCGAGGGCATGCCGACCAACCTCTATTTCGAGCCGACGGTCGTGACCGGCCTCACCCGCGAAAGCCTTCTGAACAGGGAGGAGAGCTTCGGTCCCGTCGCTCCGGTCCTGACCTTCGAGACCGACGAAGAGGCGCTCGAACTCGCGGCATCCAGCCCCTACGGTCTCAACGCCGCAGTGTTCACCAACTCGATCAAGCGCGCCTTTTTCTACACCGAGAACCTGCGTTGCGGCATCGTCAACGTTAACGAGAAGAGCTGCTACTGGGAGCCGCATATTCCGGCCGGCGGCGCTGCCGGCACCAATAGCGGACTTGGCCGCACCGGCGGACGTCACACCCTGATGGAGATGTGCGATCTGAAAACCATGACGATCGACATCACCCGCTGAACATTCGTCTTCGGATCAGGCGTCAGGCCATATCCCGGGTACGCAGGCATTGCATCGAAAGGAAAACAAATGACCATGATCAGACACGGACTGGGCGAGGGACGCGGCTCCGGCGGTCGTAAACTGCCCTTTGCCAAGGCGGTGGAAGCCGGTGGCTGGCTTCACGTCTCCGGCCAGACCCCGATGCGCGACGGCGAAATCGTCGGCAGTGGTATCGTCGAACAGGCGAGGATCGCCATCGAGAACATGCTGACCATCGTCAGGGATGCGGGCTACCAGCCTTCCGAGATCGTGCGGGTCGGCGTCTGGCTGGATGACGCCCGCGATTTCTGGAGCTTCAACGGCGTATTCGAGCAGTATTTCGGCGACAACCCGCCCGCCCGCTGCTGTGTCGAATCCCGCATGGTCGTCGATTGCAAGGTCGAAGTCGACTGCATCGCCTACAAGGCGCCCTGACCGGCGCCTCTCTCTTTCCCAGACAATCGGCTCTTCGAGGAATGCCATGAGCAATGCGGATACCATTCGTGCGGACTATATCATAGTCGGAGGGGGCTCCGCAGGCTGCGTGCTTGCATCCCGGCTCACCGAGAACCCGGACATTCGCGTCATCCTGCTTGAGGCAGGCATGGATGCCGCCCGTCCGGAGGACTTTCCCGATCTTGCCAATCCCTATCCGGGGGTCGCCTATTCCAACCCACGCTATACCTGGAACCTCAAGGCTTCCTATCCCTATACCGGCTCCAACCGTCCCGAGGCAAAGGCCTCACGCTACGAACAGGCCCGCGTTCTTGGCGGCGGCTCCGCCATCAACGGCATCGGCGCCAATCGCGGCGCGCCCGGCGATTACGACGAGTGGGGCGAATTGGGCGCCGAAGGCTGGTCGTGGGAGACCTGCCTTCCCTTCTTCAAGAAACTCGAACGGGATCTCGATTTCGACAACGAATTGCACGGCCGGACCGGACCGTTCCCCATCCGCCGCCGCGGCGACGTGCTCTGGACCCCGTTTACCCGCGCCATGCTGGCGATCTGCGAAAAGAAGGGTATTCCTTTCCTGCCCGACCAGAATGGTGTCTGGCAGGAGGGCATCTTCGAGATGGCCGTCAACATGGACGAACAGGCTCGCCGCGTCAGTACCGCCTGGGCCTATCTGACGCCCGAAGTGCGCCGCCGGCCGAACCTCGAAATCCGAACGGAAACCACCGTTTCGCGCCTGCTTTTCGAAGCCAACAAGGCGGTAGGGGTCCGTGCGGAACGGGCCGGCATCGATGAAGAGCTTCGCGCTGGCCGCGTGGTGCTTTCCGCCGGTGCGCTTGCATCGCCCGCCATGCTCATGCGCTCCGGCATCGGCCCGGCGACACACCTCGTGGACTGCGGCATCGAGGTGCTGCGTGATCTGCCCGGTGTCGGCCAGAACCTGATGGAGCATCCCTCGGCCGGCCTGGTGCCGTTCCTGAAGCCCGCCGCCCGTCAGAAGGGCGTGCCGGACTACCATATTCCCATCGGATACCGGTTTTCGTCCGGCCTTGCCGGTTGCCCGGAAGGCGACATGCACATGAATTTCGTCACCCGCGCCGCCTGGCATTCGGTAGGACGGCAGCTCGGCTCGGTGTTCTTCTGGGTCAACAAATCCTATTCGCGCGGGCAGTTGCTGCTCGATCCCACGGCACCACAGGCCTCGCCCCGCATCGATTTCCGGATGCTTTCCGATCGCCGCGACCTCGTACGTCTGGCGGATGCCTTCGAGCGGGCGGTGCGCCTCACCTCCGATCCGAGCCTCGGTTCGGTGGTATCGGGCATTTATGCCGGCGGCATGTCGGAGATCGGCAAACTGTTCTCCAAGCCGTCGAAACTCGGCGCGGTCGTCACCGCAGTCGGTGCGCTCGGCCTCGATGCCATCGGCAGCCTGCGCGAAAAGGCTTTCCCCTTCATGCTGGCCAACTATGACGACCCCAGGCGGCTTGCCGGCAACCGCGCCGAGCTTGAGGCTTATATCTCCGAAGTCGTCGGTGGCGTCTGGCATCCGTCAGGCACCTGCCGCATGGGAGCAAGCGGCGACCGCATGGCCGTCACCGATGGTTCCGGCAAGGTACGGGGCCTCGATGGTCTTTATGTCTGCGACGCCTCGATCATGCCGACGATCCCCTGCGCCAATACCAATCTTCCGACCATCATGATGGCAGAGAAGATCGCGGACGGGTTCAGGACCGCGTCGTGAATCCGTTGCAGATCCGTGGCAGGACGGGGAGACAGGCTCACCCCCCGATCGGCGATCTCTCACTATTCAGACCTGGTCCCAGGGCGACATCGAATGCCCTGCGTCCAGGCCCCGCAAGCCAATCCCGAAAAGTGAGGATTTCGGGATTGATCTTGCGCATGAGATCCAGATCGACACGTTCTGCCAGCGGGCCATGTTCCAGGCTCGTGGCCATATGGGCCAGGTCCGCATTGGCCGCGAGAACCTCGTCCGGCAGGCGAGAATAGGTGATCGGGCGGCCGGCGGCTTCGGTCAGCATGGCTGCTAGTTCATGACCGGTAACCCTGTCGCTGGCAATTTTCAAAGTCACTCCTCCGAAACGGAGCCTGTCGGCAAATATCGCCGCAACGAACTTCCCGATATCATCCACGGCAGTGAGCTGTATCGAGTGATCCGGCATGATAAGTGAAAACAGTTGGCCCTTGTCCAAGCCGAATCCGGGCCTCACAAGCATTTCCATGAAGATCGTTGGCCTGACGATGGTCGCGGTGATGGGCAATTTGCGGATGTGTGCCTCGATGCGGGGCTTGGCGTCGAAACGCGCCACGCCCGTCAGGCTTTCCCCTACGCTGGCACCCGAGGAGTAGACGAGATGCGCGACACCGCTTTCGGCGGCCAGGTCGGCAATGGAGATTCCATAGCGTTCCTCTTCTTCGGCCGACAGGTTCGCCGGTAATACGCTGAAAACGCCATAAGCGTCTTTCATCGCCGCGCGGATGGCATCCGCGTTCTCGAACGATCCCGGAAACAGTTCGACGCCCGCGTCCCGCAAGGTGCTCGAGGCTCCGTCCCCGGAATGCCGAACAAGGGCTCGGACGCTTCGATCCGCTTTCAGCAAGGCTCTGGTGACCGATCCGCCCTGCCGGCCGGTGGCACCGAAAACCACAATCGGTTTTTTGTCAGTGGTCATTGAGATTCCCCGTGTTGAACAAGGAACATCCATATATACCAATAGCAAGCGGTCGGAAGACGGCACATTTCTCAGCGTCAGGCACAAGGATGATACCCTTGGACAATCGCGCCCACCTCGGTTCTGATCAAGGATCAGAGGACAAACCACGGTTCCAGCCAATCCCGTCAAACGGGATTTGCACACGGCTCGGCGACAAATGGACTGTGTATGTTCTGTGGCGCCTCTCTCTTGCAGATGCGCGGCGGCTGCGCTTTTCGGCGCTCAAGAAGGAAATCGACGGCATCACCCAGAGAATGCTGACGCTGACGCTGCGCAACCTGGAGCGTGATGGTCTGATCAGGCGGCATTATTTTCCCGAGGTGCCGCCGCGTGTCGAATATGAATTGACCGAAATGGGCGTCGGCGTCTTGCATGCTCTCGAAAGCTTCAACCATTGGGTACGGGACAACCTGCCCGACATTGAGGAACATCGTCGCGCCTACGACGAATCCCAACAGTGACCGGCGGCATGCGTCGCGCCAAGGAGATTGGCTTCGCCAAGCCCTGACCCTTGAGACGCTACCGACGATGCCAGTCGGTCCGCAATCCGCCTCCGGGTTGTTCCGAAGACGGATTGCGTGGAGCATAAATCAATTCGACGGGGCAGCTGCCTTGGTGATCCAATCGGCCGTTACCGCATGTTCCAGCGCGAATTCCGGCAGTTTGGCGTTCAATTCTTCCTCGGTCTTCACGTCGTTATCGAGAAGGAACTGGCGCGTGATAAGCGTCGGAGGCAGCAGAATGTTGGTGTCCTTGAGTTCTCCGGTGAGCGACAAGGCGATCGCGCGCAGTGCAGCTGCGCCGGTGCCGGCCGCGCTGATGGCGGAGGTCGCGACCCACGGGCTGTTCGGCTCACGGATCGCCTGAATATCGGAAGTCGATACGTCGACGCTGTATACCTTTACCTGATCGTTCAGACCCGCTTCGTCCACCGCGATCTTTGCGCCACGGGCAAACTCGTCCCACGGCGCCAGCACCACATTGATATCGGGGTTGGCGCGGAAGACTGCGGCGGTCTGGTTCGCCACCGTCTGCGCCGGCGTATCGTCGACGGCACCCCACTGGGCGAGCTGCTTGACGTTCGGGTGGCTCTTCTTGAACGCCTGCCAGGCGACATCACGCTTGTCGAGAGCCGGGAAGCCTTCGACATAGATATAGCCGGCCTTGAAGTTGTCACCGTTATCCTTGACGGCCTGCTCCAGAACGAGATTGAGCTGCTTGCTTTCATCCTGGTCGATGACGATGATCTCTTTCTGCGGCAACGTGATGTTCTGAACGGCGATCTTGATGCCTGCGTCCAGCGCCTCCTGAACGACATCCGAGACGGCTTCACCCTTGCCACCCGCAATAATGATGCCGCTGACGCCGAGATTGATGGCCTGCCGGATCTGCTCGCGCTGTTCATCGGGCTTCTGGCGACCCTGGAACGACCGGAGTTCGATGCCGAGCTTGTCCGCCTGGCGCTTCACGCCCGCCTCATAGTTCTGGTAGTAGTCGCCGCCCGAGAGATAGACGATGAGCGCCACCTTGACGCCCCCCTTGTCGAAGGGGGCCGGCGCGCCGGCGATACCTTGCGCGTTGGCGATGCCGCCCGTGATGCTCGATGCCGCCAACAGGGCGCCGGTTGCAAGGCCGAGAAGAGTGCGACGTTTCATGATGGTTCTCCGATTGAATTACCCGCTCGGGGCAAAGGGTTGAAGACATGCGATTTGCTGCGGATGGCTCAGTTTCGCCGTTGTGACAGGCCGAAGGTCAGTGCCAGCGCACCGATCAGGACGACGCCTTTCACGAAGTCCTGGATGTAATAGGGGGCATTGAGCATGGTCAGGCCGTTGAGGAGGACGCCGACGAAGACCGCGCCCACCACCGTGCCGAAGACGTTCGGCCTGTTGGCGCCGAGCACGGCGTAACCGATCAGACTGGCCGCGACGGCATCGAGCATGAGGGAATTCCCGGCGCTGACATCACCGCGTCCGATACGGGCGGCGAGCAGAATCCCCCGAGTGCGGCGAGCACGGATGAGATCACATAAGCCGAGAAGCGATAGGTCCTGGTTGGTGCTCCCGCGAGATGGGCTGCCGTCTGCGAACCGCCGACCGCATAGAAGACGCGCCCCCAGCGGGTTCTCTCCATCAGGAACCAGAAGACGAGCGCGACAACCGCAAGCACGATCACCGGAATCGGCACCACGCCACCGACCCGATATCGGCCAAGCGCCAGAAAGAATTCGGTGAATGCCCCGGTCGCAGCACTTCCGTCGAGCAGGGCCATGCCCGGAGCAACGGAACGGCCCCCGTTGGAATGAGCTGGGCACCGGCCAGCAGGAACAGTGTTCCCAATGTCGCAAGAAGATCCGGAATACGGAGGATAACGATCAAGAGGCCATTGAAGAGACCAACCAGCACCCCGAGCAGCAGCGTGCCGGCGATGGCCTCGAAGGCGGAGCCATTGAGCACGATAAGGATATAGGCCGACACCATCTGGCTGAAGGCTGCGAGCGCGCCGACGGAGAGATCGAATCCGCCGATGGCGCAACTGACGGTCACGCCGATGCCCAGCAGTGCGACGATCGCAACGGCCTGCAGGATGCTGAAGATATTCGCAACCCGAAGGAAAGCCGGCTCGTTCAACTGAAAGACGACCATCATGGCCGCCAGCAGGATGAAGATGCCTGCCTTCACGAGAATGACCCGCCATGACCAGCTGGGTGTGGACCTGACGCGGTCGGGGGAGGAAGATGCGCTAATCGACATTCAGATTGGCTCCAGCTGCGAATGTGCCGCCAAGGATGGGGTGGTGAGAGATGCTTCCGCGGTCGCTTCGGCCGCCGTCTCTATCGCGCCGTTTTCGATCGTCAGAATTCGGTCGCCGACCTCGAGAGCCTCCTCGTAGTCGCTCACGAAGACGATGGTCGCGCGTCCGCCACTGCTTGCCCTGATCGCGCGAATGATGTCGTCGCGCGCGCCCACATCGACGCCCTGAAAGGGCTCATCAAGCAACAGGAGCCTCGCCGGTTCGGCCTGCCAGCGTGCGAGAACCACTTTCTGCTGGTTGCCACCCGACAAGGCTGTGAGCGGCACGTCGCGCGAATGCGCCTTGATGCCGAAGACCGAGATGGCATTGTCCGCGACCCTGTTTTCCTGCCCTATGGGCAGCAGGCCACTGGGTCGCCAACGACGCAGAAACGGAAAGCTGATGGTGCCCGCGACCGATGCGAAAGGCACTGAAGACGGGAAGAACGATGTTCGCCACCGATCCTCGCCGGCATAGAACACACCGGAGGCGATCGATTGAGCGGGGCCGGACGGACGCCAGGGTTCGTCTTCCAGCGACATTTCCCCTTCGGCAAGGGGCCAAAGTCCGAAAATCGCTCCGGCGAGAGAGCTTTTTCCTGATCCGAGCGGACCTGTGATCGCGATAATTTCACCGGCTCCCACGTCCAGATCGAAGGTCGCATCGCGCTTTTCAAGGCGAGCCTTCCTGATGCTGAAGATGGATGGGGCGTGTTCTGTCGCTCTGCGTCGTGCTGTCGGCAGATCGTGGCCGATCATGGCGCGAATTGCGGCTCGCATTTCTATGGGGCGTTCGAAACTTGCCGAAATGCGGCCATCCCGCAGCACCACGACGCGATCGGCAAGCCTGCGAATATCGGCCGTCTTGTGGGAGACGTAGATGATCGCGACACCTTCTTCCCGCAGTCCCTCGATAACGCGGAAGAGTTTTTCGGCCTCGATCGCAGAAAGGCTGGCAGTCGGCTCGTCGAAAAGCATCACCGTCGGACGATGGCTGACCGCGCGGGCGATGGCGATCAGCTGCTGATCGGCAAGTGAGACATCGGCAAGCCGGGCGTCGAGATCGATGTCGAGGCCTATGCGCTCCGCCCGTTCCCGCGCACGCCTGCGCACATCCCCGGGAGCAGCGATCAAGGGACCCGCACCCGTGCAGAACAGGTCGAGAAGCAGGTTGTCCGCGACACTGAGTGTGGGAACGCCAACATCCGCGATCGACTGATGAACCGCGACGATTCCGTGTTCCCGCGCCTGCGCCGGAGATGCGATATCGACCTGCCGTCCTTCGATTTCGATCGTGCCGGTATCCGCCCGGTGAATGCCGCAGAGGATCTTGATGAGCGTCGACTTGCCCGCACCGTTGGCGCCCATCAGCGCAACGATTTCGCCGGGACGTACGTCGATATCGACGGAACTCAGCGCGCGTGTCGGCCCGTAGGACTTGCTGATCGAGCGGAGCCGCAAGGCCAGGGGCTGCTGCAATGACGTCATCGCCGAAATATCCTTCCAGGCATTGCTTGTTTTTCAAGCCTAGGAGAGATCGGTCGAGGGAATAAGAAATAATCTACTATTTTTATAGAGAAATGTAATTTTAGCTTTTCCGGCTTCCGGATCGGATGGACGGCCAGGCTGGCCCCCGTCAAATTCCTGTCGCCTGGCGGATGACCTGTCCCGTATTTCAGTTTGATCCCGACGGACGGAGAGCTTTGGAAAACTCTCAGGGTCTCGATTGAAGCACGCGGATCGAAATAGCGGGCCTTCGGTTCGGATGTCAGGGAGGCACTGCCGGTATTTCGGCTCCCCCCTGATTGCCCTTCGATGTGCCTGATGCTGGTCGCGCGCTGTTCCTCGAAGCAATATGGGCTGCCTGCTGTCAGAGCCATTGTCTTGGGCTTCTTCACAAAAGCGCATCGACAATTCGAATAGCGCTCTCCTTACCTAAAAGGACTAAAAAACAGTCCATTTTGCAAACAATCGCAAAATCCCCGACGATAGAGCCTTATCGGGACATAATCTGCCTCATAACAGCTTGACACCGATCTAAAATATCATTGGTATAAAACTCGTACCAATAAACCTTGGCGATGGCCTTGGATGAAAAGGAAAGTGCATGTCAGTTGGGCAGGGACTGAAAGAGCAGGCGAATGCAGTCGCCGGGCGTCTCGCAGGCAAGAGCGTCATCATCACCGGAGGCGCGGGGGGCATGGGCCGGGCATCGTCGCTTCTCTTTGCGCGAGAAGGGGCGAAAGTTTCCATTTTCGACATTCAGGATGAGGCCGGTCGTACGGTTGTCGAGGACATCCGCGCTGCGGGCGGAACGGCGGAATTTTTCCGGACGGATGTATCGGATGCCGCGCAGGTGGATGCCTCGCTTGCGGCAGCGCGCGCCGTGCATGGCCCGACGGACGTCCTGTTCAACCATGCCGGCACGATCATCGTGAAGCCGTTCCACGAAAATACGGAGGCCGATTACGACCGGCTGATGAATATCAACGTCCGCTCCGCATTTCTCGTCTGCCGCGCGGTCGTGGCGGAGATGGTGGAAAGGGGCAGGGGCGGCTCGATCGTCATCACGTCGTCCATCGGTGGAGAGAAGGGCTTCGCCCTCGAAGCGCTCTACTGCATGACCAAGGGCGCTGTCCTTCAGCTCGCCCGTTCCATCGCCGCCGAATATCGGGATCAGGGCATTCGCTGCAATGCGGTCTGCCCCGGCTTCGTGCAGACGGACCATGGTCTTCGCGAAATCCAGGAACTCGACGGTCTCGGGCAGAAGTGGAACGAGGCCGACCTCGCAAATGTGCAGGGTCGCATCTGCAAGCCCGAGGAAGTCGCGTCCGCGGCACTTTATCTCGCCTCGGACGAGGCGAGCTTCGTCAATGGCTGCGCCCTCTACGTCGACGGGGGCTGGTACGCCAAGGGATAAAACCAATCATTCAACTGAAAAAAGAAGGATAAGGGGAATGAAGAAAATCTTGCTTGCCGGGGCACTCGCCATGTCGAGCCTCGTTGGAATCCAGCACGCGTCCGCCGCATCGGTTCCGGAATCGGATGACACGATCACCGTGATGCTCGGGAACTGGGCAACCATCAATATCCAGGCGCAGATTGCCGGCCAGCTGCTCGAGGATCTTGGCTACACGGTCCAATATCTGCCGGTCGACGACTCCGCCCGTTACCCCGCTTTCGAAGCGGGAGACGTAACGTTCTCGATGGAGACCTGGGCAACCTCCCAGAAGGCCAATTTCGAAACCTCCCTTGCAACCGGCAAGATCCTCGACATGGGCTCGCTGAGCGCCAAGGCGAAGGAAGAGTGGTGGTTCCCGAGCTACATGAAGGAAAAGTGCCCGGGTCTTCCGGACTGGACGGCGTTGAAGGACCCCAAATGCGCCGAGGCTTTCTCCGCCCCGGAAACGGCACCGAAAGGTCGCTATCTCTCCGCGCCGGTGGATTGGGGCGGCTATGACAATGAACGCGTCGAGGCTCTCGACCTGCCGTTCGAAGTGGTCAATGCCGGCAGCGATGCCAGCATGTTCGCAGAGCTGAAATCCGCCTATGAGCGCAAGGCTCCGATCATGCTGTGGCTGTGGACGCCGAACTGGACGGAAAGCAAGTACGAAGGCGAATTCGTCAAGTTCCCGCCCTACGAGGACGCCTGCTACTCGGATCCGAAGTGGGGTAGCAATCCCGACAAGGCCTATGACTGCGGCAAGCCGGAAGGCTGGATCAAGAAGATGGCCTGGAAGGATGGCCAGCAGAAGTGGCCCTGCGCCTATGACGTGATCGCCAAATACGACATGGACGCGAAGACGCTTGCGGAACTCTCCGCCAAGGTCGACCTCGACGGCCAGGATGTCCGCGATGTCGCTCGCGGCTGGATCGACGCCAACAAATCCACCTGGGAAAAGTGGACCGCCTGCTCGCTGAAATAGCGCTGTCCCCGGCAATATCGATCATTGATCCGTCGGCAGGGCAAGCGCCCCGCTGGCGGGTTCATCCGAGCGGCCGAAAACACTTGCAGGTCAACCCTTGAACATCGAACCTCTTTCGCACAGCCGCAGCTTCCTCGCCCGAGCCGCGCTCGCAGGGCTGGTCGTCCTGCTGCTTCTGCTGACGGCGATGCCCGGCATCCTGCCCTCATCGTTCGTGCGTTATCCGGCGGAATACGTCGTGAAACTGGCGCAGTTCATTTCCACGCAGATGAACTGGCTCGCCCGCGAGGCCCAGATCGGGCCGCTCTTCATCAAGGATATCACGCGCGCCATGGCCAAGGTCATGGAAGCGCCGGTCGGCTTCCTGAAAATCCTGCTGGTGGACGGCATCCGGCAGGGCAGGGGCGCCAATGCCGCAACGATCGTCCAGCCATTGTCGTGGCTCGCCTTCATCGGGCTCGTCGTGCTGGCGGGATACCGGCTGAACGGCTGGCGGCTGGCGCTATTTTCTCTCGCCGGCCTTCTATATCTCGTGATTTTCGGCCTTTGGGTTCCGGCGATGGCGACGCTGTCGGGCGTCCTACTGTCCGGCATGGTGTCGGTCGGCCTCGGCATCCTCATCGGCACGAAGGCGGTAAAGACCGCCGCACGTCGCCGGGCGGTGGAAAGCGTGCTGAACGTCATGCAGACCGTTCCGGTCTTCTCCTATCTGGTGCCGACCCTGCTCTTCCTTGGCTACGGGGAGAGCGCCTCGCTGTTTGCCACGGTCATCTATGCGCTGCCGCCGATGGTGCATGCGACCATGCATGCCTTGCGCAACGTTCCGCCTGAAGTCGTCGAATACGGCCAGATGGCGGGTGCGACGCCGCGGCAGATCTACTGGAAGATCAAGCTTCCGGTCTCGCTGCGGCTGCTTGCCGTCGGCCTCAACCAGACCATCATGGCCTGTCTGAACATGGTAATCATCGGTTCGATGATCGGAGCCGGAGGGCTCGGCTATATCGTTCTGGTCGCGCTGCGCAAGCTGGACATCGGTTCCGCGCTGGAAGCGGGCGTGGCGATTGTCATTCTGGCCATTCTGCTCGATCGCTTCTCCCAGGAGCTGGCGACCGGTTCCGCCCTGGCCACCCGGCACGCCCTGCCACGGCGTTTCGGCTGGGTCGTGCTCTCCTGGCTCGTTCTCGCGACAGCCCTTTCCTATGCATTCCCCGTGCTTGGCATCTGGCCGAAGACTTATGCGGTGACGACCGCGCCGATGTGGAATGCCGCTGTCTCCTGGATCAACCTCAATCTCTTCGACCAACTGGATGCGATCAGAACCGCGACGCTCCTTTATGTCATGATCCCGGTCAAGGAGTTCCTGCTCGCCGCACCCTGGCTCGTCGTCGTCGCCCTGATCGGGATTGCCGGCCTCGCGCTGGAAGGCATGCGGCTGGCGCTGGGTGTCATGGCCTTGATGACCTTTGTCGCCATGACGGGATATTGGGAGCCGGCCATGGTCTCGATCTATCTCGTCGGGATCGCCGTCATCATATCGCTCCTGGTCGGCATGCCGCTCGGATATCTGGCTTCGTCCTCCGCCTCGGTCCGCGCCGCGACGAACATCCTGCTGGACACGCTGCAGACCCTGCCGACGCTCGTCTACATCCTTCCGGCGGTGATGGTGTTCCGCAACGGCGATTTTTCGGCCGTTCTGGCGATCCTCTCCTATTCGGTGCCGCCCGCGATCCGTTACACGATGCACGGTTTTGCGAATGTGCCGTCCGAACGTCTGGAGGCCGCTGCCATGTCGGGTGCGACGCGCTGGCAGACATTCAAATGGGTTCGATTGAACGCCGCCTTCCCGACCCTGATCCTCGGCATCAACCAGACGGTGATGATGGCGATCGCGATGCTGGTGATCACGGCCCTGATCGGCACGAAGGACCTCGGCCAGCAGGTCTTCATCGCCCTTTCGAGAGCGAAGGTGGGCGAAGGTATCGTGGGCGGCCTGTGTGTCGCCGCCATAGCACTGGCTTGCGACGCCCTGCTGAAGGCATGGGCACGCCGCAAGGCACGTGAAAACGGAATGATTGCAGAGGGAGTCTAGTCTTGGTGGACGTTGCAGCAATGAGAAACCCGGTCGAAGCGGCGCCGTCCGATGCGATCATTTCGTGCCGTAATCTCTGGAAGGTATATGGCAACGGCGCGTCTGGCCTCACTGGAGATCTGGACCTCACACCGGAGGAGATTGCGGCACGCGGCTGGGTCGCGGCGGTTCGCAACGCTTCGCTCCAGATCCGCCGTGGCGAGGTTTTCGTCATCATGGGGCTGTCGGGTTCCGGAAAGTCAACCATGGTGCGGCTCCTCACCCGGCTGATCGACGCGACCGCCGGCCAGATCATGGTCGATGGGCAGGACATGCTGCAGCTCAATGACCAGAAGCTGCTGGAATTGCGCAAGCGGAAGATGGGCATGGTGTTCCAGCACTTCGCGCTGCTTCCCAACCGCACGGTTCTTGGCAACATCGCCTTTCCGCTGCAGATCCGTGGCGCCTCTCCGCAGGAATGCGAGGCGCGGGCACGCGAACTGGTTGAGGTCGTCGGCCTGAAGGGGCGCGAGAACAATTACCCGTCCCAGCTCTCCGGCGGCCAGCAGCAGCGCGTGGGCATTGCCAGAAGCCTTGCGGGCGATCCCGAGCTCTGGTTTCTCGATGAACCGTTCTCGGCGCTCGATCCGCTCATCCGGAATGACCTGCAGGACGAATTGCTCCGTCTGCAGTCGAAACTCGGCAAGACGGTGGTTTTCATCACCCACGATCTGGACGAGGCGATCAAGCTCGCCGACCGCATCGCGATCATGGACCATGGCGAGATCGTTCAGATTGCCACGCCGGAAGAACTGGTGCTGAACCCTGCCAATGATTTCATCCGGCGCTTCACCAGCAAGGTGCCGCTGGCGAAGGTGGTCAAGGTTGGCACGATCGCGATCCGGAAACCGGACTTGCCGTCAATCCTTCCGACTGTGGATGAGGCCAGCACGGTCGAAGAGGTGGCTTCCGCTTTCCGCGACCATCAGGGACCGATCGGCGTGACGAGTTCGGGAAAGCTTGTCGGCACGGTGGATCGCGACCAGCTCTATCGTGTCCTGTCCGGCACCATCTGAAGTCGAGGCTTGGGAAGCTGCCAGCAATCCTGTTATCAACCCCGCGCTCCCCTGTTTCAAGGGCAGGGCGGATGAACTACTGTAAGCGCGAGCGGATCTTCTGACCGCTTCACCCATGACGCACGCTAGGTAACTGGACGGTTGAAATTGAAGAAGCTGGATGGTCGTTCGGTTCTCGTCTCCGGCGGGGCAAATGGTGCGGGTCGCGCCAGCTGCAAGCTGTTTGCCAGGCATGGGGCCAGGCTTTCCATCATCGACAGGGATCGCGAAGCCGGCGAAAGCCTCGAGCGGGAGCTGATCGCGGACGGCCATGATGTGATGTTCTGCTGCGCCGACGTTTCCGATCCGGCGGAAGCGGAGAAGGCCGTTGCCGCGAGCCTGGAGCGCTACGGCAAGATCGACGTCCTGTTCAACCACGCCGGCGTGATCATCGTGAAACCGTTCCTCGAGTTCAGCATCGCCGAATGGGATGAACTGATGAACAACAACGCCCGCACGGCATTCCTGATGACCCGCCTCGTGCTGCCCGGCATGCTGGAGCAGGGATATGGCGTGATCGTGAGTACGTCATCCACCGGCGTCAGGGCCGCAACCCATCTGGAGGCCGTCTACTGTGCCTCCAAGGCGGCGATGAACCAGCTGGCCCGCAGCATCGCCGTCGAGTATCGGGACCGGGGTATCCGGTCCAATACCATCTGCCCCAGCTTTGTTCGCACCCGGCATGGCCAGCACGAGGTCGACCAGCTCCAGAATTATGGGATCTTTGCATCCGAGGCCGATGTAAACATCATGCAGGGGCGTATTTGCGAACCGGAAGAGGTGGCGAATGTCGCCCTTTTCCTTGCATCGGACGATTCCAGCTTCGTGAACGGAGCCGAGATTTTCGTCGACAACACGTTTACGGCAGTTTGACATGCTGTGGGGTATCCGGCCGGTCGAGCAGCATTCCGCCTACGGGCTCGTCGTGGAGCGCATCAAGCGGCGGATCCAGCTTAGCCTTCTGCTTCCGGCCGAGCGGCTGCCTGCCGAACGCAAGCTCTCGATCGACATGAACATTTCGCGCGTGACACTTCGCGAGGCCCTGCGCGTGCTGGAAACGGAAGGCTATGTCGTTGTGCGGCGTGGCACCCAGGGCGGCACATTCGTGACGGATGAGGCGCAGCTGAACCAGATTGCACGCCGCATCATCGGCCGTGATCCGACGGTCATCCTCCGCGCGCTGGAATACCGGGATATCAACGAGGTCGGCGCGGTACGGCTGGCCTGCGTCCGGCGCACGCCCACCGATCTCAAGCGCATGCGGATCGGGCTTGACGCCATGGTGGAGGCGCAATCGGCCGCAGTGTTGCGGCAGGCAGAAAACACGTTTCACATCGCCCTGGCCGAAGCCTCGCAGAACGGGTTCATCGCCAAGGGTCTGGAAGACGCGCTCGCCGCGCTCTTCGTGCCTTATGACGAGGCAATCGATCGCAACGCGCTGCAAACGCGCTTTGACGCCCGATTGGCTCTGATCAACGCCATCACGGACCGAAATGTGGAGGACGCAGCACGTATCTGCGAGAGCATCCTCGGCGCGGAACGGCAGCTGGTCAGGCAGTACGCCAAGGCCGCGTGACGCGCGGCACCGCTCACCCAAGCGTGAACCTGACGCCCTCGTCTCCTATTTGAGCTTTGGCCATGTGTCGGAAAGCTTGTAGCCACCCGGCCACGGGTCGGCCGGGTCGAGCATGAGCTGCGATGTTCCGGTAATCCAGGCGCGGCCGGAGATGGACGGGACAACAGCCTTCCGTCCGGCGATCGTCGTTTCCTCGACGAGCTTGCCAACGAATTCCGAGCCGATGATCGAGACGCCGGTGAGAGTGTCTCCCTCTTTCATCAGGCCGCGTGCGTTAAGCAGCGCGATGCGGGCGGAGACGGCGGTGCCCGTCGGGGAGCGATCTATCTTGCCGGGCTGGATGGCCACGACCGAGCGGGCCTTCTGCCGGCCGCCTTCCTGATAGAGCGGTCCGGCAAAAAGGCAGAAGGAAATGTGGTTCCAGCCGGTGTCCTCGGGATGTTCGAAGCCGAGCTGGTCATTGGCGGCATTGGTGATTCTGATGCCGATTTCAGCGATGGTCCGGGCGTTTTCC
This sequence comes from Rhizobium sp. ACO-34A, assembly GCA_002600635.1. Classification (NCBI taxonomy): domain Bacteria; kingdom Pseudomonadati; phylum Pseudomonadota; class Alphaproteobacteria; order Hyphomicrobiales; family Rhizobiaceae; genus Rhizobium; species Rhizobium sp. ACO-34A. The sequence continues at coordinate 311,680 of CP021373.1, read as the reverse complement.
GGCTCCAGCGCCAGACCGATCTTTTCGGGGTCGACGACGACGAAACTGTCGCCACCGTAAGCCGTATCGACCGTGATCCTGCCGATGCCGGGCACGTCGAGCACGGCGTCGAGCCGGGCGGCAAAGCTCTTGACGTTTCTGACGGTGATCCGCTCGGCTTTGCCGTTGCGGCATTCCGCTTCGACTTCCACCAGCCCGGCCGGCGCCTCCAGCGTCATGCGGGTGATGGGCTCCGTCATCGGGATGATGCCGCTGTCCAGAAGTACCGTCGAAACGCAGATCGAATTCGAACCGGACATGGGCGGCGTGTCTTCCGGCTCCATGATGATCCACCCCATCTGGGCGTCGGGATGTTTGGGCGGCACCAACAGGTTGACGTGGCGGAAAACCCCGCCGCGCGGTTCGTTCAGGACGAAGTTTCTCAGCGTCTTGTCCTCGGCGATCCATCGGGATTGTTCCCAGACGGTTTGGCCGGGAGGGGGCGCAATCCCGCCGACGATGACGTCCCCGACCTCGCCTTCGGCGTGGCAGCTCACGATGTGGACTATCTTGGAGGAGCGCATCTTGCTTGTCCCTGCTGTTTCAGATCCGGTTCGTTTCCGGATGCCGGCTGTGTTGCCGGACAATAGCCGGCAGTCCTTCGAAAGGTCTAGATTTGCGCCCGAAACTTTGTGGGTGACTGACCGCAAATCCTGCGAAACGATCTGCTGAAATGCGAGGCGTTACCGAAGCCGGCTTCCATCGCTATTTCGATCAAGGGGGCACGGGTATTCCTGAGCAGCCGCTTGGCCCGTTCCAGTCGCACCTGCGTATAGGCGTAAGCCGGTGTGACGCCGATCGTCTTGATGAAGAGGCGCTCGAGCTGCCTGCGAGAAAGACCTACCGACGCCGCGAGGTACGATATCGGAACCGTGTGCTCGATATTGCCTTCCATCTGGATCAGAACCGCCTTGATCCGCGGATCGTCGCAGGTCGCCGGAAGAGGGCTTCGCGGCTGGATCTCGAGGGGCGTCCGCGCTCTTTCGATATGGAGGACCTCCAGTGCGTTTCGAGCGGCGTCGAGCCCCAGGTGCCGCTTGACGATGAGGGCGGCCATATCGGCCGCACTACTGCCGCCGGCGCAGGATCCGCGGTTTCTGTCGAGGTTGAAGATACGGTCTGGCCGGACCGGAAGATCGGGAAACCGATCCCGGAAGGCGTTGTAGTGCAGCCAGCTCACGCAGGTCTGGTGCTCCTTCATCAGGCCGATTTCCGCGAGAATGAAGGTTCCCGTGCAGACGCCGATCAAGGGGATTTTTCTTGCCGCAGCAAGCTTCAGGAAATTGATCGTTTCCTGATCGACGGGGGCAGCATTGGTCAGCAACCCTCCAACGACCACGATGTAGTTGAACCGGGCCGGATCGACGAAATCCGAAGTGGGCGCGAGCTTGATGCCGCAGCTGGAGTTTATGAGATGCCGCGTGCTGCCGAGGACTTCCCAGTCGGCCTTGACCCGACCGGACCTGTCATATTCATCGCCCGCAAGCCGCAACGTGTCGACGAACAGCGAAAACGCCGAGAGCGTGAACGACCGGGCCAATACGAAGCCGACCTTCAGGCGCTCAGCGGGGTTGGGATTATGCTTCTTCATCTACAGCTCCAGCCGTATTCGCTCCGGTCACTTCGATCATTCGCTGCGCGCTCTCCATTCTTTCCATGCCAGGAAAAGACTGGCGCCGATCCGGTCCAGCGGCGACGGCGCCAGACGCGTGGGTTCGTCTTCGCTCAGGAAATGATCCGCGATCTTAGACGGCTGCCCGCACAGGAGGTCGGCTGCTCCCATGCCGGTCAGCGTGCTTCGTACCGTGCCGAGACCGTTGTCGCAGCATGCGGAATAAAGGCCGGGTTCAAGCTCTCTCATCACCGAGACGCCGTTCCAGCTCAGGCACAGATGTCCCGCCCAGCTGAATTCCATCGGCATATCTGCGAGGCCGGGAAAGCGGTCGGCAAACTTCCGGCGGTGAATGCGCGCTGCCCGGGCGACGGCGGCCTCGGAGGGAAGCATTCCGGGGAGATAGCTTGCGCAGGTGCGCGTGACGATGCGGTTTCCGCCCTGGGCGGTATCGATCCGGCGCATGGTGGTGCCCATCGGATCGGATGGCGTGATACCCCAGCGGGAGTGACCGCCGAGCCGGCTGATCGTCTCCGCATCCAGCTCCTTGGTCATCGAAGCGTAGAGAAAGACGTGCATCAGCCTTCTGCGCTTGAAGCCGAAGCTTTCAAGATGGCCATTATTGGCCATGATGACCTTGGTCGCGCGGACGCGCCCGCCGGGGGTCGTCAGCTCCCATGCCAGTCCTGTGCGATTGAAGTTCAGGACAGGCGAACGCTCGAAGACGCCGATGCCGTCGCGCTTCAGGCCTGCGCCGAGAGAGCGGATATAGCCCGCCGGCTGCAGCATGACGGTGCCCGGAGTATAAAGCCCCGACACGTAATGGCGACTTCCGGTGATCTCCAGCATGGCTTTCGCGTCGAGCATTTCGGCGGGCTCGGCCAGACGCGAGAGATGCGACGCATAGGTGCGGTTTCGATCGTCCCCGGCCGCGCCCGCCGCGCCGTTGATCTTTCCCGCCGGATCGAAATAGGCCGGATTGATCCCGTATTCCTCGACGTTGGAACGCGCGAAGGAAATGGCCGCCCTGTTCAGCGCGATCATTTCCTTGTCCGTCGCCAACCCCTTGCCGGAGTAGTCGTTCGAGGAGACGTCATGGGGCAGATCGATCATGAACCCCGAATTCCGGCCGGACGCGCCTTCCGCCAGTCGACCGGCCTCGAGTACCGCGATGCGAAGTTTCGGGTCGATCTGGTGAAGGCGGCGGGCTGCCGAAAGACCGGCGAACCCGCCGCCGATTATGGCCACATCGACGTGCTGGTCATTTTCGACCGACCGAGGCTTTTCGTCCTCGGGGAGGATCGCGCTCCAGGCTGCCGGCCCGCGATGGACCGGCAGTCTTATGGCCGTGTGTGTGCTCAAGAAACGGCCTCGTCGACATCGTCCGTCAGGTCGATCCAGATCGTCTTGATGCGGGTGTACTGGTCATGCGCATGGATGCCGTTGTCGCGGCCGCCGAACCCCGATGACTTGAACCCGCCGAAGGGCGTGCTGATGTCACCTTCGCCAAAGCAATTGACCGTAACGGTGCCGGCGCGGATCGCCCGTGCGCCGCGGATCGCCCGCTTGGCGTTGGCGGTGTAGATCGAAGCGGCGAGACCGTATTCGGTGTCGTTGGCGAGGCTGATTGCCTCTTCGTAGGTGTCCACGGTCAGGACTGACAGGACAGGACCGAAAACCTCCTCGCGCACGACCTTCGCGTCGCGGTCGGCGACATCGATGATCGTCGGCTCGACAAACCCGTCCCCGGCCTTGCCGCCCAGCAGGACTTTCTGGTTCCTGTCGAGATATGAGACCACCTTGTCGAAGTGCGATTTGGACACCAGAGCGCCGACACGGTTTTCCGGATTGAGCGGATCGCCCATCGGCCATTCGCGCGCATGGGCGATCATGCGCTTCAGGAGTTCGTCCTTGATGCCGCGCTGGACGATCAGCCGCGAGGAGGCCGAGCAGTTTTCACCCATGTTCCAGAAAGCGCCATTGACGATATGGGCGGCAACGCGATCAATGTTCTCGGCGTCATCGAGAACCACGGCCGGGTTCTTGCCGCCCATTTCGAGCGTCACTTCCTTGAGGTTCGAGTCGGCCGAATAGCGCGGGAAGCGCCGTCCGGTTTCCGTCGAGCCGGTGAAGGACACCATGTCGACGTCCATATGCTTGCCCAGGGGTTCGCCGACCTCGGAACCGCCGCCGGGCAGAACGTTGAACACGCCGGCGGGAATTCCGGCTTCCATCGACAGCTCCGCCACACGCAACGCCGTCAGCGTCGTTTCCTTGGCGGGTTTGACGATGACCGAATTGCCGGCCGCCAGCGCCGGGCCGATCTTCCAGGCGAGCATCAGCAGCGGGAAATTCCAGGGCAGCACAAGGCCGACCACGCCGACGGGCTCTCGCACGACCATGGCGATGTGATTGTCGGAAGCCGGGGAGACCTGATCGTAGATCTTGTCGATGAGTTCGGCATGCCACGCCAGGCAATGGATCGTTTCCGGAACATCGACGTTTTCGCAGTCGTAGATCGTCTTGCCGCTGTCGAGGCTTTCAAGCACCGCGAGTTCGCGGGCATTGCGCTTCAGGAGCCTCGTAAAACGAATGAGAATTTCCTTGCGGGCGGACGGATGCAGCCGCGACCAGCGTCCATCCTCGAAGGCATCGCGGGCCTTGCCGACGGCGAAGTCGACATCCTCCGGCCCGCACGCGGCGACCTTGGCCAGCACATCTCCCGTCGCCGGGTTGACGGTCTCGAACGTCTTGCCGGAAATCGCGGGCCGGAAGCCGCCATTGATGAAGGCTTGCGTGGGAAACTCCAGGCCGGCGGCGATAGCCTTGTATTCGTCATGCGTCAGAAGATCACCCATGTCATGCCTCCGCTTCGATTTCTGAGATTGTACGCTTGAGAACCCGCACCACCTGTTCCAGCTGACGCATGTCGTCCTTGTTCAACGGTTTCAGCGGAGGGCGCGGAGGGCCGGCGACGAAGCCGTCCATCTCGCAGCCATGCTTGATGCACTGGATGAACTTGCCGCCCTGCTCGAGGACCCGCATCAGCGGCATCATTGCGGACATGATCCGGCGCCCCTTCGTGAAATCGCCTTCGATCACGCATGCCCTGTAGAGCGCGATGTGTTCGGCGGGCAGGAAGTTGGAGCCGCCACAGACCCAGCTGCGCGCGCCCCAGGCGAAGAACTCCAGCGCTTGATCGTCCATGCCGCATGACATCTGGATATGCGGGTAGTCGCGGGCCAGCAGATGGACGCGATTGATATCGCCCGAGCTTTCCTTGATCGCGGAGAAGTTCCGGCTGCGGCCGACGCGATCGAGGAACTCTTCGCCCATGTTGATGCCCATGCGGCCGGGATAGTTGTAGAGCATGATGGGCAGATCGGCGGCGCGGTCGATAGCCAGCGCGTTGAGAGCATTTTCACGCTCGGTCGGAACGGAATAGGGGGGAGACCCCACCAGGATGGCGGAGGCGCCGATCTTCGCTGCCGTCTCCGCCATGGTGATGGAATCCTCAAGACGAATGGCGACGGTGCCGATCACCAGCGGCACGCGATCGCCGATAATCTCCTTCGCAAACCCGGCCATCTCGATGCGCTCGTCCATGGACTGGGCATAATATTCGCCCGTCGAGCCACCGTTGATGATGCCGTGCACTCCGGATGCGACCAGATGCTCGATCATCCGCGCGAACGCGTCCCGGTCGATCGCTCCGTCCGCGCGATGCGGCGTTATGACGGGTGTGTAGATACCGTCAAAGTTCATGGAATTCCTCCTAGGATTTTTCCGTTCGGCCCACCCCGGATCGCTGACGATCTTGCCTCGCCCACCGAAGTAGACATGTTGTAGCTCTATAATAGACAATATGTCTACAATAAAAATAATGAAGATCGAGCCGTCCCTGGCGCCTCCGGTCGTCGGGGAGGCGCCCATGGGTGATGCGTGCGCTTATCGAGTAAAGAGGAGGAGCGTGCCGTGCCGGGGCGCTATTGCATGCTTGTGCCGGCTTTGCCGATGGAGGTCAGCGGATCCCGAGCTGCCGATGCGATCGCCGAAGCTTTGCCGGTGTCACATGGTAGATGCGCCTGAACCAGTTCACCAGATGCGCGCAGTCCGTGAACCCGCATTCATAGGCGATCTGGGCTATGGAGCGATCGCTGTTGAGAACCATCCATTTGGCGGCTCTCAGACGCATCTGTCGCCAATACTGGCTTGGCGCGACCTTCAGGTGTTTCTGGAAGAGCCTGGATAATTCCCGTTCAGAGGTGCCGACGCCAGCCGCGATCTCGGCGATCGAACAGAGTTCGTACATCTTCTGTCGCATGAGGCCGATCGCATTCACCACGCGACGGTCTTCGCACTTCATGCCGAGATCCTGCTGCTCGATCGTGCCTTCCTTCTCAAAGCCGTGGTCACCGAGCAGGTAGTGGACGGCCTTGTGCGCCCGGGATTCCCCGCAGGCGCCCGATACGAGGTACATGGCGAGCTTTATCGATGCCAGTCCGCCGGGACAGGTTATGATATTTCCGTCGGCGACCACCGGCACGTCCGTAATCGGAATGATATCCGGAAAATTCTGCCTCAACGGTCCCGCGAGCGAGAAGTGGACCGCGCATCTCTTTCCCGACAGCAGCCCCGCTTCCGCCAACAGGAAGCTGCCCGAGCAATTGCCGGCCACGGGCACGCCGAGGCGGGCTGCCTCGACGATGAAATCATAAAGCTCCCGCGGGGTCCTGTGGTCTCCGTGAAGGATGCCGCCATGCACGACGATGAAATCGTATTCTCGTGGATCCGGGTAAGTCCGAGTGGGCTTCATCTCCAGCCCGCAGCTTGATGTCACGGGCTCGAGATCGTGCGAAAGCAGATCCCAGTCACAATAGATCCGTCTGCTGAAATCGCCTTCGTCGCCCGCAAGCCGGAGGAAATCCGTGAGGCAGGCCAGCGGCATCAAGGTGAAATTCGGCGTGACGACAATTCCCACGCGCAATGGCGAGATCACCTCGGGCGCCGCTTTGCTCGGTCCCAGCTGCGAGTAGTCGCGTTGCAAGCGGCGAGCCTCCGAACTGTATATGAAATTGTCCTAAACGTACAATACGCAAAGCCGGGACGCAAATACCATCCCCTGCATTGGCCGGCACATGGAGGCATTGTGCCGAAGACCCGGAAAAATGCTCCGGGCCGCCGAGACCAAGTCACCACTATAAAAAAGGGGAATACGATGAAAGGCTTACTGGCAATCTCGGCAACCATTCTCGTCACCGGCCTTGCATCCGGCGCGCATGCCGAATGCGGAACGGTCACCGTGGCCAACATGAACTGGCAAAGTGGCGAATTGCTCGCCAATGTCGATAAATTCGTTCTTGAACATGGTTTCGGCTGTCAGGTCGAGTTCGTGCCCGGAGATACGGTGCCGACGATCACCTCGATGGTCGAAAAGGGGCAGCCCGATATCGCCGGCGAGTCCTGGGTCGATCTGGTGCCGGAGATCGTGAAACGAGGCACCGACGAGCACAGAATTGTAAATATCGGACCGGCCTTGTCCGACGGCGGCATTCAGGGCTGGTACGTGCCGAAGTATATCGTCGACGCCCACCCCGACATCCGAACCGTCGATGACGCCCTTGCGCATCCGGAGCTTTTTCCGGCTCCGGAGAATGCATCGAAGGGAGCCGTCTTCAACGGCCCGTCCGGGTCGGGCGGCTCGGTCGTCAGCGCCCAGCTCTTCAAGGCCTATGACGGTGCGGCAAAGGGTTTCGAGCTGGTCGATCCCGGAACCCAGGCCGGTCTGGACGGAGCGATGTCGAAGGCCTATGAGCGCAAGGAGGGATGGATGGGCTATTACTGGTCGCCGACCGCGCTCCTCGGGAAATATGCGATGGTCCGGCTCGATGCAGGCGTCCCGCACAGCGCCGAGGAATGGAAGCGCTGCAATACGGTTGCGGATTGCAGCGATCCCCGGAAAAACGAGTGGCCGAAGGATAACGTCGTGACCCTCGTCTCGCAGAAGCTGGCCGAGAGCGGGAACGCCGGCGTCATCGATTATCTGCGCAAGCGGTCCTGGACGAACGACACCGTCAGCTCGGTCATGGCCTGGATGACCGACACTCAGGCAAGCGGTGAGGACGGCGCCAGGTATTTCTTCAAGGAGCATCCGGAGGTCTGGAAAACATGGCTCGGCGCGGATGTGGCCGAGAAGATCTCCGCCGGCCTTTGATCCATCCTTGCGGCGGGCTCCCGGGAGCCCGCCGTTTCACTTCGTTTCCGGCCACTTCCGGCCCCGCATCCTATCGGGTTTCAACATGACGACGCCATTTCCCAAGACTTTCTCCGAAATCTCGCTTGCCGGTCATACCCTGCGCAACAGGATCGTTTTCGGAGCCCACACAGCCAACATGTCCGTGGATGGCCTCCCGGGCGACCAGACGATCGCATATTATGTCGAACGGGCGATCGGCGGTGCCGCGATGATCGTCGTCGAGCCCATGCCGGTTCATCCGGCGACGGTGCTGACGCGGGGCAACTTTCGCGCATGCGACGATTCAGTTATCCCGGCATTCCGGAAACTGACCGACAGCGTGAAACGGCACGGCGCCGTCATCGTCCAGCAGCTCTATCACGTCGGCAGCCATGGCGATTCCGATCTGTCGTTTCATCCCCACTGGTCGCCGTCCGGAGGGCCGAGCTATCACGACAGCGACGGCTCCCACGCCATGACCGAGGCGGAAATCGAGGAAACCATCGAAGCCTTCGTCGCCGCCGCGCGGCGCTGTCAGGCGGCAGGTTTCGACGGCGTCGAAGTGTGGGCAGCCTATGGGGGATTGGTCGACCAGTTCTGGACGCCGTTCTACAACCATCGCGAAGATCGCTGGGGCGGCAGCCTCGAGAACAGAACCAGGTTTTCGAGGGAGATCCTGAGCCGCATACGACACGCCTGCGGCCCCGACTTCATCATCGGCCTGACCGTCAGCGACGAGCCTGGCTGTCCGACGGCTCTCAACCGCGACCAGTTGACGGAGATCGTCGCGGGCCTCGACGAGGAGGGGCTGATCGACTACGTGACCTGCGGATCGGGCGGATATTTCGACTATGGCAGTCTGATGCCCACCTTTCTCTATCCGGAGCGATTGGGAGCCGAGCTTTCCGCACGGTTGAAGAAGGTCGTAACCCACGCCCTTGTGACGTCGGAAAGCCATATCCGGACACCTGAGAATGCGGAAATCACGATCGGCGAGGGGGCTGCCGATCTGGTCTCCATCGTCCGCGGCCAGATTGCCGATCCGCATCTTGCCAACAAGGCGCGACTTGGTACGCCCGAGGATATTCGCGGCTGTCTTTCCTGCAACCAGATGTGCTGGGGCAGGCGTTCGCGCGACTACTGGATCAGCTGTCTCATCAATCCATCGGTCGGGCGCGAGGCGGAATGGGGCGGCGACCGGTTCGAGCCTGTGGAACGCCCGCAAAGCGTGCTGGTGGTCGGCGGTGGACCGGCAGGACTGGAGGCTGCGCGCGTGGCGGCGGAAAGGGGACATCGGGTCGTGCTTGCGGAAGCGTCGGACCGGCTGGGCGGCGCGTTCCGTCTTGCCGGCGAGCAGCCCCGGCGGGCGCAGATCCTGGATCTTGTCCGCTGGTACGAAACCCGCTTCGAAAAGCTCGGCGTCGATGTCCGCCTGAACACCTATATCGAGGGAGCCGACGTCATCGACATGGGTGCCGACGTCGTCATCCTGGCAACCGGTTCCCTGCCGCTGGACACCGGATTTCAGAAGGCACTGCCCGATCGCCCGTCGCTCGAAGGTATCGAGCAGGGAAACGTGTTTTCCGCCGAAAGCGTCATGGCCCGTCAGGCAAGGCTCGGCAACCGCATCGTGCTGGTGGACGAAATCGGCGGTTGGAAAGGCTGCGGCACAGCCTGGAAGCTCGCCGAACAGGGGCATCAGGTCGTGCTGGTGACGCCGGATGCACTGGTGGGAAAGGAGCTGCAGCGAACGTCCGCGGATATTCCTCTGCGCCGCACGCTGAGCAGGCTCGGGGTTCAGTTCCGGACGGAAACCAGCGTCGAAAGCTGGCAAGGCAATTCGGCAACCCTTCTCTCTCACCTGACGGGAGCCAGAGAGGTGGTCGATGCCGACAGTCTCGTCTTTTCAACCACGAATGTGGCGGCCAACTGGCTCGCTCTGGAACTGGCGGAACTCGGCGTGGCGTTCGTCGAGATCGGCGATGGCGTTGCGCCAAGACAGGCTCCCTACGCTTTTTACGAGGGAAGACGCGCCGGAATGGCGATTGCAGCAGCAGGAAACGTCAGCCGATTGAACGAGGTCGCATGACGTTCCGGATGGCTTGAGATCGCCTGTCAGTCGGGCGTGTCGCTAATCATGAAGCCCGCGCCACCGATGAGGTGACGCGGGCTTTGTTTTATTTTTGATCAGGCAAGCATGAGAGGGGGAGGCTGCCAGGAGGGCAGAGATCCGTCGTTCCTGCCCCCTTCTCTGCTGTGTTTTCCGAGGCCGCGTCCTTGTCGTCAATGTTTTGGGCTCACCATGGCCTTGAGGAGTTTGTGGAGGTCGAGTTTACCGATCGGTTTTCCGGTCGGGTCGGTGACGATTGCCTGGGTGCGGGGGGTATCGGAGAGGATCCGGACGGCGTCTTCGATGGTGATGTCGGCGGGGATGCGGGGGGTGCCGGATGTGTCGGGCGTGTTGGATGTGTCGGCGCCGTCGAGCGGGTCCATGACGGCCTCGACATGGATGACGCGTGCCCGGTTCACTTCCCGGACGAAGTTCTCGACATAGGCGTCGGCGGGGCGCAGCACGATGTCCTGGCTGGTGCCCTGCTGGATCACCTCGCCGTCGCGCAGGATGGCGATCCGGTCGCCGAGCCTGAGGGCCTCGTCGAGATCGTGGGTGATGAACACGATGGTCTTGCGGATCTCCTTCTGCAGGTCGAGCAGAACCGTCTGCATGTCCATGCGGATCAGCGGATCGAGCGCCGAATAGGCTTCGTCCATCAGGAGAACCGGCGCGTCATTGGCCAGCGCCCGCGCCAGGCCGACACGCTGCTGCATGCCGCCGGAAAGCTGGTTGGGGTATTTCTGCTCGAACCCCTTCAGGCCCACCCGCTCGAGCCAGCGCATCGCCGTATCGAGGCTCTTCTGGCGCGGCAGCCCCTGAACCTCCAGGCCGAAGATGGTGTTGTCGAGCACGTTGCGATGAGGAAGCAGCGCGAACTTCTGGAACACCATCGCCGTCTGGTGACGGCGGAACTCGCGCAGCTCCGCCTCCGGCATCCTCACCACATCGGCGCCGTCGACCAGAACCTCGCCGGCGGTCGGATCGATCAGCCGGTTGATATGGCGGATGAGCGTCGACTTGCCCGAGCCGGAAAGCCCCATGATGACCTGGATGGAGCCCGAGGGCATCTCGATGTTGATGTCGCGAAGCCCGAGAACATGGCCGTATCTGGCATTGAGCTCCGCCTTGGTGAGGCCGTTCCTGACGGCCTCGATATGGGCCGCGGCATTGGGGCCGAAGATCTTGTAGAGATGGCGGATCCGGATGCCGCCGAAGGCATGCTCAGCCATGGACGATCTCCCGGTGCTTCTGCAGCCGCTTGCCATAGGCCTGGCTGACACGGTCGAACATGATGGCGATGCCGACGATGGCGAGACCGTTGAAGATGCCGAGGGTGAAGTACTGGTTGGCGATGGCCTTGAGCACCGGCTGTCCCAGCCCCTGCACGCCGATCATCGAGGCGATGACCACCATGGCAAGCGCCATCATGATGGTCTGGTTGATGCCGGCCATGATGGTCGGCAGGGCCAGCGGCAGCTGCACCTTGACGAGCTTCTGCCAGCCGTCAGCACCGAAAGCATCAGCCGCCTCCAGCACGTCCCTGTCGACCAGCCGGATGCCGAGATCGGTCAGCCGGATCATCGGCGGGATGGCATAGATGACCACCGCGATCAGGCCCGGCACCTTGCCAATGCCCAGCAGCATGACGACGGGGATCAGGTAGACGAAGCTCGGCATGGTC